>JAFWPM010000244.1 GCA_017509565.1 Kiritimatiellia bacterium | reverse complement strand
TTCTCGTAGAAGTCGTGTAGAAGTTTACGAACGCGCTTCAATTCCCCGATGTCATCCAGAAACCCTGCCACCGGCTCGTCATACTCATCAACGAGAATAACGATTTTCTTTGTCGGCGAGAGTTCTGCGGCAGCCTTCAGAAATTTGGAGAACTTGCCGGGAATCGTGCCTTTTGTCGGAATGGCTAGACCCGCTTGTTCATAGAGATCTTCGACGATTTCATCAAGTTGCTCCTTCACCTCGGCGTATGAGTCGCCATTGGCATTGGACATCGTGAAGGAATAGACAGGCGTCGGCGCAGTCCAGCCCTCCCACGGCTTGTCGTGGATCGCCAGCCCCTTGAAAAGGTCCCTCCGCCCCTCGAACATCGCCTGGAGCGTGGTGAGCATGAGCGACTTGCCGAAGCGGCGCGGGCGCGAGATGAAATACTGCGCACCCGTCTTCTCCGACGCAAGCTCGTAGAGAAGATTCGTTTTGTCAACGTATTTCTTCGTCTTGTCCTTGATCAAGGACTCGAAATCGTGGACACCGGTGGTGAGTTCCTGGATTTTGCGTTTTGCCATGGCGCGCCCCTTTGCGTTTGCGGCTTCAATTCTAGCAAAACGCGGTAAGAAAGCCAAGTTGGAAAATGTTGTCAATGTTAAAATGTTGCCAATTGCCAATGCCAGCTGCCAATTGTTTTTAGCCACAAAGGACACAGAGTTCACAAAGGCTTTGTGTTCTCTGTGGCGCAAAATTAATATTGGGCCGTCCCGCCAGTCCCGCCCGTCCTAGAAATGGCTGCGGCGCGGCCGGAGCCGCAGAGTCGCAGAGATTGTTTTTGGCCACAAAGGGCACATAGTTCACAAAGTCTTTGTGTTCCTTTGTGTTCTCTGTGGCTGCAAAATTAATATTGGGCCGTCCCGCCCGTCCCGCCCGTTATTGACATTGGCATTGAACGGCAAATTCCAATTTCCAATTAGTGATTGGCATTGGCAACTGGCAACATTTTCACATTGGCAACAATTACAACCTTTCAACTTTTCAACTGGCGAAGCGGGCCAAGAAGGCCCGCCGGCGGGAGCGCCAGGAAGTGCGAGAAGCGGTCGCGGATTTTTCGGGCTAGGGTGTCGGCGGTTTCGACGACGATGGCGTTGGCACCGGGATGGAGGAGCGGCCCGATCTCAAAGCGGTATGGCGGCGCGACTCGGATTCCGGCGTCTTTCCCGTTCACGAAGAGCCGCGCGGTATGCCCTACCCTGCCGAGGTCCAGCGCAAGGCCGGGCTTTGCGTCCTCTTCGGCGAGGTCTAGCGTAAAGGCGTAGCGCGCCTTGCCGGCGAAGTCCGGAATCCGGTCCGGTGCGGCGAGGTTGAAGAGCGTGTCCGTCACGGCGTAGGGGCGGAACGCCGACAAATCGTCGGAGTCGGCAACGGAGATTTCGAATGTCGGGCGGATTTCGACCGGCTCGCCGTGGCGCGGAGCCGGCGACAGCCCTGCGTCTCCCCCAAAGACGAGGATTTCGGACTGGCCGGGCAGGAGATCGATCGCGACCGCGCCGTCGGCGGCGACGCCGGAGGCCGCAAAGTCTTCGAGGAGACGAAGCCGCGCGAACGGCCCGCGCGCCGGGAGGCGAACGGTTGTCGCGGCGCGCTCCGCCGGCGACTCGTTGAAGAGCATGAAGAGATCGTTGCCGTCCCGGACGGCGTGGTAAACGCGAAGGAGCGGGAAGTCGCCATCGACGGAAACGTCCGCGCCGCCGGCGGCGCGGACGGCGGCTGCAAGGTCGACGAGCGGCGTCTCCCGGGCCGACGCCCCTTCCGGCACCCCACCGGCATAGAGCACGGCAAGGCCGCCTTCCGCGAATTCCCTCATCCGCGCGAGAAGCGCGTCCGGCAGGTGCCTCGTGGCGGGCACGACGAGCGCGGCGAAGGTTTCGTCCGCAACGCGCAGCCGCCCGTTTTCGACGGACGCGCCGCCGAGCAGGATGTCGGCGCTGACGATGTCGAAGTCAAGGTGCGCGTCGTAGAGGGCCATGGCCGGTTCCTTCAAGGACATGGCGCGGCCGATGCCGCTCATCCATTCGCCCTCGGCGGGATAGAGGATCGCGGCCGAGGCGACATGGCGGGCGCCGCAGAGCAGATGCGCCGCCCTGTTGGCGTAGCCCATCAGCGCGGTGAAGCCGTCAAGCTGCGGGTCGTGCCCCTCCGCGCCGAAGTGCGGCGGGCAGTCCGGGTCGGGATAGGTCGGAGAAAAGGCGTGCGGCACGAAGTGGTTGATCCCGCGCACGAGCAGGAAGTCGAGGAGCCACCGCATGATGGGCGCCCCTTCGGCCCAGCCGTAGGCGCCGAAGACCTCGCACATCGCGCGGCCGCGCATCCGGGGGTTCTGGTGCGCGATCGACGCGGCGAGCTTGGCAAGCACGTAGTGGAAGAAGGCTGGATCGTAGGCGCCGCCCCATCCGCTCGCGGCGTGGACGTATCCGGCGAAGCCCGGCAGGACCTGGTGCAGGACGATGTCCACCCCGCCCATGTCCTGTCCGTCGAGGGCGCGGAAGTAGTGGCCGGGGCCGTAGCCGAGGCGCGCGTGGGCGTCCATGTCCTCGATGACGTGGCCGATCCATTCCACGCCGCGGGCGCGGCACCAGTCGCCTACGGGACGGCTGAAGTTGTCGCGGTAGAGCGCGGTCACGGCGTCCATGTAGGCGTGGCGCACGAGGTGGGAGCGGTCGCTTTCATACCAGAGCTCGCCGAGATGCGGCGCGGCGTCTTCGCCAAGCGCGGCCGACATCCGCTCCAAGACTACGGTGCGGAACGGAAGGGCCAGCCCCTCCTGGCCAACGCCGTATGTGTATTTGCCGTCGTCGCGGAGGTGCGGCCCGACGAGTTCGTTGCCGAACTGCGGCTCGTCCGAGAAGAACCCGGCGACGACATTCCCGAAATACCGCGCGTAGCGTCTCCAGTGCGGCTCGTAAACGGCGTCGATCTGGAGGCGGCACGATTCGGGGAGGAGGAAGTCGATGCAGTGGGGGCGGACGCCACTGCGGGTCCGGCGCACGAAGAATACGCGCCAGCAGCCTTCGGGAACGTCCCACGTCAGAAAGCCGCCGCGCACCTTGTCCGTGAGATCGACGGGCGGCCCCGCCATGACCTGGCCCGGAGCCCTGGCGCGGCGCTGCGCGAAGACGCCGATCAGGGGTTCATCGCCGTCGAAGCGCTCGCAGACGAGGAGCGACGAATCCGGCGCCGGACCCATGACATCGACATGGCGCTCGGCGATGCACTGGCGCGCCAGTTCCGGGTGGCTCTCGACCGCGCCGCCGGCGAAGCCCGTGGGGAAGTGGCGGTCATCGAGAATCCAGACCTTCATGCCGAGGCGTTCGCATTCGGCGAGGATAAGGTCCATGTCGCGCCACCAGCCCGGGCCGCAGAAGTCGGGGTGCGGGCGCGACTCCACGCACAGCGCGCGGCAGCCGGTCGCGCGGATGCGCGCGATCTGCTCCGGAATCTTCGCGGCGTGGTCGCCGTGCTGCCAGTAGAACGGAAGGAGGTAGTTTCCCTCCCGCCCGGAAAGGACGTCAAGAAGTCGGGTATCGGTCATTGAATGTGGCATTTCCTAGAAGATGCAGGATGCGGTCGCGTATTGGCGATAGGAACCGCCGACGGTCAACGCATCTCCGATGCGGGCAAGCTCGGCGAGTTCGGGAATCGTCCTTTCCTTTCCGCCGAGGAAGGCTTCGAGGCGCAATGCGAGTTCATGGGTCCGGACGACCTGTGCGCCAAGACGAATCTGGATCGACTCGAATCCGAATGGCTTGTTTTGCGAAAACCACATTTTGCGAAATTCGGAGGAAAACCGAGCGATGGCCTTTTCGTAGGCTTTGGCAATGCGGAGCAGCGCCCTGGCGTCCCGGCGGTGGTCCTTCTTCTTCATCGTTGCGAAGGACGCTTCGGCCAAATCCATCTTGAGGCAGAGGGCGTTGGCGAGCGCTTGCGCATAGGGCATGGACCCGGCATCGCCGTCCGGCGCACGGGCAATGGCCTTGCGCGCCTTGGCAAATGCGGCCCTGGCTTCGGCAAAGGAGACCTTTTCGCCGTTGAAACCGCTGAAGGCGTGGGCGGACGCCACGCCATGGATGTAGAGCATCATCAGCGGATCGTCGAGCAAAACGTGGTCCGCTCGAAGGTGGGAGGCTTCGCCCAGTGCGGTGACGGCCTTGTAGGAGGATCCTCCAAGGAGAGACTTCACGCGCTTTTCAAGGCGGGCGTCGCGCGCGTCGCCAGCAAAGGCGATTTCCGCTGCGTAGGCGAGCCCGGCAAGGGCGCTGCCGTAATCGCAATAGCCACCGTTGTCGCCCCACATCGTGAAAAAGACTTCCCTGATTTTCCTCGCCCGGCAGGCCTGTAGGCAGGGTTCGACCGTCAACCGCGTGTTGTGGTGGCTGTACCAGAAGAGATTCCAGGTCCAGACGCCGGACCCCATCAGCGGCTCTCCGCCCATCGCGCGGTGCCGGTCGATGAACGTTTCATAGAATCCCCGGTCGTCGTGGTAGTAGTCCCAATACACCAGGTCCAGTCCCTTGGGGATCCCCCGCACGACTTTCGCCGGCGGACGGCTGTCCAAATCATAGTAGGCATTGGTCTTGCTTCCGATTCGGAAATACATGTCCGACCAGATCATTGGCTTCAAGCCGTGTTTCTCGCAGATGGCGCAGCATCGCCCGAGATGGCGGTTGATGATGTCGAACGGGGGCTGCTTTCCGAACTGCCGTTCGTGTTCGCCGGTGCCAAGGCCGAACGCTTCGTCCATGCCGAGATGGATGCGACGGGAGCGGACGCACGACGCCCATGTCGCAACCATCTTTTCAATGAGCGCGTAGGTCTTTTCCTCCCCTTCGAGGAGGATGCCGTCGCGGTCCCGTATGTCGGCGTATTTGCCCCATTTGAAAATCTGGTCCAGATGGGCCAGCGTTTCGATGCAGGGGATCAGTTCGATGCCCAGCGAGGCCGCATAGTCGTCTATCTCCCTTATTTCGGCCGGCGTGTATGCGCCGCGCATGAAGCCGAAAAACGGTTCGCCGTCGATTTGGTAGGTGTCCTCCGTGTAGAGCATGGCCATATTGTAGCCGAGAATGGCAAGACGCTCGAAACAGCCCTTTAGCCAGTCAACCGTCTTGACGGCATTGCGGGAGCAGTCAAGCATGATGCCGAGCGTCGAGAAGGGGCATTTCTCCGGCTTCGCCGGAACAAGGCCGGAAAGCACGTTTCCGACCATGCGCAGCGCCATGTTCGGCCGCCCGTAGACAATGGTGTAGCCGCCGTTGCCGCGGGTGACATGGCACGTGTCGGGATTGTCACCCCTGACGAAGCGGATTTCGGGGTCGTTTTCTGACTTCCCGGCAAGTGCCGCGTAGCGGCGGGCGAGAACTTCCAGGGAGGCGGCGAGCGACTTGTCGCCGGCGGCGTTCATTCTGAATTTCATTTTTGCACCTTTGGCGAAGGGCCGGCTACCGGCAATTTCATGTTGTCCAACCCGTCGTCCGAAAAACGCAGGGAAGCCAGCTCTGGCGCGGCGGCCGGATTCGACGCGGCGTCGCGGAGGCCCGGCGCGGATTCCATCCATACGTCAGGCCCCTGTCCGTCGTCGTCTGCCACGACCAAGCCGAATTCCGCGCCATGGAACGTTTCGAGTCCGAAGCGGTCGTGTGCGAATTCTCCCTCGTAGCGCGTGGTTTCGCCATCGCGCCCGGCTTTTCGCAGTTCCGCGCCGGCGAGCGCGCCACGCGCCGGGGGTCCGAAGAATGCGCGCACGCCGTCACCCGTCGCCTCCGCGTCGTCTTGCACTTCGACGCGAACGCGGATTCGATCCGCCTTTCCGCCGAGAAATACCTTTACGGAAAGATCCGGCGCGCCTTTCCATGTCCGATCGGCGTTTTCCGGGTCGGCGACGAAACGTTCGACCACGTTCGAGAAGGAGGCAAGGGACATTTGCGGAGCTTCGGGAAAGTCGGGGGGGACGGAGATTCCGCCCGTCGGCCCGTGCGACGGCGAATCCCTGTTTACCGTCTCGATTTCCGCCGACCATGCGCCGTCCAGTAGCAGCGCGCAGGGCGTATTGCCGATTTTCCATTCGACCATGCCGTTGGCAATGGAAATCGAAGACCGGTTGCCGAACAGATCCACAGCGTGTGCGGCGCGGGCGTCCGTTCGGACACGCGCCTTGCAGCCGTGATTCGCCGCGAGTTCCCAGCCGGCAAAGACGATGCGGCGCATTCCATCGCGCATTCCGGACCAGCGACCTATGAAGAGAGACTCCGTGTCCTCCACCGGCCCCTCCGCAGAAAGCATTCCAAAGAGATCGACCAACCCGGAAAAAGCCGCCATGCCCGCACGCGGATGGAAGTCCGCCGTCATCAGTCCGTAGCCTTGTTCGGAGTCGGTTGGATTGTAGCCGGTTGCACGGAGGTTGTACCAGATATAGTCGATGGAGCCAAGCGACCACGAGTAGAGCATCTTTTTCCAAACGGTTTCGGCGACGGCGTCTTCGGCGCCATGGGCGCTCGTCAGAGCCGTCTCGTTCGCATACCATGGCTGCGCGATTCCGGATGCGCGGCGGAAGTCCAGAATCTGGCGCAGGTCCTCGCGGAAGGCGGCGAAGGGGCCGTGCAGGTGCACGGGATAGGCGTCGTAGGAATCGCGGCATTCGTCCATGAGGCGGCGCTGGAAGCCTGGGCGGCGGAAGTTTCGCCTGTCGCTTTCAAGCGGGAGCGCCCAGCCGGCGGGGATGCAGACGGCTTCGGGGCATCCCCCCTTGATTCCCGCATACGCCTCGCGCAGGATGCGGACGGCCTCGTCCTCGGGGAGCGAGCGTTCGTCCATCATGTCCCATTCGTTGCCGATTTCATAGTAGGCGACGTGCGTTCCGTAACGCGCGGAGAGGCGTTCGCAGTAGTCCCGGAAGAAGCCGGGGCGCGTCGGGAATTGCGCCGGATGGCGAAGGGCGTCGGCATCTGGCGTTTGCCATCCCTCCGCGCGCGCCCATTTCGGGCAGGCGTAGATGATCGCGTCCATGTCAATGCCGCGATCCTCTAGTTCACCGAGAAGGGCGTCCGAACGCGTCCAGTCGAAGACGCCTTCCTCCGGGCAAACTTTCATCGGGTCCAGCAAGTTGCCCCGGCAGAGTTTGCACCCCATCGCCACAAGCGCGTCCATCGCGAGGGCGCGGTCGGCCTCCGGATAGACGGAGATGTGGTAGTTCACCCCCGGGCGGAAAGTCCCGCGCGGCCAGCGCGGCGTGGCTTCGCGCGGGACGAGCTTCGCGAACGAGACGGTCTTCGTCGCGGCGGAGCCGTCCCCGGCGGCGATCTCGGCCTTCACACGGTAGATTCCGAACTTCCCGGGGACGGGCAGCGGGACGGCGGCCGTTCCGCCCGGCGCGAGGCGGCAGTCGAAGGGGAGTTCCGCAACCTTGCCGAAGAAGTCCGAAAGGACGATGCGGCCGCTCCATGCGCCCGCTTCGGCGGAGAGGTTGCGGAACGTCGCCGCCGCCGCGCCACCCGGTCTGTTCACGACGTGGATGTCGTTTCCCGTGTCGACGTCGAGCGCGAGCGCCTCGGCTGCGGTTCCGGCGACACGCGCCTTCATCCCGAAGATGACGAAACCGGCGGCCGGCACCCCGCCAGGCGCCTCGAAGGCAAGTCGCGAGAGGAAGCAGCCCTTTTCGCGCGGGAGTGCCGTCGGGAAGCGGATTGTCTCCGTCCAGGCGGCCGTCCAGGTCGTCGGTTCCTTTGTCGATTCGTCGCAGAGCGTAAGGCGCACGGTGCCGCCTGGAACGCCGCGGGAGAGCGACAGGATGAACTCCTCCGCGCCGTCGAGGCGTTTCGGCCAGGGACGGAACCACTGCCTGCGGATCGCGAACGTCGAGTCGCGCGGGGAGACTTCCAGCCGTCCGCCGGCGATTGCCACTTCGCACCCCTCGCCGATGTAAAAGTCGCGGCCGGTCTCGAAGGGCAGCGCCTCGACAACAGAATAGACGGCGCGCGGTCCGGGAAGCTTCGCCACGCCCATGGCCATCCCGGCGCATGTGACGCAGAACACGGCGCAAATGTGGACGATGCGGTTCATTGGATCGCTGGCGACGCCCCGCTACCGCATGATCAGCACCGTCGCGTGGGGCGGGACTTCAAGCGTGCCGGAGCCGGAGAAGTAGAGCGGGTGCGAAGCCGCGCCGATGGTGCCCGAGACAAAGTGGCCGACAAGTTTCAGCGCGCTGATCTTCTGCGTCCCGCGGAAGTCCAGCACAACATGCGCACCTTCTTCGACGGACATCTCCAGCGAGGCGGGAAGGGCAGGCGCGGAGTCGTCGAAGCGGTCGGAAATCCGGCGGACCTCCACGTCGTCGATGCTTGCATGGCCGGAACTGCCCTCTGCGGAGAATCCAAGGCGGTAGGTTTCGGATGCGGGGACGTCGAAGTCTGCAATTTCATCAACGAACGCCGTGTATTTGCCGCCGCCTGTGGTGCCCGCGCGGCAGAGCGCGTTCGTCGCGCCGTCTTTTGCGAGCCATGCGATGACAGGGCTCGGCGCCACGGCGTCACCCCTGTTGCGGTAGCGGAAGCGGAGACGGTAGCGCCCGGCCGCCGGGAAGGCGATGTCCTGATATCCGTATGCGCCGGAACTATGCAGGGAGAGGAACTGCGACCCGCCGGACGGGTCGTCTCCAAAGACTGTAGATTCGCTGTATTTGCGGCTGACATGCCCCGTGCTTCGCCACGAGTACGGATCCGCCGTGGCCTCGAAATCGCCGTTGGCAACGAGATTGTCGCCTGGCGCGCCATCGTCGAAGAAGGGGACAAGCGCGAGGTCGTCGATGACGGTGCCAGCCGTCCAGTTGTTGCTTCCATCTGTGCTGCGGAGCGTGAGCGTCACCTCTTTGGCCGCGTCCAGAACGAACGGGACGGGGAAGCAGCGGCCCCGCATGAGTTTGTTGTCCGGGGCGAGCGAACCGAGGGAGACGGCGGCCCCGTCGATGGTGACGGTCGCCTCGATGGTCGCCGGCGAGGCGAAAATGTAGGCCGCGTCGCACTTCAGGTAGTGCGTCCCGGCGGGGGCGGTGAAGGTCGTCGTGGCGTAGGCGGCGCTTCCCTGAAAGAGCAGTTCGACATAGCCGCCGCGCGGCGCCCGCGAGTCGTTGTAGTAGGCGCCACCGCCATTGTAGGCCACAAAGCGCCCGTTTTGCTGCATGACGCGCGTCGTCAGCGCGACTTGCGGGCGATCGGCTTTCAACGTCCCGCCATCGAGGCCAAGCGTCCAGCCGGCGCAGACGTTTCCGCTTGTGATCCCCTTGGCGTCCGGCCCGGTGAGCATGGTCGCATTTTCAAAGTCGCCGTTCGGAATGGAAAATGCGTCGGTGTCGATCTCCGCGACCTTTGCGAGGCGAAGGTTGTCGAAGGCGACGCCGTTCTGTGCGCACGAGAAGCGCAGACGGTAGGAACCGGCGGCAGCGACGTTGGCCCGAAGCGCCTTTTCGCTTGTCCTTCCGCGCTCCGTGAACCTGGCGTTCCCGAAGTCCGCGACGACGTTGCCGCCCGCGTCAAGCAGCGTGACATCGCATTTGCGGAAAAGCCACGTGTCGTTGTCCCTGCCGTAAACGTCGAGCGAGAGTTCGTACACGCCAGCGGACGGAAGGGTCACATCCGTTTCGGCCCAACCGGGCGCCGTTACGAAGTAAAGTGCGCAGTCGCCGTCGGATGGCGGGAGGGAACCAAGGAACGCGGAACCGGTGTTGCCGGCCTCGGTGGACGAGGTGTTCTTCCATGTCGGCCAGTGGAACACGCGGGGATTGTTGTCGCCGCGCCACCCGTGGAAGTCGGTGGAACCGAGTTTTTTGACGCCGTTGACCAGCGCGGCGTCGCCGGCGATCTCCTCGAAGCTGGCGTTGGGGATGGCCACCGAAATGGGCGAGCCGAGGATGCGCCCGACATTGGCCGGCCTGCGGCGGACGGTGAGCGTTCCGGCCCGGACGTCGAGTTTCGTGACATCTGCGGGAACTTCGGCAAGCGTCAGTTCGCCGGCGCCGTCCTTGACAATGGTTCCCGCGCCCGCGTCGGCCGTGCGCGTCACAGTGCGGCCCGCGCCGGCTAAGGCGGTGATGCGGTCGCCCGCCGATGCGGTGATGGGTAGCGGCGTCAAGAGATTGATGGCGCCGGCGGCGATTTCAAGCGCACCTTGAAAATCGTGCAGGGTCTGCGAGGCGTAGGTGAAGGTGCCGCTCCCGGTCTTGCGAAGCGTTCCGGAGCCAGCGAAGCGCAGCCTGTCTTCGGCGACATCGCCGGAGGAGGCGTCAAGGACAACGGTTTCGCCGTCCGCGACATGGGCGAGTTTGTCGCGGGTGCCCAGCGACCAGCGCGCCATGAGATAGTCCTCGACAAGTGTGCGCTCCGCTTCTGTAAGGGCGTTCGTGAAGGTCAGCGCTTCGCAGAGATAGCCGCCGCCGTTGCCGTAGGCATTATCCGAAAACCTGCTGAAGAACGCATTGGCGAAACCGCCTTTCCAGGGGGATGGCTCGACTTCAAGGAGATGGAAGCCGTGGCGATAGAGTGCGGCCGACGGCGTTTCGTGGAACCCGTCGAAGCGGCGCCCATCGAACCAGGCGCGCCCGTTCCAGATCAGGGAACGGTCCTCCTGGTTCATGAAGAACGGCTGTCCCGTCGTGTCGGATGAAGAGGCATTGTGATAGACGAAGGCGCTGATCGTGGAATCGACCGAGCCGAAGACGTTGCCGAAGAAGGTGCCATGCATTGAATAGACGGCGAAGACGTGGCGGATGTTGTAGTCTGTGATCGGAACGGTTGACCCGTTGGGCTGTTTCCACGCCATGTGGCGGCCGGAATTGCGGTCGCCGAAGTCCATCGCCGCCTTGCCGTCCACGGTTTCGACGGATGGTTCGTCCGCGCCGGCGCTTTCGGCGTAGATGCGTGTCGGGGCCGTGGTGCTTGTTTCGCGTCTGTCGAACCAGCGGACTTTGCCGTTCACGGTCGCAATGTGATCGACGTCGTCGGCGGCGACCCAGAATTGCAGTTTGTCCAGAATCGCCTGGTCGGTCAGCGCGGAGGTGTCCGACGCCCGCGCTGGCAACGCCAGCGCGAGTGTGGCAAGAGCGGCACCGATTGCTATCGTCATTTTCATTTTCCCTGCTCCATGTGTTTGTCGTTTGGGTTTGAGCGGCCATGGGTATTCCCGACGCGGGAATCCTCATCGTCACGCCGCAAATAATTCTACAGCACGGCGAAACGAAAATGCGGAGCAATCCGGTATTTTTTTACAGACAAATCAAACACGGAAGGAGGTTAGTCGTTTATCACCTATTTGCATATTTGTCGAATAGGTGATATTGAAACAACAGGATTCTGTTATCACCTATTTGCATTTTTGAGAAAGGGGGCTTTCGCCTTCGCCGGACTTGAGCAACTTGCCGGATAGGAATCGGTCATGGGATTACAGTTCGAGAATCTTGTCGTGAACAACCTGCGCGAACTTCCCGGGCCGTTGCATGTCGGGAACGCGCTTGTTCTATCCGCCGCCCGATACAGGCGGTCCGGATCGAAGAGGCTCCGCGGCGTTCAGATCGACCTCCTGATACAAACCAGACGGACCATTTATCCTAAATGTCGCAGTTAAAGTGTCACACAGAGGCACAGTGGCACGGAGAACATTGAAAAATGGCTTTTGATGCCCTTGAAGTCGCAGGTGGGTTTTCACCCCAGAGGTGCATTGCAAATGGGAACCACCGCCGATGAGGTTCGCCGGCAGGGAGATCACGCTCGAGCCGACTATGAAATATGAGATCTCAGCAGCCGAAAGAAAGAGCTTCTGACTGAGGAT
>JAFWPM010000243.1 GCA_017509565.1 Kiritimatiellia bacterium | reverse complement strand
CGCCGAACCCATCAACACCTCAAAGGACGGGGGGCATGCCCCCCGAGCCCCCCTGAACCCGACCCCATTCGTACCATGAAACACGATAACATCCCTATTCTTTCAATTGCGATTCTCGCTTCGCTCGCGGGTTGCACTAAACGTGATGCTGAGTCGATCAGCACCTTGGCCGATGTCGCGCTGCCGGTGCGGACGCTGTCCGTGACGAACGCGCCCTTCGAGCGCGCCATGACGGTCCAGGGCACGCTGGAGGCCGTCGAGTCCGCCACGGTCTCGGCGCGCATTCCGGGGCCGCTTTCCGAGGTCTGCGTCGATCTCGGCGACAAGGTCGTCGCCGGCGAGACAAAGCTCTTCGCCGTTGACTCCGCCACCGTCTCCAACCAGGTTGTCATTGCGCGGGAGGCCGCCGCAACGGCGCGCGCGCATGTGGCGGTCGCCGAAGCCAACGTCGCCAAGGCCGAGGCCGTCGCGAAGAAGGCCGTGCGCGACGCCGAGCGCTTTGCGCGCCTTCACGGCGAGGACCGCGTCTCCGACAACGAATGGGAGCGCGCCCAGACGCAGCGCGAGACCTCCGAGGCCGACGTCGCCGTGGCAAAGGCGTCGCTGCAACTTGCGCGGCAGCAGGTCTCGCAGGCCGAGGCGCAGCTCTCCATCGCCGAGCGTCAGCTGGCCGACGCCACGCTCTATGCGCCGTGCGACGGCATTGTTGCCGCGCGCCTTAAGGAACCGGGCGAGCAAGTCGGCCCCGGCGCGCCCGTCATCGTGGTCAAGGGCGTCCAAGAACTCAAGGCCCTCGCCTTCCTTCCCGCCAAGCACTACGCGGAAGTCATTCCTGGCGAGACCGAGGTTGATCTCCGCGCCGGTTCGGTGGCGCCCGTCATGGCCAAGGTCTCCGCCAAGTCGCCGGTGATCGACCAGCGGCTGCGCGTCTTCGAAATCAAGGCGCTCTTGCCAGGGTCTGACACCGCTGTTCCCGGCGCGATGGCCGACTTCCGCGTCGTTTTCGAACGGCGCGAAGGCGTCTCCGTCCCGCAGGAGGCGGTGCTGAACCGCGCCGCCGGGACCGTCGTATTCGTCGCGCAGCCGGACGGCACGGCAAAGGAGATTCCAGTACGCATCGGCTTGCGCGATTCCGGCCGCGCCGAAATCCTCTCCGGCCTCGCCCCAGGCGACCCCGTGATTGTCGAGGGGCAGTCCCAGCTGTACGACGGGCGAAAAATCGAGGTGAAGTAGCATGTTCCTTACAACTGCCGCAACCAGGCGCCCGGTCGCGATGAGCGCGCTGCTCATCGCGCTCGTCCTGCTCGGACTCAACTCCTACCGCAAGCTCTCGCTCGAAAACCTGCCGAGCGTTGACGTCCCCTATGTCACCGTCACGACAATCTGGCCCGGCGCATCGTCCGAGGACGTCGAAAAGGACGTCGCCAAGCGCATTGAGGATGCTGTCTCCGGCGTAGAGGGGCTTAAGCACACCTATTCGACCTGCTTCGAGAACGCAGGAAACACCATGGTCGAGTTTGCAATCGGGACAGACGTCGACGTTGCCGCGCAGGATGTGCGCGAGAAGATCGACGCCATCGTCGGCGATCTACCGGCCGGTTGCGAGCGGCCAGCAATCGCGAAGCTCGACATCAACGCCGCCGCGATCGCGACAATGTTCCTGCGTGGCGGCCTCACGCCAGATGACCTCTACTGGGAGGCCGTGAACCGCATCCATGACCGCCTCGCCTCGGTGAAGGGTGTCGCGGAAGTGAAGGTGATCGGCGGCGAGGAGCGCGAGGTGTGGATCGAGCTCGACCGCGACGCGCTTGCGGCGGCGGGGCTTACGGCCGCGCAGGTGGCACAGGCCGTCGGGCGCGGGGTCCTCTCGATTCCAGGCGGGCGCATCCGAGAGAACGGCTCTGAGCTCGCCGTGCGTTTCGACGCCGAATACCACTCCATAGACGAGATCGGGTCGCTTCAGGTCGCGGGGGCGGACGGCGCGCGGCGCTACTTGCGCGACCTTGGGACGGTGCGCCTCGCCACGGAGGAACCCCGCCAGCGGGCCTTTCTCAACGGCGAGCCAGGCGTCACCGTGAAGGTCGTGAAGAAGTCCGACGGCAACACCGTCGACACCGTCCGCGAGCTCAGGCGGCGCGTCGCCGAACTGCGCCGGGAGCTGCCGCCCGGCGCCGAGCTGCTCTGGCTGCAGGACGACGCGGAGATCGTGCAGGCCAACGTCGACAACACGGTGGCGGACATTGGCTCTTCGGTCCTGCTCTGCGCCGTCATCCTCTTCGCGTTCCTGCTAAACCTGCGCTCGACCTTCGTCGTGGCGATGACGATGCCCGTCACGATTCTGATTTCGCTCTTCTTCATGCAACTTGCGGGTCTCACGCTCAACCTCTCAACCCTCCTGGCGATGGGCCTCTCCGCCGGCATCCTCGTCTCCAACTCGATTGTCGTGCTGGAGAGCATCGTCCGCAAGTTTGGCGAAAGCCAAACTTGCGGACGGGATGCGCGCTGGGCCGCGGCGCGTGACGGCGCCAGCGAACAGACTGTGGCGATCCTCGCCTCGGCGGGAACGAACGTGGTCGTGATGCTTCCCATCGCGATGATGTCGTCGCTCATGGGCAAGTTCTTCGTGCCATTCGCGACAACGACGCTGATTGTAAACCTCGTGTCGATATTCATCTCCTTCACGCTGACCCCGATGCTCTGCGCGCTCATGATGAAGCCAGAGGCGGAACAGACAGGTCGGTTTGCCCGCTGGGGCCGCAACTGGGAGGCCACGCTCTCAGGCTGGGGCGCCACATACGGCGCCTGGCTGCGGCGACTCGGTTCGCGGCGCCTGGTCCGCGTCGCCGTCTTGCTCGCCTTCGCGGCGGCCGTCGTCCTCTCACTCCGCTTTGGCTCGCGCGGGCTAGGCTTTGCGCTGCTGGAGAACGACGACTGGGACCGTGCGTTCGTGCGGCTCGAATTCCCCGACTACTACGACCTTGCCCGAACCGAGAAGGCGACTCTGGAAATCGCGGGGCGAATCGGTGAAGACCCCGACGCCATCTCCGTCCTCGCCACACCTGGCCGCGCCGACGCCCTTGCGGGACAGGCGAGCGAAGGCGTCTACCTCGCGCAGGTCGAAGTCGTCTACAAGCCGTCTGCCGAGCGGCCGGAACGCGGGGTTGACAACATTCTCGAAGAGCTGCGCGCCTACCTGCGCGGCGTCCCGGACGTCATCGCCACCGTGACGATGCCGAGCTACGTAAACGGCATGTCCTCGACAATCCAGTACAACCTCAAGGGGCCGGACCTTACGGTGCTCACCGACAAGGCGCAGCGCCTCCAGGCGCTCGCCTTCACACTGCCCGGCCTCGCGCAGATCGACACCAGCGCGCGCGACGACAAGCCCGAAATCCGCGTCCGCCCCAACCGCGCCGTGATGGCCGACATGGGGCTCGACGCCGCAGCCGTCGGTTCCATGCTGCGCGCCGACGTCGACGGCCTGGAGGTCGCCTCCTTCAAGGAGGACCTCAAGACCATCGACGTGCGCGTCAAGCTCGCCGAACGCGCCGGCGCAGCGCAAATCGGCGAATTGCCGATGCCCGCCGCGCCGGGGCGGCCCGTTCCGCTTTCGGCCTTCACCGAGGAGGTCCGCACCGGACAGAAAGTCATGATCTTCCGCCACGACAAGGAGCGCGCCATCCTCTTCGGTGGCAACGAGCGGCCCGGATACGCGGCCGGCACCGTCGGCGACCAACTCGCCGCGCTCGCAAGGGACAACGGCATCTCTGGCGACGGCTACTCATTCGCCGCCGTCGGCGCATCGGAGATGATTGGCGAATCAGTCGCCGACTTCGGCGAGGCCATGGTCTTGGCCATTGTGCTCACGCTCCTCACGCTCGCGGCGATTCTGGAAAGCTGGCGCAAGCCATTCCTCGTGCTGCTCACCGTGCCCATGGCTCTGATAGGCCTTCTCTGGGCGCTTCGGCTATCGGGGCTCAATGTCTCCATCTTCGTGCTATTGGGCGGCGTCATGCTCATCGGCGTCGTCGTGAACCCGGCCGTGCTGATCGTCGACAAGATGTCGCAACTGGAAAAGGCGGCGGACGGGCAGAAGGAACTCAAAAACCGGCTGCGTTATCTCGCGAGCGACCTTGACAACCTTTCTTATGAAGAGGCAAGAGAAAAACTGAACGCCTT
>JAFWPM010000242.1 GCA_017509565.1 Kiritimatiellia bacterium | reverse complement strand
AGGGCGATGACGGACGGCAGACCGTCTTCGCGCTCAACCTCCACGCCAGCCCGCAGTCCACGCGGCTCATTGTCCACCGCGACGGGACGGCCGTAAAAACGCTCGACCTGCACCTGGATGCGATGCAGGTGCAGGTCGTAGACGTGGGATAGGAGTCGAAACCGACTAGTAGTTTTCGGGTTCGATCTGGAAGTAGGCCTGCGGGTGGTTGCAGACGGGGCAGACTTCCGGGGCCTTCTCGCCGACGTAGATGTGGCCGCAGTTGCGGCACTGCCAGCGGTTCTCGCCGACCTTGTCCCAGACTTCGCCCTTCTCGATGTTGGCGAGAAGCTTGAGGTAGCGCTCCTCGTGGTGCTTCTCAATCGCGGCGACGCCCTCGAACTGGCGGGCGATGGCCTCGAAGCCCTCGGCGCGCGCCTCTTCGGCGAACTTCTTGTACATTTCCGTCCATTCGCCGTGCTCCCCGGCCGCGGCCGCGGCGAGGTTCTCGGCCGTGGTGCCGATTCCGCCCAGGTGCTTGAACCAGAGCTTCGCGTGCTCCTTCTCGTTGCCCGCGGTCTCCTCGAAGAATGCCGCGATCTGCTCGTAGCCCTCCTTCTTCGCCTTCGATGCGAAGTAGGAATACTTGTTGCGCGCCTGCGACTCGCCGGCGAAGGCCGCCATGAGGTTGGCCTTTGTCTTTGTTCCCTTCAAGTTCATTGTCTGTTAACTCCTTACTTAAGTGGCATTAATTATACCATAAAATCGCCCGGGCAGGTTGCCGTCGCAAAATTTGGGGCATTGGGTCGGCGAAGCGGCCCCCGACCTTCCAACCTTTCAACCTCTCGCCCCCTCGACCTTCCAACCTCTCCACGGCATGGCGCCGGCCCGCGGCGGACATTGCCAAATGGTAATGTCCGGGCAATTTTGCGGCAATGGCCACTTTGGTAGAATTGAACCATGAACCAGAAGTCGAGTCCATGTTTGCAGAAGGAGCCGGGCACCGTTGGCGGGCCTTCCCCGTTGGAGGGGGCCCCTGTAGTCTCAGTTGTGGTGCCGGTTTTCAACGAAGAGGGGTCGTTGCCCTCCCTGCTGCATGAGCTTTCATCGACGCTTCCGGTCGACGGTTCCTGGGAGGCCGTCCTTGTCGATGACGGTTCCAGCGACGCCTCGCCGGACATCCTGGACGCCATAGGGGCCGCCGACCCGCGCTTCCGCGTCGTCCACCTCTCATGCAACTCCGGGCAGTCCGCCGCCTTCTTCATTGGATTCCGCGTCGCGCGCGGGGGGATTCTGGCGACGCTCGACGCCGATGGGCAGAACGACCCGGCGGACCTTTCCAGGCTTGTGGCCGCCATTTGCGATGGCGCCGACGTGGCATGCGGCTGGAGAAGGCGCCGGCGGGACTCGGTCTCCCGCAGGCTTGGCTCGCTTCTCGCCGGGGCTGTCCGCCGCGCGGTAATTCACGATGGCGTAATCGACACGGGTTGCTCCGCAAAGGCGTTCCGCCGCAGCTTCATAGACCCCCTGCCGTATTGGGACGGCATGCACCGCTTCCTCCCCGCCCTCTGCGCCGCGCGCGGCGCCCGGCTTGTCCAATTGCCCGTCAACCACCGGCCCCGGATGGCTGGGAAAAGCAAATATTCAAACTTCGGGCGCCTTCTCCGAACGATCCCCGATCTTTTTGGCGTCCGCTGGCGAATCTCACGTGAAAAGGAACTTCCAGAACATACGTCTCCCTGATCCCGATTCGGCTTCGGGACTGGCCGTGTGCGCCCTTTCCGCCCTGCTGCTCTGGGGGGTGGAATGGGCGCTGCGCGGATGGTGGGAGCCCGACGAGGCCCGCTTCGTCTACATTTCGCGGGAGATGTTTGAAACAGGCTCATGGCTTTTGCCCATGCGGCATGGCGTCCCATATCCCGACAAGCCGCCGCTAATGATGTGGCTCATCGCCCTTGGGGAACGCCTCTTCCCCGCGCACTTCGGGTCGCGCCTTCCGCTCTGGATCGGCGCGACGCTGGCCCTTCGCTCCGTCTGGTCCATCGGCAATTTATGGCGCGGCCGCGCCGCCGGCGCCCTGGCCGCCATTCTTCTTGCCGCCTCATTCCAGATGTCGGCGAGCATGGGCCTGGGGCAGATCGACGGGCTCCTGATCGGCCTCCAGCTTGCAGGCCTCCGCTCCATGCTCCTGCGCCGCGGCTTCGTCGAACCCGGCGTCTGGTTCGGGCTCGCGGTTCTGGCAAAGGGCCCGGTCGGGCTCGCCGTGCCGCTGGGCGTATGGGCCGCCATCCGCCTCGCCGAAGGGCGCAGGCCAGGTCCCCGCGCCTTCCTTCGCGTGGCGACGGTCTCCATCCTCTCGACGGTCCCGGTCTCTGCGTGGCTCATCGCGGCGAGATCCCTCGCCGGCGCCCCCGACGACTGGCTGCGCGACATCCTGTTCTCGCAGACTGTCGAGCGCGCCGCGGGGAGCGTTGGCGGCCACCGCCATGGCCCGCTCTACTTCATCCCGCACCTCGCGACGCAGTTTCTGCCATGGGTCCCGTTCCTGCCAAGGGCGTTCGCCTTCCTGCGCAGCCGGGACAAACTCATGTTCAGGCGGACGGCCGCCTGGATTGCCTTCGTGGCGCTTTTCTTTTCCATTCCCGTTTGCAAGCGCAATGTCTACATTCTCATGACCGTTCCCGGAATGGCCCTGGCCCTGGCCTCAGCCTGGCCGGATGCGCTTCCTCTCGGCCTGCGCGGACGGGCCGCCCGTGTCTTGGCGGCGGCCGTCGCCTTTTTCGCATTGGCAAACGCCTGCAAGCCGCTTCTCAACAGCCGCAAGACGCCGGCGCCAATGGCGGCACTCGCCGCGAAGCATATCCCCGGCAAGGACGGGAGGCTTTTGCTTTTCAACATGCGCGGGGAGACCCTCGCGCTTCACGCTAACCGGCGCGGACTCCGGTGCGACGATGACGCCTCGCTCAAAAGCGCCATGGCCGGCGAGGGGCATGGCCTGGCCGTTTTCGGGAAAAAAGCCGCGACAAACCTCGTCGAACGCTTTCCGGCCTTTTCCGGCCGCCCCTCAGGGTCTTTCAAGATGGGGAGAAAGGAATTCGAATGGGTTGCGTTTTAGGGGATGGGAATGCGATGGCAGCTTAAAATTGACGCTTCCACGAGGCGCCGCCTCATAAGGATTCTCCCCCTGATGGCGGCGGCAGTCATCCCGGCCCTGCTTTTCCCGGGGATCGGGGAGGCGATGTCGGGATGCGCGGCCTCAGTCCGGCAATGCGCGTCAGGGGCCGGGCGCATGGCCGCCGGCGCAATGGGGGTCGTCGCGACGGCGGCCGCCGTCGCCGTGGGCGTCCCACGCCTGGCGATGGCATTTGCGGCGGGCATCGCCTTCGGCGCACCTTGGGGCCTTGCCGTCAACCTTGCCGGGTCCATCATCGGCTCCATTGCGACTTTCCTGGTGTCGAAAAGGCTCGCAGGCGCCCCCGGCGGGACGGCGGGATTGCGCAGTGGGTTCAGCGCCGGGCGGGCAGCCGCGGTTGCCCTCGCACGGCTCGCCCCACTTCCCGGCGCGGCCTCGACCGCGGCGATGGCGGCCTTCCCATGCGGCTTGGCCGAATTCATCGTAGGCTCGGCCGTCGGCTTCGCCCCCGCCGCCGCAGCCGCCGCCTGGGCCGGATCGGCCATTTGCGGGGGCGCCCCTTGAACCCCTGCCTCCAATCTGCTAGAATCAGTACTCGGACGCTGACCTCCGACGCCACCGTTGCGAGCGATGCGAACACGGACGGGCACACCACTCCAAACCCTCCACCCACTCACCCCACAGGCGGCAAACTTCAAATGAAAGTCCTCATCGTAGAAGACGACGGCAAAACCTCGTCGTTCATTGAAAAGGCCTTCCGCGCCGATGGCTTCGCCACCCGCACCGCGGCCGACGGAGACAGCGCGCTATGCCTCGCCACAACGGAAGGATTCGACCTTGCCGTGGTTGACGTGATGCTGCCCAGGCGCGACGGCCTGTCCCTTGTCAGGGAGATGCGGGCGGAAAAGGCAATGTTCCCCGTAATATTCCTTTCGGCCCTCGGTTCCGTCGAGGATAAGGTCGCCGGCCTTGACGCCGGGGGGGACGACTACCTCGCAAAGCCATTTTCAGTAACCGAACTTCTTGCGCGGGCGCACGCCCTCCTGCGCCGCGCCTCGCGCGAAACCGAGGTGTCCGTCCTCGCGGTCGGCGACCTCGTCGTTGACACGCAGTCGCGCCGCGCCACGCGCGGCGGACGGCGCCTCGACCTCCAGCCGCTTGAATTCCAGCTGCTTGAGTACCTGCTCCGCAACAGGGGCCGCGTGGTCTCCAAAACCACCATCATGGAGCACGTCTGGCAATACGACTTCGACACCGGCACGAATCTGGTCGAGTCGCGCGTATGCCATCTGCGCGAAAAGGTCGACAAGCCCTTCGGGACGCAGCTCATAAAGACAGTCCGGGGGTTCGGCTATGTCATCGAGTAAGACATCGGCTCTCGCCCATGGCGCGCGCTCCCTGCGGGCCAGGACGATTCTTGCCTTCCTCACGACGGCGGCTGTCGTTTCGGCGCTTTCGCTCTTTGCCCTTTACGCACTGCTGCGGCACGCGGAATTGCGCCGCATTGACCGCAATGCCGAGTTTTACGTCCACGAGCGAGCCGCCGAATACCTTATCGGCGGCAACTACAGCGGCCCCAAGCACGCAATCCATCCGTCAAGGCTCCCCGGGGCCGCCGTGGCCAAATTCCTGGCGGATTATCCCGATGCCAGAATCGAGGAGGCGTTTTCAGACGATGGCCGCGCATTCTGGTTTTGCGCCGCCTTGCCGGACGGATCCGCCATCGTCGCCGAATGCGGGGAGGCCCCGGAGACACTTCAGGCGGAAACCATCAGGCCCGCCGACAGGCTGGCGACGATACGGGAGGCTTTCGCCGAGGAATACCACGGCGAGGGATACGGCGACCTTTTCCATCTTCTACTGGCGACGAATGGAACCGTCATGGCCAGTTCGCCCATGTCAGGAAGGCTGCTGGGGCAAATGGTGGCGACCGGCCTCGCGCAGTCCGACATCAGCGGCCTTGCGCATCTCGACTTTGACGGCGAGATGTGGGCGGCGGACACCGAGCCCTTTTTCGATGGCTCGATCTATGTCCTATTCCACAGGATTGACCGCACTGTCACGCGCGCATTCCTCGCGACAGGCGCACTGACGCTCCTCCTGCTGCTTGCGGCAGGCACTCTGGCGGCATGGCGCCTGGCCAGTTCCGTAACGCATGGCATAGACCGCGTCGTGCAGGCGTCGCGCCGCGCCCGCGACGGCGACTACGCCGCGCGCATCGGGCACCTTCCGGACGAAGGCGAGGAGATCGACCGCCTTGTAGATTCCGTGAATGAGATGCTCGCGCGCACGCAGGGTGCAATCCGCGATCTCAAGGAGCTTTCCGACGGCATGGCGCACGACCTCAAGACGCCCCTTACGCGGCTGATCGCGCGCGCCGAGCTCGCCTTTTACGACAAATCGGCCGTGCTGACCGCCGAGGATGTCGCCGAGGACTGCCGGGCCATGCTCGACATGGTGAATGCCATGCTCGACCTCTCCCGCGCCATCAACGGGCCCCGCCCCGGCCCCAACGATTCGGCCGACCTTGCCGATGTCGTGCGAAGTTCCGCAACGCTGTTCTCATCACTTGCCGAGGACAAGGGCGTTTCACTCGCGGCCGAAGCGCCCGGCCACCCCCTTCCCGTCCGGGCGCGGCTTGTGCATCTCCAGAGAATCGCCGCCAACCTCATCGACAACGCCATAAAGTTCACGCCGGAGGGCGGGAAAGTGACCATTGCGGCCCGCAAGGCGGGGAATTCCGCCATCCTGGAGGTCTCCGACACGGGGTGCGGGATTCCCGCCGCGGATATGCCTAGACTCTTCAAGCGGTTCTGGCGTTCGGATGCCAGCCGCGCGATTCCGGGAAACGGCCTGGGGCTTGCGATAGTGAAGGCATTCGCCGAAAGCTGCGGCGGCTCGGTCTCGGTTGAATCCAATGAAGGCCGGGGCACTGTCTTTGCCGTGACCCTTAACTGCGCCCCCGGCGTGTAACACGAAATAATGGTGAAATGGTTTAACCTAAAATTCGCAGTTGACCCGAACAGGCATTCTCACACAAAGGCTCGGAGGCGCGGTGTTTTTTGGACAAGATTAACTGGATGCAAGGAATCAACAATGTTTCTGTCCCCTTTGTGTTCCTTGTGGCTAATTTTGGGACTGCAATCCTGTTAATCCTGTCAAAAAACCCACTCGTTCCGCACATTCTACACGGCTAGGCTCCGCGTTAAAAAAACGACGCATGGGAACCATTCGCCATGCTCGAACGGAAAATCCCGCAATGTCTCGGCAGATGCGCTATTCACGATCTGAGCGGTGACATTTCTTTCAAAGCCCCAGCCTGCCCATCCGGAACCGTAATCCATGTTGCGGCCCTTGAACCTAAATGTCGCAGTTAAAGCGTCGCACAGAGACACGTCTATGTGTGAGAAAATCTGTTTGGGCCAACTGCGTTTTTTAGGCCAAACGCACCCTCCCATTTTCGTGTTTCGCGCCCCAAGGCGCTAGTCCCGATGATGGATTCCCGTCAATGACACCCTTTTTTTGCACAAAGCCTCCAAGTTTCCCGTCAGGAACTTGCATTGCGCGGTGTCGTGTGGTATGTTTAAAAGCATGCAGGATAGGCCGCTTGTAATTTTCATCGACTACCACGCCGAAGTGGGGAAGTTCCGGCGCGAGCTGGACGGCATCCGCAGGTTCGCCAAACCGCGCGGATGGCGCGTCGCGACGCTTGACTGCGCGAAAACCGACGCGAAAACGCTTCCGGCCCTCCTTTCGTCGGCCCGCCCTGGCGGGTGCATCGTCGAATGCTCCGGACATATCGACGACCTGCCCCCGCGCATTCCCGTCGGCATCCCGGCGGTTTATCTGGATCCGCAACGCCCGCTGCCGTGGCGCGGCGCGGCATCTGTCGCCTGCGATGACGCGGCCGTGGCGGAGATGGCCTTCCGCGAGATTTCGGCCGGACTTCCGAAGTCATGCGCAACGGTTGGCTACTGGAGGCCGCTGAAGTGGTCAAACGACCGCGTCGCCGCGCTCCGCGCGCTTTGCGCCAAGTCGGGGCTGCCGTGCGAAGAGTTCCCGCGCCGCGCCGGAGAAGCGTCCGAGGCCCGTTCCCGGCGCCTTGCGGAGTGGGCGGCCGCGTTGCCGCCCCATTGCGCCGTCTTTGCTGTCAACGACGACACGGCATACGAGGTCGCCCGCGCCTTCCGGGAGGTTCACCGGGTCATGCCGCATTCGGCGACCCTCCTGGGCGTCGATGCGGTCTCGCCGCCGCCTGAGGCCACCGACCTGCCGCCAATCTCCTCCGTCCGCCTCGACTTCGAACACGCCGGGTATCTTGCCGCCAAGATGCTGGCGGGGATGTTTGGGACAACCAGGACACATGGGACTACTGCGACAAATGCGATGCAAAAAGGCGGCAGTTCAATAAGTCCCAAATGTCCTAGGTGTCCCAAATGTCCAAGGCCGCCCGCCTCTTTCGGCCCCCTGCTCGTCGAGCGCCGGGAATCGACAGGCGGACAGGGGCGGCGGGAGCCATTTGCGCTGAAGGCGGTTGACGCCATCCGCCGAGAGGCGTGCGACGGCCTGACGGCGGAACGGCTGGCAAAGCGTTTTACCTGCTCCAGGCACCTCTTCGAGATGCGCTTCCGCGAGGCGACGGGCCATTCCGTCGGCGAGGAGATCATCCAGGTCCGGCTTGAGCGCGCGATGGACTTGCTGTCGCAGCCGGACATTCCCATCGCCGACATCGCGACGCTGTGCGGCTTCCGCTCCGACAGGGCATTGCGCAAACTCTTTCTTTCGCGCCTCCACGTCTCGATGCGCCGCTGGCGTTCGGAACGCAGTTGAGATGACGCCTTTTGGGAAAGTTGGCGAAGCCCAACCTTCAAGCTTTTTCCGACGACGAGGGCGCCGTCGCTACTTTTCAACTTTTCTTCCGTGAAGGCCGCAGCGGCTTCAGTGTTCGCGCGTAGCGCCGATCCCTCCGCCGACTTCGCGGTCTTTGCGTAAGATACTCTTCAATCACCACCCACAAGTTATGCACGAAGAGCCGTAAAAATCGCCGCCCCTGTCGGCGATTTGCAATCTTTGATATGACTATGGCAAACATTTTGGCCAGAAGGTGCCTATCCTGGTAAAAAAATTTACCAGAAATTTGACTTCGGCTTTCGTGTTTGATAGAATCGGAAGCATGAAAAGCATGATTGGAGAAGTAATGCGCGAGTTTTACGAATTCGGGGTGCCCCGGGACGTAAAGCCGCGCAGCGTCGATTTTCTGGAAAAGAACAATTCCGCCACTGTGGTGACGGGAATGCGACGCACGGGCAAGACTTACGTGACATACCAGAGGATGCTCTCCCTTATGGAATCAGGTGTTCCGATTGAGAGAATCGTCCACGTGAATTTCGATGACGACCGACTGAAGTCCGTCACGCTCGAACATCTCCGTCTTATCGGCGACATCCATGCCGAAATGTTCCCTGATGCGGCTAAGCGGAAATGCTGGTATTTCCTTGACGAGTTGCAGGACGTCACTGGCTGGGAGATGTTCGCCCGCCGCCTTATCGACTCACATCTTGTCCAGCTCTGCCTGACGGGTTCCTCGTCAAAATTGCTGTCCCGTGAAATCGCAACGCAGATGCGCGGACGGGCGCTCGACGTCGAGGTGTTTCCGCTTTCGTTCCGCGAATTTCTGCGCTTCAATTCGCTCGCGGATGAATCGGTCCAGGAGCCGTATTCGTCCCGAACCGCAGGATTGCTGCGCCATGCGATGACGCGCTATCTTGACGAAGGTGGATTCCCGGACGTGCAGGGCGACATGCCGCGCATCCGCGTGAAAACGCTCCAGGAATACGTCGATGCCGTCCTGTACCGTGACGTAATAGAACGGCATGATGTTCCAAACGCGCAGGCGCTCGGCTACACGCTGGACTACATCAAGGACAACTTCGCGCACAAAATCTCGACGCGCGCGATTGCGGCGGTTCTCGGACAGGTCGGCGTATCGGCGAACCGCGAAGCCATAGCCAACTACCTTGACTGGCTGGAAGAGGCTTATCTGGTGTGTCGCGTCCCCGTGCGGACAGACTCCCCGGCCATTCGGCGGATGAATCCCGACAAATTCTATTTCGTGGACACTGGCTTGGCAAAGGCTACGACCTCCAAATTGGACGAGGCGAAGGGCTGGCTACTTGAAAACCTGGTTTATCTGTCTCTGCGCAGGGGCTTCAACACCATTGAATACTACAACACGCGCAAGGGTGGCGAGGTCGATTTCCATGTCACGGACAGAATAACGAAGAAACGAAGTCTGGTGCAAGTGGCATGGGACATGTCAGCGGAGGCGACAAGGAACCGCGAAATGGCGGCGCTTAAGGACGCCCGCTCCGAAACCGGAATAGAGGACTGCGCCATCGTGACGTGGGATGACGACAAAACGCTTGACGATGGTATTCGCATCGTCCCGGCCTGGAAATGGTGCCTGGAACGCGAAGCGTAGGCAGAAGGGTTCTTTTGCCCTTGTCTGAAATCTTTACGCGCCCTTTTCATTCCATTTTGCGCCATCTGTGTTGTGACACACTCGGCAGGGGATGCGGCAGGGGGGGCGGATGGCGCAGCAGGTTTTCGCCGCCGGCTGGCGCAATCGAACCAACTACCAAAGACACGCACAAGTTATGCACGAAGCCTCAAAAACTTTTTCAAAAAACTTTTTCAAAAAGTGCCACTTGCGCAGGGGCGATAGTGTAAAATTGTTCGCGTTGGTTTTGCGAACGCGTCCGATTCCGCCCCGTGGCCGGGGCATTACGGCTTCTGCCGGATCGTCCGCGACGCGATGCCAGCAAAACGAAGGAAAGCACTATGCAACTCGAAAAGGCATTCAGAACCGCATGCGAATCTGGTCTTCGCCGCGGCATCCTCGTGGCCGTGTGCGCTGCCGCGGCATCCGCAGCATACGCGCTTGAAGTCGCAGACGTGACGGCGCGCCAGCGCTGGCCGTGGAACAACCTCGTGGACGTCACGTTCCAATTGTCGGGCGCGGAGTCTTCGGAGACGTTCTACCGCATCGACGTCTCGGCAAGCTATCCGGGAATGGCCGGCGACGCCGTGGCCGCGAAATCGCTCGTCTCCGAGCCGCTCGTGAAGGGCAACGGCTCCCACGCCGTCGTCTGGAACATGGGTGAGGACATTCCCGGCCTCATCGCGTCCAACCTCGCCGTCTCCGTCTCGGCCGCGCCGCTCGCGCCGACAGATCCCGTGTACATGATTGTCGATCTCTCCGATGGCGCGAGCGCCACGAGCTACCCGGTGCGCTACTCGCTCACGGGCCCCGACCTTTCCGACGACACCTGCCGCAC
Source organism: Kiritimatiellia bacterium (assembly GCA_017509565.1). GTDB lineage: Bacteria > Verrucomicrobiota > Kiritimatiellia > RFP12 > JAAYLN01 > RGIG5952. Next base: position 17,535 of record JAFWPM010000242.1, on the reverse strand, counting down.
GACCGAGATGTGGTTCAAGCTCTGCCCCGCCGGCACGTTCACCATGGGCACCGACAGCGCAGACAACGCGAACGCGCTCCGCCTCCCCGCGCACACCGTCACGCTGACGAAGCCCTTCTGGCTTGGCGTCTTCGAGGTGACGCAGGAGCAGTTCTATCGCGTTTGCGGCGAGTGGCCCAGCTACTACACAAACGAAACCTATAGGGCGACGCGGCCAGTGGAAAGCGTCAAGTACGATACGCACATCCGTCCGGCAGGGCAATGGTACTCCGGCACTATCAACGGATACGAGTCACGCTTCATGGCCCGCCTTCGCACCAGGACAGGACTGGCCTTCGACCTTCCGACAGAGGCGCAGTGGGAATACGCATGCCGCGCCGGGACGACAGGCGACTACTACGACAGCCGCTTCACGAAGGTCAACATCCAGAACTACTGCCGCGCCATCAACGGAAGCACTACCATCGGCGCCACCATCACTCCCGACAGAAACGATGACACGACGAAGGGCACGGCCAAGGTCGGTTCCTACGATCCCAACCCGTGGGGCTTCTACGACATGTACGGCAACGTGGCCGAAATCTGCGGAGACGGCAACCCATACAGTTCCAACTGCGATTCGACTTGCATATCCGACTTCGCCAACTATACAGGCGATTACGTCAATCCGCGTGGTCCGGTGCAGAAGACATCGAATCCCACACCGTCGCCTTCCAACGGGTATCCGGCGCGCGGTGGTGCACATAACCAATCGTACCCATCATCCCACATGACCTCCGTTTCGCGGATCTTCATGTACGACAGCGGCTCGAGCCGCGCCTACGGCTTCCGTGCCTCCATGACGGCGGAATAACGGAAAGGTGGTCTGACATGAAACAGGGAAGATTCCTCTTTGCGGTGGCGCTTCTAGCGGTGGCGACAACTGCGCACGGCGCAACGGCAACGCTAGGTGTTGACTTCACCGAGTCGGGGGCCGCGCGCTTCCCGGCTCCCGCCGCCATCGGCTACGCGCCGTCATGGACGGGCGCCGCAGCCGACACGTGCGATCTCCTGCTCGTCACGCACATCGGCCAGGAGCAGTGCGCCACGCAGACGCTCGTCTCCGCCGCGTCGGCGGCGGGCGTCCATTCGCTCGACGTCCCTGCCGACGGCGCACGCGCCGTCCGGCTCGTCCTGCGCGGCTACTCCGGCGGTGCCGTCGTGGGCGAACTCGTGAAGGACGTCTCGCTGGCTGCCGTCTCGGAGCCTTCGACAGGGGGCTTCTACGATATGACGGACGCGAAACTCAACCGCGTGGTGCAGTCGGGCGAGCGTCCTGCGCTCGTCTATTCCGACACATGGGCGAAGGGCGTCGCGTCGCTCGCCATCGACCACGATTCCGGTACCGGCGCGTTCAATGCGATCTTTTCGGCGAACGCCCCGGCGGACGGAACGTATTCATTCAACCCGACGGCGGTGAAGCGCACGACCGGCACCGTCCGGCTGCACTTCTACGACGCCGGCGGAGCCGAGATCGGCGAACCGCTCCTCGCGTCATACGCGGGTGTCGGGGACATGGCGACGGTCCTCTTCATGCGGTAGCCGCTTCGTGTTTGCGGAAACAGGTTGCGCCATGGATTTAGGCTTGCCCATCGACGCACACGTCCATCCATACCAAGTTCATCGCGACGCACACGGTCCCGAAGAATTCGCCAAAGCGGCGTTTGAGAAGGGGCTTGGTGGCCTCGTCTTCACGGAACACGCGCCGCTATGGTATTCCGAACCGCGGCTGCATTTCATGACGGAATCGGAACTGGAGCGCTGCATCGAGGACTGCATGGAAACAAAACGTCGCTGGTTGGGGAAGCTCGACATCCGCATTGGGATTGAAGCCGACTGGCATCCTCGCAACGCGGACTTTGTCGCCGGCCTTCTCGCCCGCCATCCCGAAATCGAGTGCGCCACCGGCTCCATCCACCTCCACGGACCGCACTGGGCGGAGGAGAGGGATGGTCTTGACGGGGAGGAATGCACTACCCTCGCCCTGCGCGAAACCCTCGCCGCCGTAAAGTCCGGGTTGTTTTCGCGCATCAACCACATTGACTTCTTCCGCATCCAGTTGCAGCGCATGGGATGCGAATACCATCCCGAACGCCACGAAGAAGATTTCCGGGAAATCTTCGTTGAAATGGTGAAACGCGGAACGGCCCTCGAATGGAACGCAAGCGGCTTCCGGCGCGACTTCGCGGAGGCGCTGCCCTGCGATCGCGTCTGGCGCTGGAGCCTCGACTACGACCTTTCGCGCACCTACGGTTCCGACGCCCACAAACCAGAGGACGTCGGCGCGTTCATCGGCCGCTTCAAGGAAGACGTGGAGAACGTGGACGCGGTTTTCAGAGGCTTAAACTACAACCAATGAAACACCACTCCATTTACTCTTACGGTCAGTTGTTCGCCTTCAGCGGCATCGACGGCGACACCGCAAGCGCGCGCGACTTTTGCGCGACATTTCTGGCCGACCCGGTCACGCTGCGCTTTGAGACAAATCCACCCGTGACGCTATGCATCCCGCTTAGCGGCGGAGCAGCGTTCGACGCCATCGGCGGCGACTTCATTGAAGGCCACGACGCCGGCGGACGACGAGTTTTTCTCGCCTACGAGGATGCTCTGAACGTCATCGGCCTCGCGCCGGTTGAGCCAATGCTGGAATCGGCGCGTCCTGAGATCGCGCCATGTCGGCTGGTCAAGGAGCATCGCGGCGATGTCTGGCTATTCCGCCTGGTATTTGTGGACTCCGCGACTCCTCGCCCCGCGTCGGTTCAAGCGCTGCCCCCCTCTTCTCGCTCCGCAGTCGAGTCCGCCGTCCGCGCCCGAAGAACATGGCTGGACGCGCAGCCGCCATGCCCCGAACCAGGCTTTGAGGAGCTGTGGGCCAAGTGCCTCTCAGTGGAAAAGGAAAACACGCTCTCGCCCGAAGGCTCCTTTCCCTGTCGCTGGACGACGCCAGATCGCGTTCCGCACCGCGACGCATGGCTGTGGGATTCCGCATTCCACGCGATGGCGATGTCCGGGAGCAATGCGGCGCTCGCTCGCGACGCAATCCGCGCCGTGCTGTTCCGGCAGAGAGATGACGGTTTCATCCCGCACCAGATGCGGGCCAACGGCTGGACATCAGATGTCACGCAACCTCAGGTTCTCGCCTGGGCCGCGCTATTCATCCACGAACATGCGCCTGACGCGGATTTTCTCGCCTGGGTCGCACCTCGTCTTGCAGCGTTCCTCGACTGGACCGTACGCGAGCGAAGTCCGAACGGGACTGGTCTTCTCGCCTGGGCGACCGGGAGCGATCCTAATTGCCGTTGCGGAGAATCGGGTTTGGACAACTCCCCGCGCTTCGACTTCGACGCACCCTCAATCGACGCAATAGACTTCTCCTGCTATCTGGCGCACGATGCCGGGTGTCTCGCGGCAATCTGGCGCATCCTCGGCCGGAATGACGAGGCCTGCAAAGCCGAGGCGCTGCGAGATCGCACCGCCGAGCGAATTAACGCGCTTCTTTGGGACGACCGGGACGGCCTCTACTACGACCGCTTCGCGGACGGACGCCTCACGCATGTCGCGTCAGTAGCCTCATTCCTGCCGCTCTGGGCGGGAATCTGCCCGCCGGAGCGCGCTGCGCGGCTCGTTGCCGCGCTCACCGATCCGGCGCGCTTCTGGACTGCTCTGCCCGTGCCGTCCATCGCGCGGGACGCCCCGCAATACGAAACAGACATGTGGCGTGGCTGCTCATGGCTCAACCTCGACTATTTCCTCTGGATTGGCCTTCGGCGCTACGGCTACTTGGCAGAAGCGACGGAATTACGCCGTCGTGTCCTCGCCACAGTGCAGAAATGGTATTTGCGCCACGGGACTGTCTTCGAGTTCTACGATGCAGACGATGCTTTGTCGCCCTACGAACTCAAGCGCAAGGGCCCACCCGTTCTCCCACCCGACTGGCACAAGCACATGCATTCCATTGCCGACTACCACTGGAGCGCCGCCTTCACCCGCCTCTTTTTAGAAGGAACGCCATGAATGCCTCTCATAGGAACGCGGAAAAAATCGTTGTCATTGGTGACCTGCACTATACGGAGCGCGCCGATTCGGAGTACTCCGCATTGTGGCATCCGGACGGCATTCCGCGCCTTCTCGCCGCCTCAGGGCGCGTCGCCCGCGACTCCGGCGCCACGCTTGCGCTCCAGATCGGCGACCTCGTCGGCGGCGAGGAGGCCGACGGCGTCGCGGCGCATGAGGCTCTGATTGCCGGGGCCATGGATCGCCTGGGAAGAGCGCTTCCCGGTGTACCGCTTGCGGTCGTTCCGGGAAACCACGACACACGCGGCGAAGGTGGACCCAAAGCGTGGGCGCACAACGTTCCTCCGGCCAACCGCGCCATCCCCCTTGGCGACGATGCACTGATTCTCCTCGATTCCAACGCGCCCGACGAAACCTTCGCGGCGTTGCCGCGTCTCCTCTTGGAAACAGCGGACTGTCGCTGCCTTTTCATCGCCGTCCACCATCCCGTCATCCCCTGCTATTACGGCTTAAGCTACCGCTCGATTTTCCTCGGCGAGCCGGAGAGGGACGCCGAGCGCCTGGAGGCTTTGCGGCTTCTTGCAGAACGTCATGCCATCGTCCTGTGCGGCCATGTCCACACGAACGGCTTCATCGACTGGCATGGCGTCGGCGGACGCATCGTTCAGGTTCACGTCTCCTCGCTCTGGGACGGCCTGGAACCAGCGCTCCGCGAAACCATCTCGACCTCAGACGGATACGGACGCTTCTACGAGCGCGAAGGGCGCGCCGACGCGGCGGCGTTCTTCGCCTCGTTCCGAAACGGTCTCACCGCCTACCGACATTTCGAAGGCGCGGGCTTCGCCTTGGTGAAACTCTGCCCGGACGCCCTCTCCGTCGATTTCTTCGGGGGCGCGGACTCCAGCCGCCCGTTATTGACATTGCCGATTGATGGCAATGAGGATTGGAGAATTGTGGACTGAGTCATGGCCATGAACCCCTTTGCGTCTCTTTACATCATCCTTTGCGCTCTTTGCGTTGAAGCCATGGCCGCCGCGCCGATCAACATGGACGAGGCGGCGGTTCCGCCCTACGAACTGCCCGAACTCATGCGCTTCGCGGACGGGCGGGAGGTGCGCTCTCCCGAAGACTGGCCCGCACGGCGACGCGAAATTCTCGATGTCTTCGCCCGCGAAATGTACGGGCAGGAGCCGCCAGCGCCGGAAGCACTCGAAATCGAACTCGTCGAGGAGGGAGCAACCGCAGCAGGGCTTGGCATCCGCCGCCAGTACCGGATGTGGTTCAAGGCTGACCGTTCCGGCCCGTGGTTGGACTGGCTCGTTGTCATACCCAACCGCATCAAGGGCAGCGAGCCGACGAAACGCGATGGGCGAATCGTCTGCGAAAACGACGCGCCCGTCCCGGTGGCGCTCTTCCTGAATTACGGCGGGAACCACACGCTCCTGAACGATCCGGAAGTCCTCGTGCCGACAAATGCGTGGACTCACTCGTCAGGCAAGCTTGCGTGTGGTCCGCTCAAGGAAGCCAACCGGGGGCGAGATCGCGCCACGACGTATCGCTACGCATTCCCGCTTGAGGCGTTCCTTGCGCGGGGCGTTGCCGTGATGGCCTGCGCGCAGCCTCAGATTTCGCCGGACATCGAACTCAAGATGGGCGACACGCCCGACATGGCCTGGCAAGGAGTCTTCGACCTCTGGGGGCCGCGCGCCCCGGCTCGTGATGACAATCCCACGACGCTCGGAGCGTGGGCATGGGCGCTTTCGCGCGGCCTCGATTTGGCGGAGCGCATTCCGGAAATCGACGTGCGGCGCTCACTTGTCACGGGATGCTCCCGCCTTGGCAAGGCGGCGCTGCTCGCCGGTGCGCGCGACGAGCGCTTCGCGGTGGTGGTCCCATGCCAGACCGGCGGAGGCGGCGCCCCGCTCGCCAAGCGCTTCTTCGGCGAAAGCGTCGCCACCGAGATGGCGACCTTCCCCCACTGGTACTGCCCCGCCTACGGAAAATTCGCCGACAACGAAGCCGCGATGCCCTTCGACCAACACTGGCTACTCGCCGCAGTCGCGCCTCGCGCCCTGCTCGTGGAAGGCTTCGGTGAGCCGTGGTTCGATCCCAAGGGAGAATTTCTCTCCTGCGGCGCCGCTTCTCCCGCATGGGAACTGCTGGGCGCTCCGGGACTGCCGTCTGGCAACTTTCCAGCACCATACGATACGGCGCGCATCGGCCCTCGTTTGGGCTATGTGCGCCGAGGAGGTGCGCACGGACTTTCGGCACTGGATTGGGCTTGGGCGCTCGACTTCGCGGAGAGGGCGTTCGGCACACGGCCGCAAAAGGATAAACCATGAATACGAAAGCAAGTTTGCTCGCCTTGAGTCTCGTCTCGTCCACATGCCTCTGTGCCGCATCCATCACGACCGACGCCCCCGGCTGGACATTCACCGATGCGGAGGCTCCGGTGTTCAAGGTGGATTTTAGCCACATAGAACACAAAGAGCTCAAAGATGACGATGAAGACTTTGTGACCTCTGCGTTCTCTGTGGCTGACTTTATTGTCCGCGACTGGCGCGGTCGGGAGGTGTACGCAGGTGAAACTGCGCCTGACGGCACGATCCGACTCGCCCCGCTGCCGCCGGGATACTACCGGGGGGAATGCGGCGGCGAGAAATTCACCTTCTGCGTCGTGACGACGAACCGCTGCCGCAGCGCGGATTCGTTCTTCGCGGCGGACTCGGCGCTGTCCGGCTGTTCCCGGCGCGGCTCCTACGACTGCCCGTGGCATGGCGGCGACTGCTGGCACGTCACGGCCGAACTGCTCGGCAAGTGCGGTCTCGTCCACACGCGCGAGCGCCTGGAATGGGGTCCCTTCATCGAGCCGCAGAAGGGGAAGCGCGACTTTTCGCGCTACCTGGCGAGCGCGCGGGCGATGGCTGAGAACGGCGTCATCGCCACGGGCATCTTCCACGACGTGCCGCAATGGCTTTGGAAACCGGGCGTCTCCTTCGCCTCCGACCTCGTGGAACTCCACCGCTTCATGGAGGACGCCGCGCGGGCGTTCGACCCCTACTACGATTCCTGGGAGTTCTGGAACGAGCAGAATCTCGGCAGCGGGCCGGTCTGGGAATACGCGGCGGCGCTGAAGGCGTTCGCGCTCGGCGCGCGGGCCGGAAGCCCCACGACCGTCATCCTTCCCGGAGCGCTTTCTGACATCGACCACTTCGGCTACGCACAGGCGATGTTCGACAGCGACATCGCGAAATACGTGCAGGCGCTGAACCTCCACACCTACGTTCCGGTCGCGAGCTACGACGAGTTCCATGCCGACGTAAGGCAATTTCTCGAAGAGGCCGGCGTCCCCGGCTGGCAGGTCTGGCTCACGGAGAGCGGGACGAATCTCGAAGGCAACGGAAAGGTTCCGAGCAGCCGGAAGGGACTGATGATGCATGACGAGGGGCAGGAACTCGTGATGGCAGAGTTTTTCCCGAAGAGCGCGATCCTGCACCAGCACGGCGGCATTTTCCGGAATTGGTTCTTCCTGTTCGGCGTCTGGAACGAGCAGTCAGGGCGCAGGGACTGGGGAACGATGCGCCGTGACGGAACGGTCAAGCCAATCCACGCGGCAATCTCCGCCGTCACGTCCGAGCTCGGCGACGCACGCCTCCTCGGCGAAAAGCGTCTCGGCGACGGGCTTCGCGGCTTCGTGTACGAAAAGCCGGACGGTTCGCGGACGCTCGCGTTCTGGAGCGTGTCGAACCTGGAACGCGCGGCAGGTCCTTCCGTCCGCATAGACGCCGACTGCGCACGCGGGTTCCGCCTGGCGGCCGCCGATGGCGAATACCGCCTGACAGACGTGATGGGCACGCCTTCGCGCGTCCGCGCCGAGAGCGGCGCGCTGGCTCTGACGGCAACGCGATTCCCGCAGTATCTTTCGGGGCTTCGCGAAATGGACGCGGACATCCCGCCCGCCGATCCGGGACGGCTCTCGCGGTACGAGCCCGCGCCGGACGAGGACTTGTCGATCGTCGTCCGCCCGGTCCTGGACCGCGAGGACTTCACGGTTTCAGGCGGCTCGGCCGTGGCCGAACTCGGCAAGGAAAAGGGGCGCATCGCGGTCGAGGTCTGGAATCTCTCGTCCGAACAAAAGCGCGGACGCGTCTCGGTTTCCGCCGGGGCCCTGGAGGGCGCGGAAGGCGAAATCGACGTGGGGCCGTGGGGCGTCGCGGTCGTTGACGCGCTCTACGCGCCGCCGGACGGCAATCTCGCCTTTGCCGCCGACTTTTCAGGGACGTTCAACGGCAAGCGCGTTTCGCGCGCCCGCATCCCGATGTTCAACGCCTTCCGCTTCCTTTCCGAGGGCGAGGTCGTCCCCCTCCCGGAGCTGGACGATCCGTCCGCATGGAAGCGCAATGACTCCGGGTCGAAATACGCCTGCGTCCGCGACGAGGCGGAGAACGCCGTGCGCTTCGACGTGGAGTGGAGCGGCGACACGGGCGCATGGTTCTTCCCCGTGTACGAATGCGCGCCGGACGTGTCGTTCGACGGTGCGCGCTATCTGGAATTCGAGGTGAAGAACAAGCAGGACAAAGTCGAGAGCGACATGTTCTGCGTCGAGGTGATGGCGCTCTACAGGGGGCGTCCACACAAGAGCCTTCGGTTCCGCCCCCCGGCGATGCACTGGGAAACGCGCAGGGTGCTTCTGCCGGAAGATGCCGGAGAGATGACAGGCTTTCGAATCGGAGGTCTCATCTCCGGGCACAAACTTTCCTACTGGGTGCGCAACTTCCGGCTGATAAAAGGCAATGCAGCCGCGCCCGTTCCGCTGGCGGCGCAGCCGCGGAGTTGCATCGGGTTGGCGCGTTCCTGGGATCCCTATCCGGGCTGGTGGGAGAAGCGCCATGCGGAGAAACTGTCGGAGATTGCCGCGTCGTGCGGCGATATCGACCTCGTGTTCGTCGGCGACTCCATCACGCACAACTGGGAGGGTGCGCGCGGCCCCGGTTCAGCCTACGGTGGCAAGCCGCTGGCGGAGTTGAAAAAGCGGTATTCCGTCCTCAACCTCGGCTTTGGCGGCGACTCAACACGCAACGTGCTGTGGCGGCTCCAGAACGGCGAGCTAGACGGCTATCGCGCGAAGTGCTTCATGCTCCTGGTCGGCACGAACAACTGGGATGATCCAAAAGACACCGCCGCCGGCGTCAAGGCGATTCTCGACCTCATCGCCCGCAAGCAGCCTCAGGCGAGGACGATTCTTCTGCCCATCTTCCCAAGCGGCGCGACGGCAGACCACCCGTGGCGCGTCCACAAGGACAAGGTGAACGGACTCCTGAAGAATCTCGCCGACGGCGAGAAAGTCGTTTGGCACGATTTCAACGCCCGCTTTCTCAATCCCGACGGCACCTTCCGCGAGGGGCTGATGAACAACGACGACCTCCACCCCCTCGCCCCCGCCTACGACATCTGGGCCGAGGAGGTCGCCCCCCTGTTTGAGGAAATCGTCGGAAAGTGATGGCCCGTGTCGTCCAGACGTTCCGTCATGAGCGCTTCACGCGCGGGAACGAAAACATCCGCCCGGTGCAGCCGATCGACGAGGCGGCGTGGATCGGAGCGGCCGTCGCCTCGCGCCGTCGCTTCCTGCGCTTCCGGCGGCGCTTCACGGGCCGTGCGAAGCCGCTCCTCATCGACGTTTCGGCCGATGCACGCTTCGTGCTGCTGCTGGACGGCTATGAAATCGCGCGCGGCCCCCATCAGGGCACACCGAATCACTGGTACTACGAAACCTACGAGATCACCAACCTGAACGGCGCCGAACACACGATGGAGGCCGTTGTCTTCGACCTCGGCGACAAGGGCCCGCTGGGCATCCTTTCGTTGGGTCGCCTAGGGTTCGTCCTCAAGGCGGACGGCCCCTACGATGCCGACCTCACGACCGGCCGCGCCGACTGGGAGGTGGCCGACGTCGCCGGGACAACCTTCGGCGGCGTGACGGACCCCGACACCATGACCGGCGCGGAGAACATCGTGCGCGGAACGGGCTTCCTCGACGAGGCGGCGGGTGCGTGGCGTCCCGCCGTCATCGTGAAGGAGGCTGTTCGGGACAGCGAATACGGCTTCTCTTCCGGCGGGTGGGCGCTCTTCCCGACGGAGCGCCCCGACCAGATTCACGAGGAGAAGGCGCCGGGTCGCATCTGCGCCGTGATGACGGGGGGCGACGCGCGGCGGACGATCTACCGAGCCACACGTTCCGACGCCGGCTGGGCGGCGCGTTTCGACGCGCTTCGCGGCAGGGGGCGGGCGGTGCGCATTCCGCCCCGGACCACGCTGCGAGTCCTCTGGGATTTGGAGGACTACTTCTGCGCCTTCCCGCTTCTCGAAACGTCCGGCGGCAAGGGCGCGCGCATGCGCTGGTCGTGGGCGGAGACGCTCTACGCCGAGAAGCCGGAGGGACACATCTACGCCAACAAGGGCAATCGCGGCGAGTTCGACGGCAAGGTCGTCCTGCGCGCGATGCGCGACACGTTCCTCCCCGACGGGCGGGCACGAGCCGCGTTCACCACGCCGTGGTGGAAGGCCGGACGGTGGATTGAATTGGCGGTGCGCACCGGCGCGGAGCCGCTTGTCCTGCGCCGTCTCGCCATTGCGGAGAGCCGCTATCCACTCGAAAGCGTCGCCCGTTTCGAGTGCGACGACCCGAGCATCGCGCCGATCACGCGGATGTGCGTGCGGGGAATGCAGAACTGTCTGCACGAAACCTTCATGGACTGCCCCTATTTCGAGCAGCAGATGTATCCCGGCGACACGAGGGTGCAGATGCTCATTCTCAACGCGGTTTCCGGCGACCCGCGCCCGGTGCGGTTCGGGATGGGGGCGTTCGACTTCGCGCGGCGCGAAAACGGACTCGTCCCGATGGCCGTGCCGTCGCGAAACAGGCAGGAGTCGGCGACCTACTCGCTCTCATGGGCGATGATGGCGGGCGACTACGCCCTCTGGCACGGCGCCGACGACTTTCTCCGTGCGCGGCTCCCCGGCCTCCGGCACACGCTTGACGGCATCGCCCTTTACGAGAACGCCGACGGATTGCTCGAAAACCTTCCGGGGTGGAGTTTCGTCGATTGGGCGCCGGAGTGGGGCGAGTTCGGCAACGCACCCGACGGACGCACGTGGCTTTCCGCCGTGAACAACCTGCTCTACGTCCACGCGCTGCAGTCCGCCGCGAAGGCCGAGGCGGCGGCAGGCGATGCGGCAATGGCCGCGCGCTGGCGGCACCGGGTGCGTGCCGTCGGTGCGGCGATCCTCGCTCGCTTCTGGGACAACCGGCGCGGCCTCGTCGCCGACACAGCCGCGAAGAACCGCTTCTCGGAACACGCGCAGTGCCTTGCGCTTCTCGCCGGGGTTCTTCCGGCGCGCAGGGCGAAACGGGCGTTTCGGGGACTCATTGAAGCGCCGGACCTCGCGCGTTGCACGGTCTATTTCTCGCACTACCTCTTTGAAACGTTCCTCCGATTCGGGCGGGCCGACCTCTTCCTGCAGAGACTCGACCTCTGGCGCGGCTTCGTTCGCGACGGGCTCAAAACGCCGCTTGAGGCACCTGGATGGCGCGGGCGGAGCGACTGCCACGCCTGGGGGGCGCATCCGCTCTACCACCTGGCGACCGGCATCGCCGGCATCCGTCCCGTGGCGAACGGCTTCGCCGCAGCCGAAATCGCGCCCCAGTTCGGGCCGCTGACACACATCAAGGCATCCATGCCCACGCCCAGGGGGCTTATTTCCGTCGAACTGGCGCGCAACGGCGCAGCCGTGGAGGGCGTTTGCGACATCCCGCCCGACCTCCCTGCCACCTTTGTCTGGCGAGGCCTTCGCATTCCCCTTCGCATCGGCCGGAACACATTGAGCCTAAATCGATGAGGGTGCGGTGGGGCGAACAAGGGTTCAGGTTCCTTTCAAAAGAGCCTGTAGGAAGCCTTGGGCGAAGAGGCGTCCGAGGGTGAAGTAACCAGGCGTGCCTTCCGGCGTGAGCTACCGGTCGTAGGCCATTTCCGGCACATGGTCGCCGCGCACCGGCGCGTCGAGGCCGATTTCGCGGTGGTTTCGGGAACACCCGTCAAAGCGCATCCGCCACGGCAATCGCCGATCCGGGGCGAACAGGATCCGGGATGCTGTCCCGTGCCGCCCCGGCCTGGCAATCGAGGATGGAGCCCCGGGCGTGGTGCAAGTCGACACCCTGGCGCACGGCGGCGGTTGCCCGGAGCCGTTCTTCCATTCAATCGACATCACGGACGCCATGACCCAGTGGACGGAGTTCGACTTCACATGGTGCCGCGGCGCCGAGGCGGTGAAAAACGCCATCGGGCCCATGCTGCGCCGCTTCCCGTTCGAAGTCCGCAGGGTGCATCCCGACGGCGGCGGTGAGTTCATGAACGGCGCCGTCCTGTCGCTGTTCGCGGCGAACTTCCCGGAAGTCGAGGTGTTCAGGTCCCGCCCAAGCCGCCCCAACGACAACTGCCGCGTGGAGCAGAAGAACGGTTCCATCCTGCGCGCATGGCTGGGGAAAACTCACCTTGACGATCGCAGCCTTGAACCCGCGCCGCATGAACTCGCCAGATGCCTCTCCCTTTACCACAACCTCTTCGTCCCATGCAAGAAGCTCCTGTCGAAGACACCAGGGGACAAACTGCACACTTCATACAAGCATGTGTACGACAAGCCGAAAACCCCGCTCGAAAGATGCAGGGAATCTGGCCTATGCGACGCCGGGCGCATCGCGGAACTTGAGAATCTGCGAGACAAGATCAATGTAATCCGTCTCGTCGCCAAAATCAAGTCGCTGGTGAAGACCGTGGTTGACAATGCCAACAATGCGCGAGGGGCTGCGGGGCTAGCCCCGCAGCCCTCGCCTCCCGCCTCGGTGTCTAGGCTTTTGACCAATGCGGCCCCCTCTTAACTAATTTCGGTGTCTTTTCTATTTGACAAACTGCGGCGCATCAAGGGCATACGGCGGCGCGGGCGGGCCATCGGCTCCCCTGCGACATGCCGCGGGATATGGGATGGCGTTATTTCGCGCCTGCGCCAAACCTTATCGTGGCGCTTCGGGCGTGGGCGTCGAGTCCCTCTATTGCGCCGAAGGTCTCGATCACCGGCAGAGCGTCCCTGAGGTCGGCCTCGGTGTATTCGATTATGGAGGTGCGGCGGCGGAAGTCCTCGACCGTGAGGCCGGAGAACTTCGCGGCGGCGCCGCCTGTCGGCAGGACGTGGCTTGGCCCGGCGGCGAAGTCGCCGGCCGGCTCCGGCGCCCACGGCCCGACGAAGATCGCGCCGGCCTTCCTCAGGCGCGGGAGCAGCTTGCGGGGGTTCTTCGTCAGCACCTCAAGGTGTTCCGGCGCGAATTCGCTGGCGATGTCGGCCGCCTCCCCGATGCTGGGCGCGACGACGATCAGCATCCCGCCCCTCTCGATGGTCGGGGCCATGCGCGCCTTGCGTGTGCAGATTTCAAGCTGCGCCTCGACCGCCGCCGCGACCTTGTTCGCGAGCAGTTCGCTGTCGGTGACGAGCAGGGCCTTCTCCCTGCCCGTGCCGTGCTCGATCTGCGAGAGCAGGTCGGCGGCCACCCATGCTGGGTCGGCGTCTCCGTCGGCCACAATGCAAATCTCGCTCGGCCCGGCCACCTGGTCGAGGGAGACCTCGCCGTAGACCAGCTTCTTGGCGGCGGTGACGAAGGCGCCGCCGGGACCGACGAGCTTCTGGACGGGGCGAACGGTCTTGGTGCCGTATGCGAGCATCCCGACGCCCTGTATTCCGCCGACGCGGTAGATCTCGGTGCATCCGGCGAGCTTGAGCGCGTAGAGCAGGACTGGGTTCACGGAGCCGTCCTTCGCGCACGGCGTGATGGCGACAATCTCCTTCACGCCGGCGACCTGCGCCAGCGTGGCGGTCATGACGGATGTTGAGGCAAGCGGGGCGGTGCCGCCGGGGACATAGACGCCGACGCGCTCGAAGGGCAGGAAGCGCTCGCCGAGGGTTCCGCCGTGCGGCGTCCTTATCGACCAGTCGGGGCGCATGCCGGCCTTCGCGAAGGCGGCCACGCGCCTGTGCGCCTCCTTCACGCCGCGCTTCACCTTGGCGGGCGTCGCCTTCTCGGCGGCCGCGAGCTCTTCGGCGGAGACGCGCATCGTCTTCGCCGTAAGGGAAACGCCGTCGATGCGCTTCTCGGCGGCTAGCACCGCCGCGTCGCCGCGCTCCCGCACATCCTTGAGAATCTCGGCCGCCACACGCTCGGCCTCGGGGTCGAACGCGGGCCGCGACAGGAATTCAACTACTCTCTTGGCGGGCTTCGCCGCGCCGCTCTTCACTATTCTGATCATGATGTCAATTTATGCGCTATGACGCGATGCCGCTACCGCATGATTATGATGGTGCTGTCGTCGCCAATGCGCAGCCTGATGTCGTCAACCGCCCAAGCCTGGGCGCTTGAACTGTTGTCTCTGTTCGCCGAATAGAACCACCCTAGGTAAATCGTTTCGCCGGCGCCGACATTGACGCCGACTTCGCCCCTTTTCAGAATCGGCGCCGGCTGGGACTCCGCGTCCGCATACCAGGCGACGCCTTCATCCGCCGCCGTCTCTTCATGGAAGGTGTTGATTTTCGTCCAGTTCCAATCCGGGGCGCCTGTCGAATAGCAGAGGTCGAGTTTTTTTGCATTGCCCATGCGCCATTTCTCCAGCGAGTAGGAAACGGTAAACTTGTTCACGGCCACCCTGCCGACGTTTTTCACGGGAACCATCAGCGCGCAGGTGCGGAAATGGTCGCCGGATGAAAGGAAGGCCACGGCGCGGTCTTCGTCTTCATTCGCCGCGCCGACGTTGTACACGCCGGCCGCGGTGCTCTTCGATCCGTATGCCGCACGCTGCGTACAGGCGGAGGCGGCCGTTTCGTAGGATATGCCATCAAACTTCTCCAGGTCGTCAACGTATGCGACCCTCCATGGGGCGGGCAGCTCCGCGGTGGCGGCCCCGCCAATCGAATTGAAGTTCTCCGATTCGCTCGCGTCGGTCTTCAACCGCAGATACTTCGCAAGAGCCGGGCTGACGGTAACCGTGAAGGACTTGGGGGCAACAGGCTCGCCATCGACGGACATCCCCGCCGTGAATTCAATCACGCCGCCGTTTATTCCAAGGTGCTCCTCGCTGGGGGTGAAAGTGAAGACGCCCGTTTCGGGGGCGAACGTGTAGTCAACGCCCTCCTCGATGCCCGTGGCGCTGGTGGAAACCGTTTTCACGACGGCCCCCTGGCTGTCGCCGTAGTATTCGATGGTGATTTCGACAGGATCGTCGTCGGCGTGGCATTCCACGTTGGCGATGTCCTTAATCGCGGGATCGACGACGGCCGCGCCGTCGTAGTTGGTAATCTCGATGTCGTCGATGGCGACGGCAGCCGTATCTTTGCCATCATGGTTCCCCGTGTATACAAACTTCAGGCGAACGCTTCCTCCTTTGCCGGGGTTTAAGGTATACTGGGTAAGGGTTGCCGTCACTTGAATGGGCGACCCGGCCTCACTCCATGATGCACCCGCGTTATTGGAGATCAAAACCGTAACCGTGCCTTCGGCATCCTTTGCGGCGCTTTTTGCAAATCCGCAATAGAAGGAAACCGAAGCCGCGCCATTGGCCTTGTCCGTAGCCATTTCAATCCAGCCGGATTCCTTGAACTTCAGGGCCCTAGTCCCCCTTCCGTAACCCTCGGTGAATATATTGACGTTGAAATTCGTTCCGCGCCAGGTTGCGGCATCTTCCACGACGAGAGTTTCAAGGGATGTTACATAGCTTGATTGTGTCTTTGTTTCAAATCCTTCGAGGAAGTCCGGTTTTTTAACCACTGTGGCCGTGAAATCCTTGGTGTCTGGGTCGCATACGCCGGTGGTGTCGGTCGCCGTGGCGGTGAAGGTGATTTCACCGATGTCAGCCACTGCCGGGGTGAAGTAGAAGACGCCATCGACATAGTTCGTGGTGCCGCTGATTTCGGTGTCGGCGGTGATGGACAGCGCGACGTTGTCGCCGGCATAGGCCAGATCCACGCTGCTCTCTTCGCCGGCGTAGATTGTGCCGAAATCATAGACTGCCACGGACGGTGGGATTGGCCCGCTGCCGCTGCGCTCGGCGGTACCGCTAAGGGTGATTTCTGTTATAAAATTCAGAGTTCCGGCCGCGCTGGAAGCGCCCCATCCGGCAAGTTTCAGGGTTACTGTGCTTCCTGAGGAGACATCACCGATGTCGGTAAGGTCAAGCTCATAGTCGGCAGTGGAAGACGCGGAACTGAAATCAATGTCAGAACCTATTGGCGTATCCGTGCCGCCATCCACGGAATACGCCCAGTGAAGGGTGGTGGGACTGGTATTGGCGCGCTGCCGTAATTTGTAGTCCAATTGGGAGGGACTTACGCTATAGCCGGATGCGGCGGCAAATGTGACTTGAAGATAATTCCCAGCCGAAATGGCATCCGCTAGCGAAGTCCCCCCGTCGTGCCAACTTGAGCCGCCGAAGGTTTTTGTAGTGGAATTTAGCGTGACCCCACTTCCTGCAGTAAGAGTTGCGGAAGCAATACCTTCATATTTTTCCCCGGCGCTTTGGGTTGGGGCGGCTTGAGCATTTGATGTCAGCGCCCAGCTGGCGAGGGTGTCGGCCAGAGACAAAGAGGCCGCAAGGAGAGATACCAGTACGCACATGGCGGTCTTGCGGCCGCGTAGAAATGATGGTGACATAGCGACTCCGGGGATATTTTGGGGTTAAATGACTACCAAAGAATTATCCCAAACTCGGCTAATAAAAGCAAGATTTTTATTTCGCGGCCGGGCGCGCCGCCTTCGCATCGCATTCCCGGACATCCCGCCGCCATTCCGCGAGCCGGAAGCGCGCCGTCCCGTAGCGGTTTTCGATGTCCATCTCCAGAAACACCGGGCTGTCGGCGGAAACCATGATCCGCTTCGGGCGGTTGCGGACAAAGAGGTGCCGCGAATGCGTCTCGACCTCCATGGCCACAGCGTCCATTTTGCCGCAGACCGTCCGCAGCGTCGATCGCTCGCCAAGCTTCAGGACGACTTCATGCGCCGTTCCCTCGAAAATGACGGCGCTCGACAATTCGTCGGTTTCGCGCTCCCGCATCAGGCCGAGCGATTCGCCGACGTTGCAGAAGAAAGTCGCGACATCCTGCGAGCCGACATCGACGCGCGAAGTGACGACGGAGCCGGAGTCCAGGTTTTCAAGGATTGCGAGGCCGGTCTCTGGCCAGAGGCGCATAAGGTCGTTGTGGCGCAGGCCGCCCTCGTCGGTGCGTCGCCGGAAGACGGTGCACACGCCATCGTCCGAAGCAACGGTTTCGCACGACATTTCGGTATCGACGCGCGCGAAGAGCCTGGGGGGCCCGCAGTTGCGGATGCGGAGGCGGCAGTATGGGAGCGAATTGGTTGAGACGCCCTTCTCGATTGTCATTTCGGCGATTTTT
>JAFWPM010000028.1 GCA_017509565.1 Kiritimatiellia bacterium | reverse complement strand
GTGAGCTTGGCGGCGCGGGTCCGGCGGCCGAAGCGGCGGTCGAGCGCAAGCGAGCGGCCGAGGCCCGCGCGAAACGCGGCAAGTCCGGCCAGCTCGCTTTCCATTGTGAAGGGGAGCGCGTGCCAGACGACATCGCCCGCGCGGATGGCCTTTTCGAGGAAGGCGGCGTCGGGCCCTCCATGCCGCAGAATCGAATCGACGAGCCACGAACCCCCCGTCCAGCGGTAGCGGAAGCCCGTCGGCGACGAGTCCTTCGCGCGAAAATGGGCCGCCGTCGCGACGGCGGCCCGGATGTGGCCGGGATAGCGGGCGGCCACCTCGGCCGCAAGCGCCGTGAACCCGATGTCGAGGTGTGTTTTGAAGATGACGGAGATGCGTTTCATTGATGCGGAAGATTCTCCCAAATCGACTGGAAACGGTCAACTGGAAAAATGGGACTTCCGTTTCCAGGACATCAGCGAACGCAGATTACCGTCGCCGAAACGCCGACGGAGAGTCGGCCGGCTCCGGAAATCGCCGCAGGCAGATTCGAGGCCGAATAGACGCCTGGAGTCTGCTCGACGCCGTTCACGAAGAGCTTGGCAATCTGGACCTTGACGCCGGAGGCGATGGCGATCTTCGCGCCGCCGGTGGTGTCGATGCGCACGACCGCCTCGGGAGCGAGGTTGCCCGCGCCGTTCAGCGCGAGCGACGTCGCCGACGCGCCGATCACGACGTTCGTGCCGCCCCAGTATCCGGCCGCCGCGATGGAGCAGGTGCCCTGCGAGACCGTCAGCGAATGGTCGGGATTCGCCGAGGAGCCGTTCAGGAACATCGTCCGGTTCCCCGTCTTCACGATGTTCGCATCGACGGACTTGGCGAAGTTGACATGAGGGGGATAGTTCTCATTCGCCGTTTTGTTCGCGTTCACGGTAAACGTGTAGTTCGGCGCAAAGATGTCCTCGTAAAAGAAGACCTGGCCATTCCTTCCCTCGATCTCGAAATCGTGGGTCGCGGAGATCGGTCCCCTGAAATGGAACTCGTTGCCAGGGGAGAAAACCTTGTATCCGGTGACGGCGCCTGAAAACACCAGCGCGTTGGTGGTCCCCGCATCCCAGGCGACGTCGCCGGAGAGTATCGGCGTGGCCGAGGCGGAGGCGGCGAACTCGATGGGGCCGGTTCCGAATCCGAGCCTGCCCTTGCACGACAGGAAGGACCCTGCGTAGAGTTCCGTTCCGCCGGTGTGCTCCGAATCGACCGACACACCGAAGGTGCCGCCGCCGAGCTTGACGACCTTGCCGCTTCCTGTGAACTTCACCGCGCACTTGATCCATCCGGCGTTGTCGATGGTGATCCCCTTCGTGCCGAGGTCGAGCGTTTCGCCGCTCGTGCCGAAGTAAACGTAACGGTTCCACGCCGTGCTGTTGGTGATGACGATCGTGTCTCCGGCGGCGGGGACGCCGTTGTCCCAGTTGGACGGATCGAAGAACGACTGCGGCGTTTCGGTCGATGCCGAGCCGGTGCCCGTGACGCCGCCGATCCAGACCGTGCGCTTTGCGCTGTTCACGACGAGTGTGCCGGAGCCGATCGCGGCGGGGAGGGTCGCGGCGGTGTAGGTGCCGTCCTCGACGGGGACGCCGCCGACGGAAAGGCTCTTCACGGTGGCGCTGCCGCCCGCCATGTAGAGCTTCGCGGGGCAGCCTTCTTCGATGGTGACGCTGGCGGAAGGCGAGAGGTTGGCCGCGCCATTCAGCGTCAGGTTGGTCGCAGAGCCGGAAAGGACGACATCGCCGCCCCAGAAGCCATTCGCGCCGATGGTGCATCTCCCCGACTGAATTTCAAGCGTGTTGCCGGGGAACTGGGATTTCCCGTTGAGGTTGAGCCTTTGGTTTCCCTTCGCGACGATATCCGCATTGACGCTTGAGCCAACCGTGAAGACGACCGCGTCCTTGCTTGCATCCCGGTTGCCGTTGAGCGTCAGCGTGCAACCCGGCGCGGAAACGGAGTGGTAGAATGTCACGCCCCCGTATGTCGGCGCGAATTCCAAATCGTGCGTTGACGTGATGTCCCCGTCGAGAGGAATCAAATTGCCGCCGGAGAAGACCACGTAGAAATCCGTTCCGGAGAAGGACAGGTCGTTCTTGATTCCGGCATTATAGGCGTTGATGGCGATTTTCGGAGTAGTCCCCTCGTCGATGAATGCTATCGGCCCCGTGCCGAACAACGTGGTTCCGCTTTTCCATGTCCCGAGATTTCCGTTGCGAATCTCGATGCCGCCCGTGAACTCAGAGGCGCAGGCCGGGCCGAACATGCCCGTGCCGGTCTTCACGATTTTCCCGGAACCCTTGAAGTTCACAAGCAGTTTCGTGCTGCCGGAGGAAATGTCGAACGTAAGGCCGGCAGAGCCGAAGTCGAACGTCTCGGCCGTGTCGGTTGACCCGGCTTCCTGGCCGATGTAAACCGGGTTGTCCCACGCGGTGGAGGCGTTGATGACTACGGTGTCGCCGGGTTCCGGGACGCCGTTGTCCCAGTTGGCTGCGGCGAGGAAGCTCTTGGCCGTACCCGCCTTGCCGGTTGCGCCGCCAGTCCAAGTCGTCGTCTTGGCCAGTGCGGTTGCGGCCGCGAGGGCGAACGCGGTTGCGGTGAAGAGCCTGGTTCTGGTGTGCATTGCTTGTTTCCTTTCGTATGTTTTGGATAGTTGTCCGGGAGGTTGCCGGAAGGCACAATCAGACTGTCACGAAAAAGATTACCAAAGGAATGGCGAAAGAGCGCAACTGGTGTACACCAGAATTTTTTGGGCTCTTCGTGCATGACTGTGGGTGGTGTTTGAACAGCATCTCACGTAAAGTCCGCTAAGGGAATGGCGCTGCGCGCAACCACGAAAAGGCCAATGGCGCTACGCGCAACCACGAAAGCCGGCTTGCCGGGGGTCGTCTGCGACGACTTGTGGCGCGACCATGGCGGCGGCATG
>JAFWPM010000241.1 GCA_017509565.1 Kiritimatiellia bacterium | reverse complement strand
GATAGGCGAATACAGCCGGACGGGGAAGGCGGGGACCAAGCCGGTGATGTTCGGCACGGGCGAGCGAAGTACGCCGCTGTTCTGTACGGGGAGGCGAAGCGCCTGAGGCGGGGATTGCGCAGGTCTGAGCCTGCGCATCAGGATGGGCTTTGGAGGTGCGGCGCCTCACCGCGCATCAGGATGGCGCAGCGCAGGGTTGAGGGGAGTGCGGCGCGGGAGATTGCGCAGGGCTGAGCCTGCGCATCAGGATGGGCTTTGGAGGTGCGGCGCCTCACCGCGCATCAGGATGGCGCAGGGCTGAGGGGAGTGCGGCGCGGAGGCCGCGCATCGGGATGCGTTTTGTAGGGGTTAGATGGAGATGGCGGCGCGTTCGGCAAGAAGACAGGGGGAGTCGTAGACGGGGATGCCGACGAAGGTGACGCCTGCGGAGTGAACGAGCTGGTTTTCTTTAGGGAAGGACCAGACGCGACCGGCGAGCAGGTCTACCCACACGGGATCGCGCAAAGGTGGCCCGCTCCACTCGAATACGATTGGGCGCGTTTCAAAGGAATCTCCCGGACGGTCGAGGACGAGATCGGCCGTCGTCACCTGCGTCCAGTCATCCTTGCGCGCCACATGCCCGTGCGTCCAAAAGGCGAAGAGGGGCGAGACGCGGCCGTCGGGAAGCGTTTTCACGCACGGCAGCAACGATACCGTGGAGTCAGTGCACGCGGCGCGTCCGGAAAGATCGCGTTCAACGGTGGCGTCAAAGACGCCCGCCACGTTCTGAACGGAGTAGTAGGCGCGCTTGACGGCTATGGTTTCCCGGTTTGAATTGGCCCGAATAAGTCCCTTGTTGTTCGGCGAATGGATTTCTGCGCCATTGTGGCTGAAGTCGCTCATCGTGTAGACGCTTGATTCGATGCCATGCGCGAAGTCGCCGAGCATCCGTCGCATGTTCCACTTGGCCTGGCTGAATTCGCTCCACGGGTTGCGCCAGAGCGCGAAGAAGTCGATCATTTCCGAAGGACAGCCGTTCTCGCCCTGCCGCAGTCGCGCCTTGGACGAGTATTTCGCGAGAATGGACTTCTTCGCCTCTACCATCGGGTAGCTGCGCTCAGGCGCGAGTTCGTAACCGTGGTATACGTATGTTTCGAATAGATCCACATCCCCGGTTGCGGCGAGTGCCTGGAGACACGCTTCGAAATATTCCGGGTCGTTTCCGCCAAGCGAAAGCCCTTGCAATCGCGCGTCGGGGATGTTTTTCCGGATTCCAAGCGCGGTGCGCCGGTTGAAGGCGGCGACTTTTCCAGGCGTGTTCACGCTCCTGTTGTTGTCCGGCTCGTTCCACATGGCCCATACTCGGACGCGGCCTGCAAAATGCTTTGAGAGTGCGTCAATCCAGCGGTCCCACGCGGCGAGACCGTTGTCGGTGGACGGGATGCCGCCGGAGAGGTCCCAGCCTCCTGCGCCTTCGTGGACCGGGTTGCCGTAGGAGGTTTCAAGGATGATGTCGAGACCCTTGGCGCGCAGGTAGTCAACGATATCGTCAAGCCACTTGAAATCGAATGCGCCGGGGACTTTTTCGCATTTGGCCCACCCGGCCTGGAGGCGGACGGTTTGGATGCCGAGAGGTTCTACGAATTCGCAATATTCCCAGAAATTGGCGAAATCGCGGTCGAGGACCTCGCAGCCGATCGTCCAGTTCGAGCATCCTACTTCGCGTGCGCCGCGCGCCCGAAGCCGTCCTAGAAGAGGGAAGCCCGGATCGAGAGGAGACACTGGGCGGTCGTCGCCGGTTTTAAGTTTCACGCCGAGGACGCTGCCAGGCCGTTGCGCGGTGGCCGTCGGCTTCTGTCCGGCGGCGTTTGCAACATGGGGAATTTCCGTTTGGCAGTTCATTCAAAACATTCCTTTCCGGGAACGGTGTCCAGACGCGGCGAAAGAATCGTCATATATACCGTTGCGTCCGGGCGCCTTGCCCCCGAATACCAGGCCACGGCATGCCGCCCGTCGGGAAGGGTCGCCGCATTCGGGTTGCCGGCGTCAGTGGGCCGGTTCTCGTCGCCCCTGGCGATGACCTCCGGTCCGGGCCATGATTCAGGATTCAAAAAAACAGCTTTCGCAGAAGCCGTGCGGCGCTTCAAAAGGCGTTTCCCGCGTTCGTAGTAGTAGAGCGAAACGGTTCCGGTTACGCGGTCAAAGAGGAGTGTCGGCGTAGAATTCGCGACATCGGAGATGTTAGTGCGGAGTTTGCGCCATGTCATGCCGCCATCAGCGGAAACGAGCGAAAACAGGCGGCCGCCGGGTTCCTCCGTCCGCGCAATGCCGAGAATACGTCCGCCTCCGAGATGCACGAAGGCCGGCTCCGTCGGCCAGTCGGCCAGCGGCATTCCGCTTTCCACCGTCCGGCGCGTCCAGGTCGCGCCGTCGTCTTTACTTTCGAGGACGCCCCAGGTGAAGGTCCCCGGCGTCTTGTAGTCGCCCGTGAAAAAGAGCGAAACGAGGCGACCGTCGATGTTCACAACATCCATTATCTGCGACCCCTTCCCGAAGAAGGGCAGACGCGAGATGCGCTCGAACGCCTTGCCATC
Source organism: Kiritimatiellia bacterium (assembly GCA_017509565.1). Classification (GTDB taxonomy): domain Bacteria; phylum Verrucomicrobiota; class Kiritimatiellia; order RFP12; family JAAYLN01; genus RGIG5952. Next base: position 12,981 of record JAFWPM010000241.1, on the reverse strand, counting down.
CGCCGTTCGGAAAAGGTAAAAGCCCGGCTCGTCGCCGCCGTAGATGCGTGTCCAGAGGAGCATCCGGCCATCGTTGTCGCGCCCTTTCCCGACAGCCGTCGCGCCAAGCTCAGGCGACTGAACGACTGCAACCGGTTCGCTCCAGTTCCGTCCTCCGTCGTCCGAGGTCTTTGCGAACACTCCGCGACCGCGTTCGCCGGCATTGTGGCGCTCTCCATCGCTGTAGGCGACGACGATGCGGTCGCCCGCCGTTTCGACGAATGGCCAGCATTCGTAGCGGCCGGGCTCACGCGCCACAACGCGGGTTTCAGCCTTGTCTGCGGAACATGAGACGCGGACACCGGCGGCGGAATGCGGCGGAAGCAGGAACGAGACGACGCCTCCCTCGACGGAGACCGCCAGCGGACGCAGTTCAACGGCGCGGGGGTCTTCCTCGTTCGTCGCGTAGGCATGGGGGCCGGAAAGGACTTCGCCTTCGGCCGACGTCGCCGGAGCACCTCCGGCAAGCAGTCCGGCGGTGTCGAAACGGATGGCCTGCGGCTCGAACGAGCGGTTGATGAATACGCACGCGCCAAGCGAACGAGAGGCGGAGGCGGAAAGCTGCGCCCGCACGGCCGGGCCGGACGGCACCGCCTTTGGAACGGCTTCGACGCGGAGATCGCGCACGAAAACCGACCCTGCGCCCGCGCCTGTCCGGCGGAAGCGCAGGAGAAGCGTGCCGGGGTTGTCGTCGAGAGGCATGTAGTCGAACGAAACATGAATCGGGTCGATGCCGGAAACGCTGTCGCCGCTTGCGGCCGACTTCGTGGCGCCCCAGCCGCGCCCGTCCACGAGTTCGAGGTGCGCTTCGATTGGCTGCGCCGGGTCGCGCGGAAGCGTCCACATATCACAGGAAACGCGCCAGCGGCATTGGCAGCCTGTCGGAACCCCCTTCAACAAGGCGGAAAGCTGGTAGAAGTTCGAATGGCGGTTGTCAAGGAAGTCCAGCCGGTGCGTCCCGTCGGGGAGAAGCGTGTAGCGCGTACCGGTGTTTTCCGCCGTCCCCTCCTCGCGATAGCGGAAGGACACTCCTTCAATGGCGTTGCGACCGGCCCAGCCGGCGGGAACGACGGGGCAACCGGAGGCGGCGCAAACAGCCCCCCCTGCCACGACGGATTCGACAATCAAGTCAAGCGTGTTGCGCGAGAAGAGCTGGAAAGCCCAGGCGGTCGGGCGCTTGACGAATGCCCCGCGCTCGCCGCGGACCATGCCGAAGCCCTCGTTCACGAACTGCCAGTAGTCGGCATGGACGATACGGGAATCGGCGGCGAAATCCATGAGAGTCGAGAGGTTGACCAGCGCCGCCGCGAGCGTCGTGTGCTGCGTCTGGCGCGCACCAAATTCCGTGACGGCGATTCGCGCGCGCGGCCCGGCGGCGGCGCCGATTTCGTCGAAACGCCGCCGCAGGTATTCGGAGCGTTCGTCGAAAAGCGCGCGGAAGGCATCGCCGTCCGCGCGCTCCGGGACATTGGCGTAGGAGTGGACGACGAAGAAGTCGGCGATTCCGCCAAGCCGCGCGAGGACGTTTCGGTCCCAAAGCGAGCCTCCTCCGCAAAGCGGCGCGCCGAGCTTGACGCGGGGGTCTGCGGAGCGCATCGCCTCCCGGAAGGCGACGTATGAGTCGCAGTATTCTTCCGGCGTGATTTCACGCACGGGATAATTGCCCTTCTTGTAGGTTGAACAGGTCATTCCGTGGTAGGTTTCGTTCCCGTATTCGAACCAAACGGCGTCGTATGGCGCGGGGTGGCCGCGCTCCTCCCGCCTTTGCGCCCACGGATGGGCCGCATCCGCCGGGGCGTTCAGGAACTCAACGTATTCGGCGGCCTCCTGCGGCGTTCCGCGATGCGCTGAAATGCCGAGAATCGGGGTAGCGCCGCTCTCCTCGCACATGGCGAGGAATTCGACAACCCCCATGACAGAATAGGCGCCTTCAAGCCCGGCGTTGCGCTTCCACTCGAAGCGGTGCGTCCCTCCGCAGCCGCCGGGATAGCGCAGGGATCCGAAGCCAATCTCCCGCTGCCATGCGACGAGCTGCGGATCGAGGTCGTGCGACGCTGGCAGAATCATGCCGTAGCCAAGGCCGTTCTTCCCGTAGGCGAGGTGGTTCGCTCCCACGACCTCGCGGCGGAACGGGACGCCTTCGCCCCGGCCGACCGTTATTCGCGTTTCGGCGATGGCTTTTTCCGGCACAAGAGGCAGGAGCGCCGCCATCGCAACAGTAGGAATGGAGCAGTTCACTTCACGAGCCTCCATCCAAGTGGGGGAAGCGTCACGTCGTCGCACGTGCGGCTCCGGGCCGGATCGTAGTTGAAATACATCCGCTCGCCATTAGCGTAGGTCACGCGCGCGAGTCCGTCCCCGAAGCGGCGGTGCTCCGTCATCTCCACGCCCTGGAGGTGGCGAAGCGTCTGGAACTCGTCGTAGAGCTTCTTCATCTTCGGGATGTCCGACGCTTCCCAGCAATAGACGATGGGGCGACCGCCGAATTCCCAGAGCAGAAGCCTGTCCGCCCCCTCCGGCACTTCCTGCGTGACCTTGTCGGGGTTCGAGAGCACCACGTCGTGGAACGCCAGTTCGAAGAATGGCACCACCTCGTCCCAGCCGACATGCCGCCCCGCCGCCGCCCAGCGGCGCATCTTGAAAATGTAGGGTTGCGCGTAGTTGATGTAGTCGACGTAGGGGATCATGTGGTCAAAGCAGCACTCGGAGGCAAATCCGCCATTTAGTTCCCGGCAGAACTTCGCAAGCGCGATCTGGATGCGCTCGGTGTCGCGGCGCGTCGCCGGGTGCTTCGGGTTGCTGCACCGGTAGGGCCAGGCGGCGGAGAAGACGTCGATGTAGGCGGCGCCGCTGAAACCCAGGGCCCGCGTCCTGCGCAGGTCGTCGTAGAAGAAGCGCTCCGCGACACTCTTCAAACAAGTGTCGTAGGGATGCCCTCCGTCCCAGAAGTCGTGGTTTTCGCAAAACGACCCGTCGGCCTTCATCCCCGCCACGCCGCCGCCGTCCCACCGTGGCGAGCATGTGAACGAGTCGGTGAAGTTGTTATGCGCGTCGATGAGGAAGCCCAGCGACTGCGCCCCGGCGATGAGTCTTTTCAGTTCGGCCTCCCCGCCGGCCACTGGCTCCACCGGAAACACTGACGGGCATCGCCCGTCATAGCCTCCCGCCTGCCAGCCGGCGAGGCAGAGCGCGACATCGTCCATCCCCGCCGCCTTCAGCGCCCGGAGATCTTCCAGCGTCTTCGCGAAGCTCTTCACGCACCGGACGGGCGGTTCGTCTGCGGCCGTAAAGTCGCGGTTGAAGGCACTTCTGTCCTCCTTGCTCATCTCAAGCCATTCTGGAGGACGCTTCCGCGCGCAGATCTGGCGGAGGGCGAAGGCGTCGCGGAGCCTGGCAAGCGAAGGCTGCGCCGCCAGACGGTCCGAAATGGGCTTTAGATCGGGGTGTTTGCGCTCGAAATGGCGTCGGTAGAGCTTGGCCATCGCGTTGTAGTCCGCCGAAGGCGGAAGCGCGTAAACCGTGCAGACGATGTCCTCGTAAACAGGTTCCCCGATGTTGTCGATTTCCCATTCCGGATATGTCCTGTAGAGGCCATTCTCGGCCACGCACCAGCACTGGTATTCGTATTGCAGCGAATCGACGATGCCGATGAAGGCCATGCGCGGCGTCTTCATCGCAACGTAGTGCTGCGCCATCCAGTGGTTTTCAGGGCACCACTTTTCAGTTTCCTTGGTGAAGTGCGTGAGAAGCCCGCGCTCGGTGAGGGCGTAGCCATCCTCGCCCCTGTGCGCCTCCGCCCCTTCGACGTGCAGTGAAATGCGCCGCCACTTGGCCGCCTCGTTCTTGGGAATTGTGTATTCGACGCCGCCGCCGTGGCATGGGGCGCCGTGGAGCGCCCTGCGCTCCACGCGCCCGTCCGCCGCCGTGAAAAGAGCCGTAACGGTTGGTGGAGTCACCATTATCGGACGCTCAGAACCGTTGCGGCCGTTCCTATCCTGCATGTCAAGGTCTCCGTCCCGTCACCGTTTTTGCGGAGGCGGAAACTCACGGATGGATTTGAAATGCCAGTGCCGGAAATCGTCCAGTTGGCGGTCGAGGCTGGCATTTCGACCATGCCCGCCGGGGCGGTCAGGAATTCCTTGACGCCTTCGCCCTCGCTTGGCGAGACGAAGGTGAGGTCGGAACCAAGGGCGATTGTGCCGCCGCCAGAAGCCGCCGCCGTGGCGGAGAAGGTGTCGGTGATGGTGAGTTTGGCGCTGGCGGAGACGGAGAGCGTCCCGGAGCCGGCCAGACCCGAAATCGTCTCGTTGGCGTTCTCAAAGACAGCGGTCGCGCCCTGAGCGATGTCGAGTTCCGTCGAGGAAGGAATCGCGCCCGTCGCCGAGACCGGGGCCGCATGGAGGCCAAAGGCGTGGACGGATGCGACTTCCTCCGGAGATAGCGGGCGGTTCCAAAGCATCGCCTGGTCCACGAGGCCGTTGTAATAGACTTGATTTGCGCCGGACTGGTAGCCGGCCCCGATTAGGAAGTTGCCAGAACCGGGCCACTGGGGTTGTTCGTTGCGGAGAATGTATGTGTAGTTGGCGGATTTCCTTTGGACGCCATCGAAGTAGAAAACCATCTTGCTCTCGACCGGATCGAAGGTAAGGACGTAGCAATGCACGGCGTTTGTGACGAGCGCCGTTCCAATGGCATCGTCAATGTCGGCGTCCCAATATCCCGTGCCAACGTTGTTTCGACCGCCAAATCCAAGCCGCCGCGCGTATGCTTCATCGCTTCCAGGATATCCAATGCCGAAGGCGCAGCGCCCTTCGAAGGCGGCAAGCCCCGCCTTCGAGGGGGCATTGAACGGAACGCGCGTCTGTGTCCAGACGGCCATGGTGAGCGGCCAGCCGTTTGTATGGGCGGGGGTTTCCCCATTCGGATCGAAGGGCGCGGTTTTTGTCTTGGCGAGCCAGCGGTTTTCCGTTCCGCCCTGGTTGAAGTCTATCGCTTTTCCGCCGCCGTCGTTTGGTGCCGCGGCGTAGCCAAGATTTGCATTCACCAACATGTCGTTGCCGCACCCGGAAAGGTCGTGGCCGGCGTTGAGCGGGTCGTCGAATGTCCAGAGGCCGACGAGACCGTTTTTGAGCGCCGCCGGGACAATCGGTTCGGGGCGCACGACAAGCGTCCCCGTCTCAACCGCCGTGCCGCCCGAGTAGGATGCCGCGCCGGCGAGAGTCTGCGTCACGGAGGACGAGGCCGCGTCGATTGCGAGGAAGGCGCTTTCGATGGTGCCGCCGAAGTAGGATTCGCTTTGCGGCGCTAGTGTGATGCCATCCGGCGCGATGAGTGCGCCGTAGCCGTTCACCTCTTGCGGTTCAACGCCGAGGATGTCGAGCGTTCCGTCCGCTTCCACCTGCCACTTCGCCGAGAACTCCGTTGGTTGTGAATGCTCGCGAACGAAGTCGATCTCGGTTTTTGAGAGCGCGTTCGTGAATACGAAGATTTCGTCGATGGCCGTCTCGGCGGTCCCAGCGGATTTGCATAGCCAGCGGCTACTCGCGTTGTAGCGAGAAAGCCCGAACCAGATGCTATCGACGAATTCAGGCGCAAGGCGATAGCCGGCCTTTGTCACGTTCTGTGTCACGCCCTGGCAGAAGATGTAGTACGTGGCGCCTTCAGCAGGCGAATACGAGAGGGCCAGATGTGTCCACTTCCCCTGGTTTTCGTTGCCCTCACCGAGATTTAGGACGTTTCGGTATGTGCCGTTGTTCACGGCGGGGATGCCGACATAAAACTGCCTGACGCTCAATTTCTGTATGGCAAGGCAGTTCGTGGCGTAATCCGACGAGTGCGATGTTGAGGAGTTGCCCACATAGAGATAACCGCCAACAGTGGAAGACCCGCTAGTCTGAATCTGGTCGGTTTCCCGCACCCACATGGAGATGGTGAAGGGCGAACCTCCCCTGAGGCATTCGGGAACGGTGCCAACGGAGAGGTAGCTCTCCGGTTGGGCGAACCCGGCGGCGGAATCGCCCCGCACCTTGTCGGCGGCGGCGGAAAGCGCCTCGAACGAGCCGCCGGCGGCGACGAGGTCGTGGCCGTGGCCGGAGGAGTCCTTCAGGAGATTGGAAGAATCGTCGAAGGTCCAGCAGGCCCAGAGGGCGTCGCGGAAAAGCTTCTGGCCGAATATGGTCGCCGTGTCGCCGCTGCCGACGACGATCGGCTCCTCTGTCGGCTTTTCAGGGTAGACGCCGTCCGCGGCGGTTGCTGAAAGTGCGCCCAGTGCGGCCAGACATGGCGAAATGGCGCATTTACGGATCGCCCGAAGGAAATTCCGGACTGTTGACATATCCATAGTCATTGCTCCTTGCGTACTTGGTTAACTGGCAATTCAAAAATACCGTGGCCGATATTCGCTATAGATTCTAGCACAGGATGTGGTAAAATAAAATTATAATTTTATTCGAATAACATATAATATTGAATCAATGACGCAGTTACTGCCCACCCTTTGGCAATGCGCCGGGGGGACATTCGATTGGGATTTGCCAATGGCGCGGATGTGTGGCGATTTTGACGCATCTGCGTCCATGCGCTTGTAATTCTGGGATAAACTGACGATAGGAACTGACGGGGTATAACTACATGGACACGGCAACCAGAAAAGATGTTTTGCTCATGGCTTTTCCGCCAATGGCGCAGCGGATGGCGGGGATTGGCCGCTTTGCGAAGGGTGCGGGCTGGAACCTGCTCGCGGGCTACATGCTCTTCGACGGACTGCGCGGATGGCGCGGCGACGGCGCCCTCGTTACGCTGCGTTCTGATCCAAATGTCGAATCGCTTGTGAGGCGATTGCGCCGCAGGGGGATTCCGGTTGTGGACATGACAGCCGAACATCCTGAAATGCCGATCCCCCGCGTTTGTACCGACAACCGCGCCATCGGGCGCCTCGCTGCATCGCATTTTGCGGAGCGCAACTACAGGCATACGGCATATTTCACGTCACACTGGTCGAAAATACAGAGCGGGCGTTACGAAGGTTTCGCGGAAGGGCTGGCTACGGCAGGCATCGTCGAACCCCCGGCCCGATGGGTGCTTGAGGAGGGGCCCGCGTTGCGCGCGCGGAACGATTCCGGCGCCGTGTCCCGATGGTTCGCGGGCCTTCTGGAAAGATCGCCGAAGCCACTGGCGGTATTCTGCAACGAAACGAAGGATGCGGCGCGGGTTCTGGCGGAATGCAGGGCGTGCGGCATCGCAGTGCCGGAGGACGTGGCAATCCTGGGCGTAGGCGACGATTCCGTCCTTTGCGAAAACCAGTCAGTCCCACTCTCCTGCATTTTGCAGAACGGCGAACGGCTTGGATACGAATCCGCCGCCCTTCTGGCGCGGCTCATGGACGGCAAGGAAGCCCCGGCGTCGCCTGTGTTCGTCCCCCCGAAGGGCGTAGCCGTAAGGGCCAGCACCGAATGCACCGCTTCGTCCGACCCGCTCGTGGCGCGGGCGCTGGCTCTCGTTTCGAGCAACGTCTCGCGCCCGTGGGGCGTAAGGCAGCTGGCGGCGGAGGTCGGTGTCTCGCCCGCAAGCCTCAACCGGCGTTTCGTCGCCGAACTTGGACACCCGCCAAGTGTTGAAATAACGAGGCAACGCCTGCACAAGGCAAAGAACCTCCTTCTCGACACCGACATGACATTGGCGGAAGTGGCGGAAAGGTGCGGCATCTGCAATGCATTCTACCTTTCCTCCCTGATACGGCGCCATACGGGGCTTCCGCCGAAGGAATGGCGGAAGCGGGCGAAGACTTGACTTAACCTGAAATCGCAGTTGAGTTCCGCCTTCCAAACTTGGCTGTCGCTTTGCGCCGGAGCAACAATTGTCAAAGGTCGGGGTTCCCCGCCACGAAGTGCACAGGGACATTGTTATCCCTTTGCCCCTCTGTTTTCCATGCACTCTGCGCCTTTGCGCCTCCGCGCTAAATTCTGGCCAAGAATGGAAGTTTCGATGGTTGGAGGTCGGGACTGTCCAAGGTCGGGATAAAGGGATTGTCGGATGTCGGCTGTGTGGTATTTTCAACTGAGACATCCAGATTCAAGAACCAGCGCATGGCTCTTTGCCCTTTTGCGGTTGCCGCTTCAGCCGTTGTCGGCCGGCCTGAGAATGGACACCTCTAATGCGCTTTGGAATGCGGCGGTAGTGGCGGCGGCGTCCTTCGGGGAGAAGGCGATGGTGCGCGGTTCCCCGGGGAGGAGCGTGAATGAGTTGTCGTCGAACTCGCCGCGGATGCCTTCGGCGTTCGCCCAGACGAAGAAGGCCGGCGCGTCGGTCGAGAGCGTGACGCGGAAGCCGTCGAACGAGGCGGAAACCTTTGCGTCCGCGAGCGGAGCGTCCTTGAACGGCGTGAAGAAGAAGTCGTTTCGCGGGGCGCCTTCCATTTCGAGCGAGAGGAAGCGCCCGGCGCGTTCCGTGCCGTCGCCGAATGCGTCGATTGGACGCGAGGCGAGGAGCGTCGCTGAGTCGGGCGGAAGCGCCGCGCGGAAGGTTTCGCGGGAGAGGTCGTCGCCGCCGAATGAAAGGAGCCGGACGGATGCGTTGGTTTCGACTGCGCGGTTGGTGTCGTTCACACCCCAGATTTCGAGAGCGCTACCGTCGGCCGACGGCTTTGCCATGATTGCTACCGGCGCGTAGAAGCGGCGCGCGCGGTAGTGCAGGTGTTTCCACTTGCCGCCGTATTCAAGGGAACTCCACGAGGAAACGGGCCAGAGGTCGTTGAGCTGCCAGTAGAGCGTCCCCATGCAGTGCGGGCGCAACGGGCGCCACGCCTCCACGGCGGTCTGGATTGCGAGTGCCTGCTGGACTTGCGAGAGGTAGAGCGTGTCGGCGGCGTCGCGCGGCGCGGGGAACAGCCGCGCCATGGTGTCGAGGATGCGCCGGTTTCCGCCGGTGCATTTCTGGTGCCATTCGAAGTCGGGGTTTGCCGAAAGCGCGGCCGGGCCTGGGGAGGCCGCCCCGTCCAGGTTGCAGAATGTCCGCGCCACCTCCGGGGAAGGAAAACTCTGGAAGCCGAATTCGCTGCAGAAGCGCGGCCGGTAGGCGCGGTAGTCGTCGAACGACTTGTTCTCGAACCATACCGTCCATACGTGCATGTCGCCGCGGGAGTCGTCGTGCCAGGCGTCATGGTCGAAGTCGGCCGTACCGGCGCAGGGCGACGACGGCCAGAAGCGGCGCGTCGGGTCGGCGGCGCGCGTCGCGGCCTCCTGGACGGCGTGGCGGGCCTTCGTCTCCTCTATGTAGGCGGGGCGGTCATCCGGCTTGATGACGTCGCCGAACCACCCGCGCGCGGCGCCGACGCATTCGTTGTCGCCGCACCAGAGCGCGATGCAGGCGTGGTCGCGGAGTCGGCGCACCTGGTACTCCGTCTCGGCCCGCACATCGGCTAGGAAGGCCTCGTCAGCCGGATACACGGCGCAGGAGAACATCTGGTCGTGCCAGACGAGGAGTCCGAGTTCGTCGCAGAGGTCGTAGAACGCGTCCTTCTCGTACTGTCCGCCGCCCCAGAGACGCAGCATGTTCATGTGGGCGGCGGCGGCGCTTTCGAGAAGGTCGCGGTAGCGTGCGGGGGTCTGGCGGCCGTTGAAGGCGTCGCAGGGAATCCAGTTCGCCCCCTTCATGAAAATCGGGCGGCCGTTGACCTTGAACGCGACGGCGCCGCCGGCGGTGTCGAGTTCGAGCTTGCGAAGCCCGATGCGCCCGCGCAGTGTCCGGCCAGCCACGGGCACGGCGTACTCGAAGAAGCGGCGCTCCCCGGCGCCGTTCGGCCACCAGAGCGGCGGATCGTCGATTTCGATGACGTTCACGACGTCCTCGCCGGTTTCGAGAATCGCGTGGGTGCGCAGCGTGCAGTGCGCCAACGCGTCGTCGAACACCTGCTCGCAGAAGACGGCGTCGATGCGGTCGCCATCGGAGGCGACGAGTTCGACGCGTCCGCATGGACCGGTTGTCATCTGCGAAAGTCCCCAGTCCCAGCCGTGGTGGCAGGCGGGCTTGCGGATGAAAGGCATGTTGTGGAACCACGTCGATTCGTCCATGCTCATCGGGTAGGGACGGCCGGCGCGGGCGGCGAGATCGCCGGCCATGCGGACGGCGCTCGCGAAGACCAGGCGGATTTCGTTGCGCCCGGAGCGGAGCGCGCGCTTAACGTCGAAATCCCAGCGCTGGAAGCGGTTGCGCGTCTCGCCGATTCTTTCGCCATTCACGAAAACGGTGGCGAAGGTATCGCAGTCTTCGAGACGCAGGATGACGGATGCGTGGCGCAGGAAGTCCTCCGGCACGTCGAAAAATCGCGCATAAGTCCAGTCGCGCTTTGCGACCCACTGGACGCGCTCCTCGTTGCGGGCATGGAACGGGTCCGGAATCAGACTGGCGGCGAGGAGGGCGCCGTGGACGTCGCCGGGCACCGTAGCCGAGCAAGAGAGCGGCGCGCCGCATTCGTCGAGACCGTCGAGCCGCCATTCGCCAGAAAGGTCGAGGCATGGGAAAAGAGGAGAGATGGTGTGCATAGTAGGAACATTATACCAAACGCCGCACCATTGAGATGTACTTTCGGCCAAATAATAAAATGCCTTGTCAGTTCTCAAGACAAACGCAACGCCCCAGTTGCGTTTGGGTCGATGATGTGGTAGAGCGGCCAGAAGTCTATGACGAAGCCGTCGTAGATGTCGAGCTCGTCCTGCGACGTCAGGCTCTGGCCTAGGGCGCCGATGTCGACGACGGTCTCGACGGTCCACCCCGCCTTGGCGGCATAGTCGCATAATCCCTGCAGCTTGCGCCGGTGAGCCGGCGATTCCGCGACAAACGCGGCCAGAACCATGCGGCTCTTGCGTGCGCCGGCGGAAGGGGAAACCTCGTCTTTCAAGGTTTTGTCCACATGGTTTCTCATTTTCACTCACAGTCCCCAATGACGCAACTGCCAACAAGCAACGTGGACGGAGAACCCGTAGGCAATCGGGCGGAATTTGTCAGTTTCCCCTTGCTTGGTTCCAATTCTACCAAACGTTCGGCCGGAAGGGAAATTCCAAATGCATGGCGATGCAAAAAGGGAAGTTTTTTGCAGTCGGACTGGAAAAGCGGCGGTGCCGAAACTCAAAAGCAGACGATTGCGGCGAATGCGCCGGTGGCTGCAAGAACGCTTTCGCCGGCTGCGACGAGACGGTCGCCGTGTTTCACCGGAAGGCCGTTCAGCGAGCCGCCGCCTTCGGTGACGACGACGACGGCCGACGCGCCGCCAAGCGCCACGCTTCCTCCTCGCCCAAGCCGCCACATCTCGAATTTGTCCGTGAACTCCGGCCCGCAGATGCGGGTTGCCGCGCCAGAGGCGCCCGATGGCGATCGATGGCCGTCGATGGCCGCCGATTGCCTCCTCACATACCGCGCGCAGGTCTCCTCGTATGTGCGGCCGTCGTATTCGTACACGTCGAACATCCGCTCCCAGCCGGCGCCGCCGTGCATCTTGGCGTCGGGGATGCGGCGCCCGGACGGCGTGAAGCGCCCCGCCCCGACCATGAGGTCGCTCGGCTCCTGCAGTTCGACCATGAAGCACCCGCCGCCAATCGCGTGCGGCACCCCGCCGTCCACGAACACGAAGTCGCCCGGCGCGACGGAAATGCGATGGAGAAAGGAGAGAAGGGGATTGTCCACAATTGGCAATTGAGACAATTGTCCACAATTGTTCACAAATCTCAAATCTTCATTGCCATCAATCGGCAATGCCAATTTTCCCGGCTCGCCGGGACGGCTCGCCCCACCAGTTCCCAGTAGGGCGCGCTCGCCGAGCGCGCCGGATTTGCCATTTGCAATTTGTGAACAATTGTCATTTGAGGATTTGTGAACATTTGAAAATTGCGAGCATTCGCGGACGGCCTGTTCCCAGGACGTCCGCGTCACGCCCGGCTTGAATCCGAGGTAGACGCAGGCGTCGGGTGCCATGCCGGGCAGGAAGTGCCAGCATTCCGTCTTGCCGACGGGCGAGTGGAACAGGCGTTCGGCGCACGGCACCGTCGGATGCGCCTGCACGACCAGCCGCTCGTCGCTGTCGAGGAGTTTCACTAGAATCGGCAGCGCGCCGACGGCGTCGCGCACGAGCCGCCCGTCTTCGAGCCGGCCCAGGCCCTCGCCTTCGATTTCCTGCGTCCCGTTGAAGGCCTGCGTCGTGGAGGCGAGCCAGTCTTCGGGGCGCGGCTGCGCCGCGCCCCGAGGAGGTTGGAAAGTTGAAAGGTTGAAAGGTTGAAAAGACGAAGGGATGCCGCAGAAGGCGTCGATGCGGGCGCCGCCGAGGTAGGAGCGGCGGACGCGGTTGGCTTGCAGTTTCGAGATCATGCGGGTTTCGCTTTCTTGGGCGGCGTGGTGGAGGCGCGGACGACAAGCGGCGCCTCCAGGATGACGCGGTGCGCCGGAAGGTGGGGTTTGGCAATGCGCTGCATGAGCGTCGAAAAGGCCATGCGCGCGATTTCGCGGCTCGATTGGCGGATGACGGTGAGCGGCGGGTCAAGGGCGGTCGCGACGGGCGTGTCGTCGAACGACGCCAGCAGGGTGTCTTGCGGCACGTTCTTGCCGATCGCGCGGAAGGCCGCCATGACGTGGACCGAAAGGGCGTCGTGCGAACAGATCACGGCATTCGTCCGCGCCTTCCGCAGAAGTTCCGTGAGCGAGCCCCGGTCGTCGGGATCGCAGCGCAGCAACGCGGCCCGGCCGCCGAAATCAGCGGCGGCGTGGCGGATGCCGTCCCACCGCAGCTCGCCGGCATGGGTGCCGAATTTCGTCGAAACGAAGGCCACGGTCGCCTTCGGCCGGTTCTGGAGCATGTGGCGCGCGAGGCGGTAGCCCGCCTCGTAGTTGTCGATCTCCACCGTGTCGAAGCCGCTGCGCTCCGGCACCGGGACGATGTCGCCGTCCAGCAGCACGACG
>JAFWPM010000240.1 GCA_017509565.1 Kiritimatiellia bacterium | reverse complement strand
GCGGCCGGCCCTCCCGGTGCGGGGGATGAGGCCGGCGCGGAAGTCGACCCTCCCGGTACCGGAGCGCCGTCGGGGCGGCGGACGGTGTTGATGAACTGGACGCGGTCGGCGCGGACGCTTAGGCGGTTGCGTGCTTCGCCCTGGGCGTTCTTCCACTCCTCGTAGACGAGCTTCCCGTCCACGATTATCTGGCTGCCCTTCTGCAGGAACTGCCCGCAGGCCTCGGCCTGGCGCTCCCAGACGGTCACATCGACATAGCAGGCGACTTCCTTGGTCTGCCCGGTCTGCCGGTCGCGGACATTCTCGTTGACGGCGAGGCGGAGCCTTGCTATCGCCACGCCGTTCGGGGTCCTCTTCAGTTCGGGGTCACGCGTGATGTTGCCCAGGAGGATGACTTTGTTGAGGCTTGCCATGTCAGTCGGGCCCTGCGTGGTTGACGGGCTGGCGGGTTCGCCGTGGCGCTAGGCCTCGACCGGCTCCGCGGCGGCCGAGGCGGCGGCCTCGGCTTCGGCCTTGGCGCGGCGACGGGCCTGCTGCTCGACGACCAGCGCCTCGCGGCGGTCGTCGACGGCGAGGATCTGGACGCGGAACACGTCCTCGGACAGGGCGTAGCGGGCGCGGAGTTCGGCTACCTTGGCGGGGTCGAGCTCGAAGCGGGTGCGGACGTAGAGTCCGGACTCGTGCTTCTTGAGCTCGCGGGCAAAGGTCTTGCGTCCGAGCATTTCGCTGCCGAGAATGACGCCGCCAAGACGTGTGATTTCGGCGCCGACCTTTTCGGTCAGTGGTTCGGCGGCCTCGTCTTTCGGCGCGTTCACGAAGATATAGAGGGCATCGTATTTTTTCATGGTGGGGTTCCAGTTCTACTGGGCCGAAGGCGCGACTGCCGCGCCCTCGGCGTTAAAGTTGTTCATTGCTTCGTCCACGCCGCGCGTCGCGACGCAGAGGGCCGCCCTGGCGGCGGCGGCCTCGGCCTGTCGGAGGGTTTTCTCCGCGTCGGGGCCCAGCCTTCCAAGCACATAGCCGGCGAGATCCTCGCCGGGATGCCCGGGTCGGCCGATGCCGACGCGAATCCTCGCGAAGGCGTCAGTGCCTATCGACCCTATGATCGACTTCAGGCCATTGTGGCCGCCAGGGCCGCCTTCGGCCCTGACGCGGATCCGCCCTATGGGGAGGTCGGCGTCGTCGGAGACCACCGCCAGCCCGGCGGGTTCGATCCCGAAGTACCGCATGACCTTGCCGACGGATTCGCCGCTGAGGTTCATGTAGGTCGATGGCTTTAGGAGCATAAGGTCGGCCCCGCCGACCTTCGCCCGTGCGACGGCCCCGGAGAACTTTGGCTCCTGGCGCCACTGCGCGGCGGCCTCCGCCGCAATGGCGTCCACCACGCGGAAGCCGACGTTGTGCGGGGTTGCCGCATATTCGGCGCCGGGGTTGCCAAGTCCCGCTATGAGCATGAGTCGCACTGGCAAGGCTCCGGGGGTTCGCTACTTCTTGGCCTTGTCGGCGGCCTCGGGGTCTTCCTTCTTGCCCTTGGAGAGGACTTCCGGCGCGGCGGGCTCCTCGCCCTCGGCGGCAGGCGCCTCCTCTTCCTCCTTGACGGCGGATACGCCGGCGACAGGCGTGTCGCCATGCGTGAGGAGCAGGAATCCCTCGGGGAGCTTGATGTCGGCGACGGTGATCGTCTCGTCGAGCTTGAGCCCGGCGACATCGACGTCGATGGCCTCGACAAGCGCCGTGGGCAGGCACTCGACCTCGATCTCGTGCGTCATCTGGCTCAGGATGCCGCCCTGGTTGCGGACGCCGTCCGGCTCGCCCACGAGGACGATGCGGACAGCCGCGCGGATCTTGCGGGTCATGTCGATTTCGCTGAAGTCAACATGGGTCGGAGTGCCGTCGATGACGTCGTGCTGGATTTCGCGGACGAGCGCGTGGATGGTCTCGCCATCCACGGTCAGCTCGCCGAGAATCTGCTCGCCGGCTTCGTTGCGGGTGGCCATGACGAACTCGTGGGCGTCGAGGCGGAGAACCTCGGTCGTGTGGTCAAGGCGCGTGATGGCGGCGGGGAGGCCGCCGGCGCGGCGGACCCGGCGCGCTTCGCCGGAACCTTTGGCGACGCGCTTGGTCGCGTTGAATTTTATCGTGTTTGCCATATTGGGTGTTCCCTTCGAAATTCTACCGCGTCAAATGCGGAATAGCTCGTTGATGGACTTGTTGTTGTGGATGCGGAGGATCGCCTTCGCAAAGAGCTCGCTGACCGACAGCACCGTGATCGGGTACCCCTTGATGTCCCCAAGCGGGACGGAGTCCGACACGATCAGCTCCTTGATCGGCGACGACTTGAGCTTGTCAAGCCCGACCTGGCTCAGCATCGCGTGGGTGACGGCGGCTCGGACTGACTTCGCGCCGTGCGCCATCAGTATCTCGGCCGCCGCCACGAGAGTGCTGCACGTCGAGGTCATGTCGTCGATGAGTATCGTGTCCTTGCCCTTGACGTCGCCGACGACGTTGAGCGCCTTGACTTCGCTGCCGGAGGTGCGCTCCTTGGCGACAAAGGCGATGCCGGTGTCAAGCGCCTTGGCGTAGAAGTTGGCCGCCTTGACCCCCCCCGTGTCCGGGGAGACGACGGCCAGGTTCTTCACCTTGAGAGTCTTGCGCAGATACGCCAGCAGGACGGGGGAGAAGTCAAGGTGGTCGACCGGGATGTCGAAATACCCCTGGATCTGGGGGGCGTGAAGATGGAACGTGACAACCCGGTCGGCTCCGGCGGCCTCGATGAGCTTGGCCACGAGCGCGGCCGAAATCGGGACGCGCGGCTGGTCCTTGCGGTCCTGGCGCGCGTAGCCATAGTATGGGATGACCGCCGTGATGCGCGCGGCGGAGGACCTGCGGGCGGCGTCAATCATGAGGAACAGCTCCATGTAGGCGTCGTTCGGCTCCTTGCATGTGGGCTGGATTATGAAAACGTCCGACCCGCGGATGCTGTCTGCGATCTTTACGAAGGTCTCGTTGTCGGGGAAGCGGACGAGCTCCACTTTAGAAAGTCCCACCCCGGCCTTCTTCGCTATTCGCTCCGAAAGCAGGTGGTTGAAGGAGCCAGCGAAGATCTTCAGGTTCTTCGTGGCTCCGGCCTTGGATGTTTTTTCCTTGGTTGCCGCCATTGTCTAAAACCTCAGTGTGTGCGCGGACGATGGCGCCGTTGGTTGCCCGACTTGGATTCGAACCAAGACTCTGGCCTCCAAAGGGCCGTGTGCTGCCATTACACCATCGGGCACCGAAAGTGCCTAAATCCACGGAAGAAACATGATACTATAAAACCGCCCGACAGTCAAGGAAAATTAAATGCCCGCAGTCGCCCCCCTGTGCAAGATGCTCGGAAATAGTGTAGAATAGTGTTCGCTAATAAGTGGACACACAAAGGAGAACTACAGTGAAGGAAGACAAATACGCCGAATTTGAGCTCGCCGCGAACACCATTCGCTGCCTTGCGATCGACGCCATACAGAAGGCGAAGTCCGGACATCCGGGCCTCCCGATGGGCATGGCGGACGTCGCCGCGATGCTCTGGCTCAAGTATCTCAGGCACGACCCGAAATCCCCCGACTGGGCCGACCGCGACCGCTTCGTCCTCTCAGGCGGCCACGGCAGCATGCTGCTGTACTCGCTGCTGCACCTCGCCGGCTATGGCCTGACGATTGACGACCTCAAGCAGTTCCGCCAGTTTGGCAGCCTCACGCCAGGCCATCCCGAATACCGCCACACGCGCGGCGTGGAGACCTCCACAGGCCCCCTCGGGCAGGGCGTCGCCAACGGCGTTGGCATGGCCATCGCCGAGAAGATGCTCGAGGCGCGCCTCAACGGCAACGCCGCCGAAGGCGAATTCCGCCCGGTGTCGCACAGGACAGTCGTCTTCTGCGGCGACGGCGACCTCCAGGAGGGGATCAGCCACGAGGCGTGCGCCCTTGCCGGGACCCTCGCGCTCGACAACCTCATCCTAATCTACGACTCCAACAACATCACAATCGAGGGCTCCACCGACCTCTCCGACAAGACCGACGCCGCGCTGCGCTTCAAGGCATACGGCTGGCGCGTCCTTGAAATGGACGGCCATGACTTCGGCGCGATCGACAGGACCTTCCGCAAGGCATTCGGCAAGCCATGCGGCAAGCCGACGGTCATAATCGCCCACACGACGATTGGCAAGGGCAGCCCCAACAAGCAGGGCACTGCGGCCTGCCACGGCGCGCCGCTCGGGGACGACGAAATCCGCCTCGTCAAGCAGGGCTTCGGCTTCGACCCCGACGCCACCTTCTCCGTTCCGGCCGAGGTCTACGCCGCATTCGAGGCCCGCGCCCGCAAGATGCACCGCGTGGCCAACACCTGGAAGCGCCAGTTCAAGGAGTGGCGCGCCGCGCACCCCGAGCTCTCCGCCGCCTGGGACCGCCACTTCTCCGGCGAACTGCCCGACAACCTCGAATCCATCCTCCCGAAGTTCGATCCGGCCAAGCCAGTGGCGACACGCGCCGCCTCCGGCGCCGTCCTCAACGCCCTCGCGCCGGCCATCGCGCCGCTCATCGGCGGCTCCGCCGACCTGGCTCCAAGCAACAACACCTATTTGAAGGGCTTCGGGGACGTGTCCGCCTCCGACTTCTCCGGCCGGAACCTCCACTTCGGCATCCGCGAGCTTGGCATGGCGGCGATCATGAACGGCATCGCCGTCCACGGCGGCTTCAAGGTGTTCGGCGGGACCTTCTTCGTATTCAGCAACTATTGCCGCCCGGCGCTCCGCGTCGCGGCGATGATGAAGCTCCCCGTCGTCTTCGTCTTCACGCACGACAGCTTCTATGTCGGCGAGGACGGCCCGACGCACGAGCCCGTGGAGCAGCTGGCGGCCCTCCGCGCCATGCCCGGCGTCACGGTTATACGCCCCGCCGAGGCAACGGAGACCGCGGCCGCCTGGCTATGGGCGCTCCGCAAGGCGCAGGGCCCCGTCGCCATCCTTCTTTCGCGCCAGAACCTCGAAATCCTCGACCGCGCCGAATATCCAGCCGCGTCCCTGCTTGAAAAGGGCGCATACACCCTGTGGCAGACCCGCGAGGGCCGGCCTGACGTAATAGCAATCGCGACAGGCTCCGAAGTCGGAACCACCCTGGCCGCCGCCAAGTCTCTCGCCGCCGGGGGCGACTGGCGCAACATACGCGTCGTGAGCATGCCGTCGCGCGAACTTTTCGCGGCGCAGGGCGCGCTTTACCGCGACGAGGTGATCCCCGCGGCCTGCCGCAAGCGCCTTGTCGTCGAGGCCGGCGTCTCCTTCGGCTGGGAGGGGATCGCGGGCCCGGAGGGCAGGATACTCTCCGTCGAGGGCTTCGGGCTTTCCGGCACATACAAGGCGCTCGCCGAGCATTTCGGCTTCACGCCCGCCAATGTCGCGGCGCTGATGAAGGCGCTCTAGCTGCGCCATGGCCGGCGGCCCACGGGCCGCCGGCGGCGCCACCTGTCCAGTACGCAAGGCATTTCCGCTACCAATGAACTCCGACGCGCAAAAGGTTTCCCCCGCCAGCGATGGCGCCGTTGACATTTCCGTCGCAATCGCGCTGTTCAACGAAGTCGAATCGGTTCCGCCGCTCTGCGCCGCCCTCGACGGCGTCCTCTCCAAACTCGGGCGCACCTACGAAATCATCCTCGTGGACGACGGCTCCACGGATGGCACGTGGGAGGCCCTCAGGGAGGCGAAGTCCCGCTACGCCGGGCTGCGGCTGATCCGATTCCGGCGCAACTTCGGCCAGACCGCCGCCCTCGCCGCCGGCTTCGACTATGCCCGCGGCAACGTGATTGTGACGATGGACGGCGACCTCCAGAACGACCCGCAGGACATCCCCGCCATGCTCGAAAAGATGGAGAGGGAGGACGCCGACGTCGTCAGCGGCTGGCGGAAGGACCGCAAGGACTCCAAGATACGCACCCTGCCATCCCAGATCTTCAACAACTTCATCCAATCCTACCTCAGCCTCCCGATACACGACAACGGGTGCTCGCTTAAGTGCTACCGCCGCGATGTCGTCAAGAACATCCACCTCTACGGTGAAATGCACCGCTTCGTCGTGGCGCACGCGAAATGGGTCGGGGCGAAAATCGTGGAAATGCCCGTCCGCCACCATGCGCGCGAGCATGGCACCTCCAAGTACGGGGCCCTGTTCGGCCTGGCGAAGATCCCGCGCGTGGTCCTCGACTGCATGACGATGCGCTTCATGCTGAAGTACAGCGCCAAGCCCATGCACCTCTTCGGCAAAATTGGAGGCTGGTGCCTCCTGGTCGGCCTGGCGATGCTCTCCCTTGTCTCGCTGGAGTGGATCGGCTCGCTCTTCGGCTGCGGCCCGTGGTTCGCGACCGGCAATTCCGCCACCCTGCTTGTAAAGCGCCCGTTCTGGGTCATCGCGCCATTCATGTTCCTGGGCTTCTCGCTCCAGTTCTTCATCATGGGGCTAAATGCCGAGCTTAACACCAGGACCTACTTCGAGTCCCAGCGCAAGCCGGTGTACAACGTCAGGGAAGAAGCGTAGCGGGCGTTTCCCCGCCCCGCGCCCCCGCTTCCCTACGCATGGAACTTGCAGGCCCTGACGCGGCTCGCGCCGTCGCTTTCGCGGTAATGCCGGTCAAGCGGGTAGCAGCCTGACACGATGCCGTTGCGCGGGGCCGTGGTGCAGTCGCCGAACGTGCGGCAGATGCGGCACCTGTCCAGCGGGCCGCCGCGCAGCGCGTCCGCCGGGAGGTCGGGGTACGAGAGCGCCATGCGCCCGTAGCCCGCGAAGTCGGTGAGGCCCTCGCGCACAAGCCTCTGCGCCACATGGGGGAGATAGTCCTGAAGGGCGGTAAGCCCGGCCGAGACGAAGGCAAGGTCCGGGAAGGCCGCCTTGGCCCGCGCCACGGCGCGGATCTGCCTGTCGACGCCGACGACAGGGTCCTCCGGCGCCAGGTACCCGTCCGAAACCGGATAGTAGGCCGGGCGCTGGGCGTGCGGCGCGTAGTACGGGCTTGCAATGGTGGTGCAGACCAGCTCAATGCCCAAGTCCCGGCACATGGAGAGGAACGCTGACGTTTCGCGCATCCCAGGGTCCTGCGCGAGACCGCCGCCGTCGCCACCGAAGGCCTGCGGGTAGTTGCCCGGGCCGGCGACGCCGGGGATCTCCATCGGGCGGCCCACTCCGCCTTCGCCACGCTCGAACGGGATCATGTCGAACAGCGAGAAGCGGACGGCGACGCCAAGTCCGGGGGCCTCGCGCCGCACCGCCGCGACGCACTCCCGGAAGAAGCGCGCCCGATTCTCAAAGGTCCCGCCATACGGGCCGGGGCGGTTCCTTGCTCCAAGGAATTCGTAGGCGAGGTAGCCATGCGCGCACTTGACGTCGACGAAATCGAAGCCCGCCTTCGCGGCCAGGGCCGCGGCCCTGCCAAAGGCCTCCACTATGCCGGGTATGGCGGCGTCCTGGACGACATCGCCTTCCGAGCAGTGGAACTTCCTGTCGAGCAGCGGGTTGGAATATGCGGTGACCGGTTCGAGCCGGGCGTCGTCGTGGGGGTGGCTGTAGCGGCCTGAGTGCGTCAGCTGAAGCCCGACGAGGAAGTCGCCGGCCCCGCCGAAGCGTTCGGCGTGGGCGCGCCGGCACTCGGCGAGCAGCGACGCGATTTCAGGGAAGGTCTCCTCCGTCAGCATCATCTGGCGGGTGTTGCTCCGCCCGCCTTCCATTACCGCGCACGCCTCGCATCCGAAGAGAAGCTTCGCGCCGCCTGTCGCGAAGCGCAGCCAGCGCCGGCGCGTGAGTTCGCTTGGCGCGCCATTCGGCAGGCAGTCCCAGCCCTCCATCGGCAGGACGCACCAACGGTTCCCGGCGACGCGTCCCGAACGCAGCCGGTACGGGCGCACCAGCGGCGACTCCGGCGCGGGCAGGATGGCGTCGTCAAGGTCGAAGGACGCGCCGGCGGAACGAAGGTGCTCCCGGAATGACTCGGCGGTCCTGAATGTCGCGGGTGTCGGATAGGAAGGCATGGCGGCTACCTTTCACTTTGGCGCGGAGGGGGCATCTCCAGCCCCGTGCGGTTGGATTTCAAATATGCGGCCCTCCCGGTAGTCGCGCCAGACGTTTTCAAACCAGGAGTCCGGCGACGGCAGGGGGCGGCAGGGCGAGAATCGGTGCGTGAACAATGGCGCGTCCGGCGGAGTCCGCCCACGCGCGAGTTCCGTCTCCTGGACCATTCCCCGGAAGGCGCGGTTTTCCGGAATCGGCGCCGCGGCCGGGGCCGCGTCGTCGAGGACGATGGCGGAGCCGCGGGAGCCGGCGCCGGCCCGGACTTCCTCAAGGCAGGCCTCAAGGTATGCGACCGAGGCGAGGCAGAGCGATTCCGTCCGGCAGGCCTCGGCGGCGTCGCGCGCCGAACGTGGCGGCAGGAAGCCGCAGGCGCGGATTGACGCCAGCTGGGCGCGGGCGGCGGCGGCGGCGCGTC
>JAFWPM010000239.1 GCA_017509565.1 Kiritimatiellia bacterium | reverse complement strand
CGTCTGCGGCGGCGGACCCGCCGGATGCGCCGCCGCGCTCGCCGCGCGGCGCGAGGGGCTTGACGTCCTTCTTGTGGAGGCGCAGGGACAGCTCGGCGGCACGGGCACGTCCGGCCTCGTCACGCACTGGCTTGGCGGCCGCATGGACGGCGGCCGCGAATGGGCCGTCGGCGGCCTTTTCCGCTCGCTCGCCGAAGAGGCAGCCGCGCTCGGCATTGCGCGGCTGCCGCTTGGCACGGACTACCAGACGAAATACCAGCCGCACGGCTGGTTCCGGGGACTCCTCGAAGGCGTCCCCTTCGACCCTTTCGGCATGGCCGCATTCCTCGACCGCAAGATGGAAGAGGCCGGCGTGCGCGTCCTGCTGGACACCCAGGCCGCGCAACCCGTTGTCCACGACGGACGCATCTCCCATGTCGTTCTCGCCAACAAGGACGGCCTCACGGCCGTCTCGACGCGGGCCGTGATCGACGCAACGGGCGACGCCGACCTCGCCGCGCGCTCCGGGTGCCGCGTCGTTTGCGGGCGCGAGGGCGACGGCCTGATGGCGCCGGCCTCGCTGGAGTTCCTCATGGACGGCGTGGACATGGAGGCCCTTTCCGCCTACATCCACGAACACGACACCCCGCGCTTCCGCGAGGAGATCCGAAAGCTGCGCGAAGCGGGCGAATGGCCCTTTCCCTACGACATCATGATCGCGGTCGAGACCGACCGCCCCGGAACGGTCATGGTCAACACGACGCGTCTTGTCGGTGTGGACGGGACAAGCGCCGCCTCCATGAGCGACGGCTTGCGGCGCGGCCGGCGCGAAGTCCTCGACCTCGCGGACGTCCTGCGCCGTCGCTTTCCGGGATTCGCCGACGCCCGTGTCAAGGCCGTGGCGCCGATGCTCGGCGTGAGGGAGACGCGGCGGATCATGGGGCGCGTGGTCATGGGTGTCTCGGACGTCCTGGACAGGCGCGCCTTCCCCGATGTCATTGGCTTCAGCGCCTACGGCTGGGATCTGCCCGACCCTCGAAAGCCGAGCTGCCAGCCGATGCATGAAAGGAAAGTCGCCGCGCCTCGCATGATCCCGATCCCGTTCGCGATCATGGTGCCGGAACCCGTCGAAAACCTGCTCTGCCCGGGCCGCGCCGTGAGCGTCGAGCGCGACGTCCTCGGCCCGCTGCGCGTCATGGCGCCTTGCATGGCCATGGGCGAAGCCTGCGGCGCCGCCGCCGCGCAGATTGCCGCCGGGACGCCGAACTTCAACGTCGATGCCGAACGCCTCCGCGCCAGACTGCACGATTGCGGCTGCGTTGTCGATGCGCAGCCGCTGCGGTCAGGAGACCGCCTCCCCTCTGGCTGACGCTCCGAAGGGGCTTGAACGCGTGGAGGTGGAATGGGACCTCAAGGCGCCCTACGACGTTTCGCGCATCCTCGTCAAGCGTGGCAAAGGCGGCCAAGCGGGCTGTCCGCTGGCATTCCGCTGCGCGTTCTCCGAAAACGGCGCAGACTGGTCCGAACCGGAGCGCTTCGACTTCGCGCCGGACGAAAAGGGGTTCTGCCTCGCGGAGCCGGACGAAAGGCGGCGCGCCCGCTTCGTGCGTCTCTCCTTTGAACTCGACCCCGGACGCCGCACCTCGCTCGACGACATCTGGATTTTCGGCTACCTGCCACAATAGCCACGTCAACGACATGAAGCGAATTTACTGCGGAAACCTTATAGATGGGTGTCTCCCTTAAATTGTTAGCCCGTCCCTGCGCGTTCCTTTCCCCACGCCCGTGGGGATGCTCCGTGAGGCCAATTCGGCGATAGCGCTTGCCAATGCCTTTCCCCACGCCCGTGGGGATGCTCCGCCAGTCAGCGTGATGCGCGTAGCAATGATCATCGACCCGGCAAGCCGGGAATGCGGCGCGGGCGCGGACAGCGACGTCTTCAACACCTACGAGCCGTCAGCGGCAAGGAGAGCGGCGGCCCGCGACTTCAGCAGGAGTGGCCCGTGGACGAGGCCCCGCCGGAACGGGCCGCGCCACCCGGCGCGGAATCTGGCATGATCGAAGACGCAGCGGGAGGCCGCGAATGCGACTACATGGACGCCTACGCCGTCGGGGGCGTTGAGTCGTGGGACGACATCGGGCGGGCTCGCCACTTCCTGAAGACAATGCTTCCGCCGAATGACGCGACATCCCCCCGCGTCGGACGGCGGAGGGCACCGCGGTTTCGGCGCCATCCGCTCCTTCACCTTGCAGTATGTGCGCCCCGCACAAGGGCGGCTTGAACTCCCTTTCCACGTCGGGCGGCGTGATCAGGTATTTGCGCTCGGGTCCAAACGTCCCGCCAGGCGCAGTATTCTCCGCCCCTTGCCCTTCGACCGCGCCGGGAGGGGGTAACTTGAAACAATTGGGGCGTTAGGTTAGAATATTCGCGTAATTTGTAAACTTCTTTTTGGGGAAAACTACGATGAACAAAGCTGACATAGGGCTTATTGGTCTTGCCGTAATGGGCGAAAACCTCGTAATGAACATGGAGTCGAAGGGCTTCACTGTGGCCGTTTTCAACCGCACGGTCGAAAAAGTCGATGCCTTCATCTCCGGCCGCGCGAAGGGAAAGAACATTATCGGTACGCACAGCCTCCGGGAGCTCGTCGATTCCCTCGCGAAGCCGCGCAAGGTTTTCCTGATGGTCAAGGCCGGCGCGGCGGTGGACTCGATGATATCCCAGCTAGTGCCGCTTCTGGAACCAGGCGACGTGATCATCGACGGCGGCAACTCGCATTTCCCCGACACAATCCGCCGCACCGCCGAGGTCGAGGCCAAGGGGCTGCTGTATGTGGGCACCGGCGTCTCCGGCGGCGAGGAAGGGGCCCTTAGGGGGCCGAGCATGATGCCCGGCGGATCGCCTGCGGCCTGGCCGGTCGTGAAGCCTATCTTCCAGGCGATCTGCGCGAAGGT
>JAFWPM010000238.1 GCA_017509565.1 Kiritimatiellia bacterium | reverse complement strand
GGCGCTGACGTTCTTATCCCCTTCGGGTTTCCCCTCGGAGGCCGCGAAGGTTCGTGCACTTTCAGTGCTAGCTCTCTTCGCGGCCTCTCTTTTGGTGTTCCAGCCCTTCAGGACTTCAACGCCGGAAAGGCTTCCGTCCTTTTGGGAAATCGTGAAAAGGACAAATGCCTCCTCGCCGCCCAGCAGCACCCTCGCCATGCGGAATCGCGCGTCTGCGGTTCGCTCGGATAGGGCGATTGACGCATCGAGGACATCCCCTACGCGCGCCCCGACGCGGAGGTTGTCGGCCTTGCTCGCGCCCCTCACGCCGTGCGTGAAGGAGTGCGCGTTCACGCGGAACGGGGCTGTTCCGTCCGATGGCGAATATATAATGGACGCGGATTTGCCGCCACCGTCCACCTTCGCGTTCGGGGACGCCTTTAGGTTCGCCCTTCCCGCCTCGCGCACCTTGGCGGAAATCCCCGGGCCGGAGGCGTCGGCCTTTATGGCCGCGTCGATGTCGGCCTCGTCCCGTGATATAATATTTCCATCGGCCGGAGTCCGGCCAGGCATAGCGCCCCACCGGCCATTTGTTGCCGGCGATACCATGTGAGGACGGGAAACCTTCGACGCCCCGCCCGTAGCGGACTCCGGCCGATTCTCCCCTCTCCCCGCCTCGACCGGCCGCGGGGGCGGTTCCTCCGCCCTGCCCTGGGCGGGGGACTGGCTAGGGGACGGCGCCTCCGGCGCGATGCCGGCGTTGGGCGAGTTGCGGAGGATGCGGGGGTCGATGAAGCGGACCTCGCCCGTCTCCTCGTCGATGAAGGTGTTCTCGCCCGGCTTGAAGTCAGTCACCACGTAGTCGGGGCAGACCGCCATGAACCTGTCCGCGCCGACCTTGCCGGAATCCCCGTCCGTGTCCGTCGCCGCCTCGTCGAGCGTGCCGTGGAAAACCCAGTCCTGGCGTATCTTCATCAGCTCGGCGACGATCTGCTCCTCCGTCGGCTTCGCCGTGTAGCCGTCGGCGTCGCGCAGCGGCCTCACGAGGGGCTGGGTCAGCCGCAGATAGTAGTTCACGCGCCCGTCGTCGCCCTTGAAGGAGACGATCCTGGCTGCGTAGGCGTCCTTCGGGAAAAGCGCGTTGTGCCGCGCAAGCGCGTCCAACTGCTCGCGCAAGGCCGCCCTGTCCGCGCCGGGAATCGGGCGTATCTTGACCGCCCTCCCGGAGGTGGCGTCCTCGAAGACCTTGCTTTCGCTTCCTTCTCCGAGATATCGGTCACCTACGGCTGGGTCCTGTGGAGATAGTTCCGCAACCTCTCCGAGAAAGCCCTGTCCGCCTCCGTCTCCGCCTTCGCCAGCAGCTCCGCCTTCTCCTTCGGGAGAGGCGCCGGCTCTATCCAGCGATGTGATGAGATTTCGTAGTCCCTGATGTCCGGTTTCATTTAAAGTCTCCGCTTCCTTCTGCGTGAACCTGCCCGTGATGTTGCCGTCGGCGATGGCGTCTATGTAGTCGTATTCGCGCCCGGTTCCCGCGCCACCCATTGCGTTTTCAATTATACCATTTTCCGGCGCGGGCGCAACTCCGGCCGGCTGTGCCGCCGGTTGAGAAGCTGAAGGGTTGGAAGGTTGAACGTTTTCCGGCGCCGGTTCCGTGGGTTCCGCGTTTTCCGTGGTTGTTACGATCGCAGGGGCCTGCGGCTGCGGCAAAAGCGCCTGCTCCGCCGGGGACGGGGCCGCCTCGGCGGCGGCCTTCGCCCCGGCGGCGGCGGCGGCCTCGGCCGGCGAGAGGGCCAGCGCGGACGCGGCGTCCGCCGCCGGTTGAGGGTTGAAGTGGATATAATGTCTGTCCCTTTGTGCACAATTTGGCGGGCGACTTTAAATGGGGGGTGAAAGCGGGGCCTTTATGGTATAATATACCTTCCGATGAAATGTGAAATTTGCCATGAAAACGACGCCAGGACGGCCATCCACGTGATGGTGGACGGTAGGGAGAAGGAACTCTACGTCTGCCGGGAATGCGCGGAAAGGGAAAGCGAGAAGGGCCGCCGCAGGCAAAACAGGCACAGGTCAGACAGGCCAGCCTTCGATGGCTGGGACGAATCCGACCTGCCGTTCCCCTTTGACGAAGACGCCGAAGACAATGAATCCAGGCATGACAACCGCCACTGGACTCTTGCCGAGGACATCGCGCCGTGTCCGGAATGCGGCACGACCGCGGAAGACATCGACCACACCTCGCAGCTGGGCTGCCCCTACTGCTATACCGCCTTCAAGGATCTTCTCTCGCGCAATGTGCGCATCGGCGGCGCTTTCGCCGGGAAGATACCAAGGCGTCGCGGCGGGGCTTCGGACAAATCCGCCAGCGCCAGCGATTCAAGAGGCAAATAGCCCGGAGGCGCCATGCGCAGGAGGCGAGAAAGGCACATTGAATCCCCGCAGGGGCTAGTGGTCGTAGCCACGGCGGCGACGCTTCGCCGCAACGTGAAGGGCGAACGGTTCTTCCCGGCCTTCGACCCGGGCCGCAGGGAGGCATTCGTGGGCTCAATGGTCGCGGAGGCCGATGCGGCCTTTGGCGCCCTGAACCTCCCGCACACGCGGGTTGACTCGATTTCCACAATTGGCGACATGCTCATGTGCGACACCGCGCAGTCGTCCGGCATAGTGCCGGAATTCGTCCTGCCAAGCGGCGACCGCGCCGGATTCGTACTTGAGGGCGACGAGAATTCAACCGTGGCCTGCCACTACATCCCATCGCAGTGCGCAATAACCTGCGGGATTGAAGACCACTTCCAGCTAAAGTGCGCGGTCCCGACATTCGACCCGGAGGGCGTCTGGAACAAGCTCGACGCCCTGGACTCCGCGCTTGGCGAGCGCGTCGAATATGCGTTCCGCCGCGACATCGGCTACTTGACGTCCAACCCGCAGCTCTCCGGCACCGGCCTTCAGATGAGCGTATACGTCCTGCCGATCGGGCTCGAAATGCTCAATGCGGCGGAGGAGACGATGCGCGACCTGCGCAGGCGCGGGTGCGTATTCGACCAGTCCGGCTCGGTTCCGGGCTACTTCTCGGGCCTGTGCAAGGTGTCCTACGACAGCGCTGGCGGGATGAGCGAGATACAGGGCGCCCGCGCATTCCGGCGCGCCATAGAGGAGCTGATAGAGCGCGAGCTCGACGCCCGCGACGAGTTCGCGACCGACGTGTCGCGCCCATTCCTCCTTGACGCCTTCTCGCGCGACCTTGCCATTCTCAAGAACGCCTACGCGATTTCCAGCGACGAGGCCATCGCCAAGCTCTGGACGGTCCGCGCCGGACTGGACGCCGGCTACATCACGGGTGTCGCCCCCGAGGATGTCGAGAATGTAATCGGTGGGATCCGCAGCGGATTGTTCGTCTCCTCGGCACGGAATGAAAAGGACGCCTGGGACATCCTGTCCGACATCTTCAGCGGGGACGACGACGCCCGCGACGACGCGGAGGACGACATTGACACGATTCGCGCCGACAGCCTCCGCGGCTTTCTGGCCCGCGCAAAGGTCGTCGAGTAGCGCCTGCCCGCGTGACCGGAGGGCGGGGGCGCCAAGGCGGTGAATCCGGTATGGCGGATTTGGCAAAGAGGGAGATTTCTATTTAGGGTAAGGGGCAAAGACATGAGAGACCAGAAGTTCAGCAGACACCTAGAGGCGGCGCGGCGCCAGGCGCAGGCCGAAGCCGACAGGCTCAACCACCCCTACGTGGGGACCGAGCACATGCTGCTTGGCATAGTCGCGCTCGACAGCTGCTTCGCGAACGACGTTCTCCGCGAGCTTGGCGTAGACCCGGATGCCGTGCGGGACCAGCTGCTGGGATCGCTCAAGGAGGGCGACGGCGACATCAAGCTGATGGGCGACCGCGACTTCACGCCGCGAATGCGCAAGGTCATCGCCATCGCGCAGGCCGAGTGCGAGCGCGCGGGAGCCCGCCGCATCGGCACCGAACACATGCTGCTTGCGATGATGGGGGAGACCGAAGGCATCGCCTACTCGACGCTGGCGAGAATGGGGCTCAGCCGCGACAAGGTCGCCGAGGCCATTGAAAAGCTGTCCGGCGACAGGGGGGGCGATTCAGAAGAGCCGCCCGCCGGGGACGAACAGGAGGATGCGCAGGACGACGGCATCCCGCGCGCGCCGGGGCGCGGGCCGGTCCCCGAAAAAAACATGGCGCTGAATTCATTTGGCCGCAACCTCGTGGCCCAGGCCAGGCAGGGGCTGCTTGACCCGGTGATCGGGCGCAAGGCCGAAATGGAGCGCCTCGTCCAGATACTCTGCCGCCGCACCAAGAACAACGCGGCGCTGCTGGGCGACGCCGGCGTGGGCAAGACGGCGGTGGTCGAGGGCCTGGCCCAGCGCATAGCCGACGGCGAGGTGCCCGAAGCCCTGCGCGAAAAGCAGCTCTACACGCTCGACATGGCGCTGCTTGTCGCCGGGACGAAGTACCGCGGCCAGTTCGAGGAGCGCATCAAGGCCATTCTCGATGAAGTCAGGCAGTCGAAGAACGTCATCCTGTTCATGGACGAACTCCACACCATTGTCGGCGCCGGCAGCGCGGAGGGGACGATGGACGCGGCCAACATAATCAAGCCGGCGATGGCGAGGGGCGAACTTCAGTGCATCGGCGCCACCACGCTTGACGAATACCGCAAGTTCATTGAAAAGGACGCCGCGCTCGAACGCCGCTTCCAGACGGTCACCGTCAACGAACCCTCGGTGGAGGAGGCGGTGGAGATACTCCGCGGCGTCCGCCCGAAGTACGAGGCGTTCCATGGAGTCAAATATTCGGACGCGGCCCTTGAGGCGGCGGTTCGCCTGACGGCGAGGTACCAGCCCGGGCGCAACCTTCCGGACAAGGCGATTGACGCGATAGACGAGGCCGGCGCGCGCATGCGCATCAAGACATCGGTGCGCCCGCCGGAAATCAAGGCCATCGAGGCCAAGATCCGGGAAATCCAGAAGGAGAAGGACGCGGCCATCCAGAAGGAGGACTTCGAGCTCGCCGCGCACTACCGCGACTTGGAGCAGGCGGAGCAGAACGGGCTCGAACGCGCCGTGGACGCCTGGCGCAGGCAGACTGGCGCGGGGGCGAAGGAGCTCACGGCCGACGACATCGCCGCGACGGTCGCGACAATAGCGGGCGTCCCCATCGAGCGCATGAGCCGCGACGAGATGTCGCGGCTGCTCCACCTCGAAAAGGAGATGGAGGAGTCCGTCGTCGGGCAGAGGGAGGCCATCGCGGCGATAGCCCGCGCTCTGCGCCGCAGCCGCGCCGGCCTCAAGGACCCCAACCGCCCGATCGGCACCTTCCTCTTCTTCGGCCCGACCGGCGTCGGCAAGACCCAGCTCGCCCGCTCCCTCGCGGAGTACCTCTTCGATTCCGAGGAGAACCTCGTCCGCATCGACATGAGCGAGTATATGGAGAAGTTCTCGGTATCGCGCCTCATCGGTGCGCCTCCGGGCTATGTCGGCTACGAGGAGGGCGGCCAGCTCAGCGAACGCGTCCGCCGCAAGCCCTACTGCGTGGTTCTCCTCGATGAGATAGAGAAGGCCCATCCGGACATATTCAACCTCCTCCTCCAGGTCCTCGACGACGGCCG
>JAFWPM010000237.1 GCA_017509565.1 Kiritimatiellia bacterium | reverse complement strand
CACCGGTCCCGCGATGCGGCCGCAGAGCGCCGGGTGAGGGCGGTCCTCGACAACGGCGGCCCTCCGCCAGCCGCGCGCGGCGAAGCCGGGCGCATCCCAGCCTGGCATTTCCAGGCGCGCGTCGTAGGTCTCGCCGTTGTAGTGGTCGGCGTCGCGGACGGGGCCGCGTTCGGTGTATCGCCAAGAGTCGTCCGAGACGACGATTTGCTTTGTTCCGTCGGCGAACTCGACCTCAAGCTGCGCCAGAAAGGCGGTGCGCTTGCCGTAATGGCAGCGGTGGTCCGGCCAGACCATCGTCCCGGCGAACCAGCCGTCAGCGAGCATCGCGCCGAGGACGTTTTCGCCCGCGCGCAGCAGCGGCGCCACGTCCCACGCGACGAGCGGGACGCGCTTGCGGTAGTCGGTCCAGCCGGGCACGAAGAGGTCGGCGCCCGCGGGGCTTCCGTTGACGGACATCGCGAGATCGCCGAAGGCCGATGCGTAGAGCCGCGCCTTGACCGGCGCGGCGGGCAGGGTGAACGCCTTGCGGAACATCGGCACGGGCAACCCGGCCTTGTCGCGCGGCCGCGCGGAGCCGATCCACTCCGCCGCGATGTCGCCCGGCGCAAACGGCCCGATCTCGAAATGCGCGATGGCGCTCCACGGCGAAGGCTTGCCGTCCTTGTCCCAGACTATCACGCGCCAGAAGACGGAAGCGCGCGATGGAAGACGCTTGCCGGCATAGCGGATGTCAAGCGTCTCCGCCGACATGACGCGACCGGTGTCCCAGAGGTCGTGGTCGCCCGCCTCAAGTCTGGCGGCGGACGACGCGGCGGCGATGCGGCAGGCGGTCTGGCGCGCGCCGGCGCGCGCGTCGTCGAGCCTCCACGAGAGGCGCGGCGCCGGCGTTTCGAGACAAAGCGGGTTTTCAAGGAATTCGGCGACGAGGCCGACGGGGAGGCAGGACATGACGGTGTTGTAAAGGAAAACTGGCAATGAGCCCAATCGACTGCTACCGGCTGCAATCGATTGCCATCGACCGCTATCGACGGCATTCGACCGCAATCGGATTCTCAAACATCACTCCCGCCGCAAGCCTTCGAGCAGGGCGCGCTTGCGCGGGGTGTCGGCGGCGGCGGGGCCGAGCGAGTCGCGGCCCGGGCCCTCCCATTCGACGTTCCACACGCCCGATTCGCGGAAGGCGTGGTAGGTCCAGTCCCACCCGTATTCCTCGAAGAGGCCGATGCAGTCGCGGAGGTATTGGTCGGCGCCGGGTGCCCACGCGACGGCGCTGAACTCGCCCACGTAGATCTTCGCGCCGTGCCGCAGCTGGAAGTCCCGCACCGGTTTGAGGCACGCCCGCAGGTAGTCCTTGTTCCAGCCCTTCGTTTCGTCCGGGTAGGAGCTCAGTTCGCCCTGCTTCCACATCACGCCCTGGTGCGTGTAGGCGAGCGGCTTGTACATGTGGACCTCGTAGATCACGTTCACGAGATCGAGCGGCGAAAACGAGGCGAACGCCGCCGGGTCGTCCTGGGAGTTGCATTCCACGAGGATCGGGGTGTCCGGGTCGATTTCGCGGATCGCCTCGGCGGCGCGTTTCTGGAGCGTCCAGAAGTCGCAGCCCGGGGCGGCCTCCGAGGTCTGCATCGGCTCGTTGACGAGGTCGTAGCCGTAGATTCCCTCGCGCCCCCTGAAGCGCTCCGCGATGCGTCGCCACGTCTCGACGAAATGCGCGGCGATGCGCTCGTCGTGGAACATCCGCATTTCGTTTGCTTCGTCCCTGCCGCCGGGCGCCTCGTGGAGGTCGAGCACGACCTTCATGCCGCGCTTGGCGGCCTCGGGCAGGACGAACGAATCGAAGTGGTCCAGCTTCGGGGCGAGCCAGCGGTCGAACCACGCGACCTGGTCTTCGCCCTCGGGCCGCACGTCGTTGCTCGACATCTGGTAGCGGATCAGGGTGACGCCCCACGACTGGAGCGTGTCGAAGTCGGCCTCCGTCATGAACGGCGGATCCTTCCGCGACGGGGACATGACGCCGCGCAATTTTTTAACGCAGAGACGCAGAGGCGCAGAGGCGTTTTCGCCCGAAGATTGAGTAGACAGGATTGCAGGATTGTCACCCTGCGTTTCTCCGCGTCTCTGCGCCTCCGCGTTAAGACTTCCAGTGTACGCGCACCGGTGGGTCTGGTTCGTGACGGGCCAGAGAGGCGCGGGGTCGCCGATGCGCAGCGTGGAAAGGTCGAAGACGGCGCGGCCGCTCGTCTCCTGGAGGCCGATCATCATGCGCGCCTTCGAGCGCGACACGCCGGAGGAGAGGTCGGAGACGCGGATCGTCAGCGTGGGGAAGTCGCCGAGGCGGGACGGCGTGTTCGGATAGGACCACTCGCCGGAAAGCGCATCCTCGTATTCGAACTGGAACTTGAGGCCGGTGTACCAGTTGAGCGGCTTCGCGATGCGCTCGCCGCTCGCGACGATCTCCGCCCCGACGGGCTTGCCATCCCACGCCGAAAGGTCGATCTCGGCCGTGGCGAGACCGCCGGTCTTCTCCTCGCCGACGGGCACATCGACGACGAGCAGATTCCCCTCGATGCGGGCGTTGGGCCCGCATTGCCAGCAAAGTTCCTTTCTTTGTCCAGCGCATATGATAGGTGCTACAACGCGGCGGTCGCGCGTCACGACGAAGTCCCCGCCGTGATTGGCGAAAACGCGCGCCGTCGCGGCATCGTGGACGAGCGCGAGCGAGACGGCCAGCCCTTCGCCGTGCAGCCGCGCAACGAGTCCCGGCGTGACGACCTGCGGCACGGCACATAGATTCACGCCCCAGAGGTCGAGCGTCCGGGCGCATTCGAGAATGTGTTCGGCCACTTCCGGCGAATACGGCTCGCCGTCGGCGGCTTTTCGGCACAGGATTCCCAAGTGCCTCTCAAAGGAAAGGGACCATTTGCCGTCCTGTTCGCAAAAGTCGATGTGGACGATGCGGCGGATCGATGGGTGCGCCTTGCGAAAGTATTGCAGGGCGTCGCCATTGTAGGTCGCCACCATGAGGCGGTCCTGGCCGATTCCAAACTGCGCGAAGGTCGCGAGCACCCGTTCGGCAAAGTCAGGATCGAAGGACTTGAAGTCAATCCAAAACTCCGGGATCGACTTCACGACTTCAAGCGCCTCCGGGAGCGATACGGCGCGCTCCTGCGTGGGTTGCCCGCCCAGGAGATAGGTGTGCCGCCGGATTTCGTCCCATGTGACATCGCGGATCCGGACGTCCCAGCCCATCGTGCGCTTGAAGGTGGGGTCGTGGGAAAGGACGATCACGCCGTCCCTGGACGGATGAACGTCGAGCTTCAGCACCTCGCTGCCGCGCTCCACCGCATTGCGGTAGGCGGCCATCGAATGTTCCGGCGCGTCGGGATAGTCGCCGCGGTGCGCGACGCATTTGATGCCGCCGGCGGCGGAACCGGCGCAAAGGACGCAGAGAGAGGCGCAAAGGGAATGCAAACGGGACATGTTCATCGCTTCATTTACCGGACAACCAGCACAAAGGGATTGATGCGCTTGCGGACGACGGCGAACCAGCCGATGTTCCAGTTGTCGGACTCGGAATCGTAGCGCGGCTGAAGCTCGTTGGTTTCGACGTGGATGCCGCTTGTGGCCTTGCCAACGCGCCGCCACGTCGAGCCGTCATATCGATACAGGGCGACGGTGTCCTTGGAAAAATCGACTTCGGAGTCGTCGAAACGGATGCGTACCGAAACCGAGTCAAACGCGGACCACGGCGTCTCCGGCGCCGCGCCGACATCGCCGATGTCCGAGAAGTGTCCCAGCCGCCAGACGCCGAGAACCTTGTCGCCGGCAGTGGCGTCGCAGGGAATCGTTCCGGGGATGTCATCGCGGTCGGATGCGTAGAGCATCGCGAATGTGCGGTTGTTCGAAATGCGTTGCTTACCATCCTGGTAGAGGCCGATCTGGAGGCTGTTCACAAGGGAGGTGTCGGGATTGCCGTCCGTGCCGGAGAATGTGCCGTAGTCGCCGACGGCAACGTGGTTCACGCTGGAAACGGGCAGGCGGCGCGGATAGATCAGACGACCGCCATTCACGGCAAACCATCCGTTCGTGCCGCATTTGTTCGCATCGACGGTCGGAAGCCCGACGAGTCGGAAGAGGCCAAGGTCGAGGTCGCCGCCATCTGCGACAATGCGCCCGTAGTTCTTGATGCGCGCGTGCCTTGCATCGGTGTCCACCTCCGTGCGGCCGATCTTGCCGTGGCCTTGGATCCGTCCGGTCGCGGTCTGAGCCTGGTCGCCGCTTTCGTTCACCATGCCGACCCAGATCGCGTGGCCGGAGTCCGATGCCGTGGCAGCTGTCGTCGCGTTCACCGTGACGCTACCGCCGTTCAGGAGAAGTGTTCCTTCCGATCCGGCGTTTTCACCGAGTTTGAGGATCTTGATGCCGGAAAGCGTGTCGTCCACGACGAGCGTCCCTCTGGAGCCGTTTTCATTTCCGACGACCATCATTTCCGACGTGAAGGCGAGCGGGGCGGCGACCTCGAAGCGACCGGTTCCCAGATACCCGACGCGGATCGGCTGTGAAGAGGCCGCCGCGTGCGAGATCGTGCCGCCGCGATGAACGAACGTGCCGGAACTGCCAACTCCGCGCGCCACGCGGAATTTGTTCGCCACGGCAAGGGCGCCGTCGTTCACGAGCGTTCCGTTCCCGCTTTCGCCGACAAGGAGATCGCATGCGGCGAGCTCGCCGGCGTTCGTTACGACGCCGTCGTAGCCGGCGTATCCGGCAACGATGAATTCTCCGGCCGTCTGCTCCATTTTGCCGCCTTGCTCTACGACGATGCGGCTCGTATGCGCGTTGTTCGCCGACGGAGTGAGTCCATTGCCGACGGTCACGTCCGACAGCGCCGTCCACGCCCCGCCGGAGCGAACGGTCGCGCTACCGCTCACGGCCCGGCCGGACGTGACGCCGCTCGCGATGTTTCCGAGGACGACGGGGCCAGCGTTCGTCATCACGCCACCATCCGCGATTTCGAAAAGAATGTTCCTCGTGTTGCCGGTTGAGGAATTCTTGACATAGCTGATGCTGAAATTTCTCGTCAAGGCGACTTCGCCGTTCTCAACGACGAGCGGACTTGAGCTCAATCCGCCAGCCCAGAGGAACACGTCGTCTGCTTCGTCCGGCAAACGGTTCATGGAAACGCTTGTATTGTCCGCCGACAGCCAGTTCCCAATCGACGACCAGACAAATTGCCCCGTCTTGTTGCCCCAGGCGATGTTGTCTGCGAATGCGGTGGACGTTGCAGCCAGAGCCAGAGCCGCCGCGGCGGCGATTGCGATGGATTTGCAGTTCATTTTTTTCTCCTTTTCGTTTGAGGGAGTGATGACGCCTACAATTCTACCATTTTCCGAAATGATTGTTGGCATGCAATGCGCACAAAAATACGCATCTATCGCGCAAAAGTGGAAAATGCGTTATAATATTCATTCATGAAAAAGCGCGCACCAACCCATTCGCCTATCATGCGCCGAATCCTGTTCCTGGGCGACTTCGCCTACTCGTCGGCCAAGGCGGTAGCCTCGGGCGTCGTCCGGGAACTCTCCGGACACCCGGACGTCTCGCTGCTGGTCCACGGCGCCCATCCTGGCGACAACGACAGCGAATACGCCTTCGAGCCGGACGTGGACGGCATCGTCACATGCGGCGGCATCGACGGGAGGTTCGCGCGGCGGCTGGCGGCGGCGGGGAACCGCTGCCCGATTGTCTTCGTCAGCCAGCCGTGCGACCTCCCGGCCGCGGCGGGGAGGTCCGTGTCGCTCGTCTGCGACGACGGCGCGATTTCGCGCGCGGCGGCGGAACTGCTTGTCCGCCACGACCTGGCGTCGTTCGGCTTTGTCGGCTCGCGGCTGGACATGGCGAGGGCCGGCTGGGATGCCGCAAGGCGCGCTGGCTTCCTGCGCTCGCTCGCGGAGCGCGGGCTGGCGGCGGCTGTTTACAAGCCGCCGCGCAGGCGGCGCGGGTCGCTTGCCGACCTGGACGCGCTGGCCTCGTGGCTCCGGGCGCTCCCCAAGCCGTGCGGGCTTTTCGTCTCCTACGACCAGAGGGCGATGCACGTCCTCAACGTCTGCCGCGCCGAGGGCATCTCCGTGCCGGAGCAGATTCAGGTCGTCGCGGTTGACAACGAGGAATGGATATGCGAAAGCACGTCGCCGACGCTCACCTCCATCGAGCCGGACTTCGTTGGGTGCGGCCGGCGCGCCGCGGATGCGATTCTCGCGATGATTGGCGGCGCGCCCGGCGGCCGGACGGAGACCTTCGGCGTCCGGCGCGTGGTGCAGCGGATGTCAACCACGGACGCGCACGGAAGCGCCAGCCGCGCCGTCAGGGCCCGCGACTACCTTCGCAGCCACGCGGGCGAGCCGATCGGGGTGGCGCGGCTGGCCAGGATGCTGAGCTGCTCGGCCAGGACCCTCCAGGTGAGCTACAGGACGGTGTTCGGCACGACGCTCTCGGACGACATCGCGATGTCGCGCATCGAAAAGGCCAAGGAGATCATCGAAGGGACGAATACTCCAATTGGCGAAATCCCGGAGATGATCGGCTATGCGTCCCCGGTCCACTTCGCCCGGATGTTCAAGGCCCGGACGGGGATGTCGATGCTTGAATGCCGGAGGCGGGCGCGGCGGAAATGACCGGCCGCCATCCGCCTGATGATGGAGCCTGCCACGGGCCTTTTCCGTCTCCCTTCACCAGGCTTGTCCCCAAAAAATGGGAATAAGACTGGTGTTCACCTTTTCAACTTGGTTTCCGGGATGGCATTTGGTAGAATTTTATCCGCCCCGCAAACTCCCCATTAGAGATTCGAAACGATGATCATCACCGACTACTTCCGCTCCACGCGCGACCTTACGTGGGACTATGCCCTCCAGTGCGGGGTCGCGCACGGCACGATCCGCCTCCCGGAAACGCCCGACTTCGATCCGGCGAACCGCTCGCACTGGCGCGCCGTCGTCGAGCGCTTCCGCTCCGCCGGCATTTCGCCGCTCGTGGTCGAGCCGCTGCCAAACGCGCTCCACGACCACATCAAGCTCGGGGACGCGCGCCGCGACGAGTGCATCGAAAAGGCCCTCGCCATGTTCCCGATCATGGAGGAGTTCGGCGTCAAGGTCCTGTGCGCCAACTTCATGGCCGCGATCGGCTGGACGCGCACCCGCCAGGATCTGCCAGACCGCGGCGGCGCGCTCGTGACCGGCTTCGACGAGGCGGAGTTCCGCGCGCCGGAGGGGACGCCCGAAATCTCCGAATCAACGCTCTGGGACAACCTCGCCGTATTCCTGCGCGCCGCCGTGCCGGTCGCGGAGAAGCACGGCGTCCGCATCGCGCTCCATCCCGACGACCCGCCGCTGCCGCGCCTCGGCCCGGTCGCGCGCATCCTGCGCAGCGCCGCGGCCTTCGAGCGCGCCTGGGCGCTCGCGCCTTCGCCCTGCCTCGGCGCGACCTTCTGCCAGGCTACCTTCGCCATGATGGGCGAGGACGTGTATTCCCTCGTGCCGCGCTGGAGGGACCGCATCTTCTTCGTCCATTTCCGGAACGCGCGCGGCGCCGCCGCTCGCTTCCGCGAGACCTTCCACGACGACGGGCAGCTCGACATGGCGCGCCTGATCCGCCTCTACCGCGAATGCCTCCCCGAAGGCACCCCGATCCGCGTCGACCACGTTCCCGCAATGGGCTCCGCCGACGCGCGCGACGGCTACGGCGCAACCGGCCGCCTCTTCGCCCTCGGCTACCTCAGGGGGCTCCTCTCCGGAACCGCGGCCACACCTGACGGGATATAGGCGGCCCATGCGCCGCGCCACGGACGGATGGGGGATTTTCAGCATTTGGCGTGGAAACCGAATGTCGCGCATCGTGACATCGGCATTCCCCACAGGTCGGACACTTGCACAAATGGGCGCCATTGGGTAGACTATTCCCGTCCCTTTGAATATCAACCGCAACAAGGAAACGACTGCAATGAACTCGCAAATCAAAGTCGGCATCATCGGCCTTGGCAGGGCCGGTTTTGGAATGCAAACCCAGGAACTCCTCAAGCGCCAGGACAAATACCTGATTGTCGCGGGATGCGACCCGAACGCGGCACGGCGCAAACGTTTCTCCGAAGCCGTGCCTGGCGCGAAAACCTATGCCCGCGCAGAAAAGCTCATTGCGGATCCCAACGTCGATCTCGTGAGCGTGGCCACGCGCACCCCCACGCACGCGGAATTGTCCATCGCCGCGCTACGAGCCGGCAAGTTCGTGATGGATGAAAAGCCAATCGCCACAAGCTACGCCGACGCGAAGCGCATCGCCGCGGAAGGCCGCAGGCATCCCGGAAGGCTCTTCTTCCGCCACAACCGGCGCTGGGAGGCGGCATTCAACGACGTGCAGGACGTCATTGCCTCCGGAATCCTGGGCGACATCGTTGAAATGCGCCTTTGCCGCCACCATTACGCCCGCCGCGACGACTGGCAGACAATCGTCGCCGAGGGCGGTGGCCAGCTTCTCAACTGGGGGCCGCACCTCGTCGACCACGCGCTCCAGTTCATCGGGGGGCGCCCGACGTTCATGCATTCCGAACTTCGCCGCATCGCGGCCGTCGGTGACGCGGAGGACCACGTCCACCTCCTTCTCAAGGGCAAGGCCGGCCCGCTGGTTGAAATCGAAATCAGCGGCGGCGCGGCGCTCAAGTCCCCTGTCTACTTCGTGATTGGGACCCGCGGGACGCTTGTCTCCGATGACGAGAAGACACTGCGCCTCCGCTATCTCGATCCCAAGGGGAAGATTCCGCGCCGCCGCGCGACGACCGCGCTCATGGACACCTTCGGCAGCCGCGAGGAACTCCCATGGATTGAGGAGGAGCGGCCTGTGCGCACCGACATGGCCCCGGATTGCATCTGGGACGACCTCCACGCGCACCTGACAAGGGGGACTCCATTCAGGGTGACGACGGAGGAGGCGCTGGAAGTCATGCGCGTCCTCGACATCGCGGCGAAGGCCCGTGGGTGATTCCTGGCAATTGCCCCGGAACACTGGCGTCCCACAAGTGTTTTAACGCAGATGCGCGGAGAACAAGGACGCTGACGCCACTTGCCCATATCCTGAATGGGATGGTTGCACATGGCTTTTTGCAAACAATGCCAGAAACCTCTGCGCCTCTGCGTTGATCATTACATGGGATGACAATGGTCCCGGAAGTATTTTGCAATGGAAAATACCATGAGATGGAGATGGGATCAGGGACGACTCGACTATTTCCGCTTTGACAATGTCGTCCGCATAGCCGAAACGCTTTCCCAAATGGAAGGTGTCGTTCTCAACGTGGGGGAGGATCCCCTTCGGGCACCGCTTGTCGAACACACCGGATTGGGGTTCAAGCCGGATCACTACAGGGTATGGCGCAACTACGCACGCGTATTCCGCTGCTCTCTCCTTGCAACGGATGTCGGGCACCGTCTGGCCGTCACTCCCCTGTGCCGGAAGTTGGCGGATCCTTCTTCCGGCGTGACGCCGGACGAGTATCTTGATTTCGTTTTTTCGCATTTCACTCTGCCTTTCCCCGCGTTTGACGACTACAACGCCGCCGTTCCGCCGGCATACCCTTTTGCCGCACTTGTGAAATTCGCGGCGTCGCGTGGAAGTTCGGGGGTTTCGCTTGACGAAGTGTTCTCCTTCGTCATCGGCAATAATTGCATGGGGACGGAGGATATGTCGTGGTATCAACGCCTGTCGCCAACTGGGAGAAGCCCGCACGGGGATGAGGAAAGACAAGTTAGGGAAATGCTGGCGTTCATGGGGCAGTCATCGTTCATGAAATGGTTCGACGGAAGGCTCTACCTTGATTCCTCGGATATGGCCGCAATCCTGAAGGCGACCGCCCCGGTTGTCCGCCACGAAAGGAAGTCGCTGCCCGAAGAGGAATTCTTTGCCATTGCCGAGACCGGAGGCGACGCGTATTTCCGAAAGCTTGACATCGATCTCAATGACCGGGGTTTCCCGGCGGAGACGTTCCGGGAAGGCGGGCGCACGTTTAGGACTCACGGAAAATTGGAGCGGAGCCCATTGGTCAGAAAACGGTTCTTCGAGTTGCATCCTGCCGCGGTTTGCGATGCCTGCCGGTTGGATGTCAAACGGCGCTACCCCTGGACGGAAAATATTCTTGAGCTCCACCATCTTCTCCCACTGTCTTCGACGATACTCGTTGGCGGCACGACGACTTCCCTGGATGACATGGTCCCATTGTGCCCCAATTGCCATAAGAGCATCCACATTTACTACAGGCAAAAGCTCAAGGATTGGGGCGTGGATGATTTCGGGTCGAGGAAAATGGCGGCGGACGTGTACCGGCTGGCCAAAGGGGAAATCGTGGCATGAAGCGCCTTACTCCCAATTCCCAGATTTCCATCCTGCGCGAATGCGGTTCTTCCAGTATGTCGTTGGACGAGGCACTTGCCTCGCGCGGGCTTGACTACGAAAGCCTCGTCTATGCCGACGCGGGATCTGCGCCGGAATGGAAGCCCGTCCATGGCGAGAAGTTCGTGCCCGTGGATTGCCGACCCGCCGTTGCGGGCGGCATCCCCTGCGTGAGTTTCTTCTCCGGCGCTGGCGGGATGGACATCGGTTTCAAGGCGGCAGGGTTCCGCAATGTCGCCGATGTCGAAATCAATCCGATGTTCTGCGAAACGCTGCGCCGAAACGGAGCAGAGAACATTGTCGGCCCGCCGTTCGCGGCGGGGGACATGAACGACTTCCCAGCCGTGATCGCCGCCTTGGAGGCGATGGGCGTCCCGCATGATTTCCCGGGGGTGTTCCATGGTGGCCCGCCATGCCAGTCGTTCAGCGTTGCGGCCAACCAGAGGTTTTCCAAGAGCGGCGAGAATTTCAAGAGGACCGGGTTCCACCACGCCAAACTCGGAAATCTCCTCTTTTGCTACATCCAGGTCATCCTGCATTTCAAGCCCGAGACCTTCCTCATCGAAAACGTGGACGGCCTTTTAACCATTGACGGCGGCGAACAGGTCGCCAAGGCCTGCGAGACGCTGCGCGAGGGCGGTTACGACGTGACGCCGCCGCGCGTTGTCGATGCCGCAGACTACGGCGTTCCCCAAAAGAGGCTGCGCACGATCATCGTTGGTAGTCGAATCGGCCATTTCGTTTTCCCAGCGCGGGAGAAAGTCCGCCTGACGGCGGGAAGTGTGTTCACCACTCCCTGCGATGGGCTTCAGGGCCATGTCACGCGCAAGCACGAAGCCGAGTCCGTTGAGCGGTACATGCGGCTTTCGTTCGGGAAACGCGACAAGCTCGGACGCGTAGACCGTCTAGATCCCTTCCAGCCATCGAAAACGATCATAGCCGGCGGCACAGGCGGTGGCGGGCGATCCCACCTGCATCCATATATTCCAAGGACGATGTCGGTGCGGGAGTGCGCCCGCCTGCAGACATTCCCGGATTCCTACGAGTTCACTGGACCGATTGCCCGGCAGTTCACGCAAGTTGGAAACGCCGTTCCGCCTGTCCTCGCATACGTCATGGCAAGGGCCATATATGATTCGATTTACGCACCGCATCATCATCCTGCCGCGCCAATGCCGGAGCTCCGCGGAATGGCCGATGTCGTTTCGGATTTGCCCAGCAGGATCGAAGATGGGACAGGACAAATGCTGCTGGCAATGGAATCAGGGCCGAAGTACAACCCAAACGACCCAGCGCCAGGGGAATGACACAGGATATTCTGGCAATCAACGAACTTCAACTGGTGTATCGCAACATGAAAGCGCTATCCGTAAATTCCGAATTCCGCCTGTCCTGGCCGGAGGGCGGGGAACGACCGGTGGCCGTACTGGACTTCGGCCCCGAATGCGAAGGCGGATACCCGGCCTTCACGGCAACCGGAGTCGGGGGCGAGCCGGTCGTGCGTGTCTCCTACGCCTGCCATCCGGGGGGGCTTTGCGACACCGGCGACTTCACCCGCGAAACCCGGGCGAAGTACCTCGGGCCGGAGGTGGATCTGCCAATCCTCCCCGCAAGCACCGACCGCCACGACCTGTTCCGCGTCGCGGCGGAGGGGCGCTACGCGGCCACTCTCCAGCAGGGCCTCGTGCGGTACGCGCGCTTCACGCTCGACACGCCCGGCACGGCCGTGACGATTTCGAACTTCGCCCTGGAAAACCGCGGCACCCATGCGGCTGAGCCGCCAGCCGGTTCGTTCACGTGTTCGGACGGCACCCTCACCGCCATCTGGCGCATGGGGGTGCGCACATGCCAGCTCGCCGCGATACCGGAACGCGTGAGCGCGATCCGCGTGGAAACGCCGGGCGGGGCCGTCACGCTTGGCCCGGCCCACGCCTACCTCTCGGACGGCGCCAAGCGAGACCGCCTTGTCTGGAGCGGCGACCTCTGGTGGGCGCAGCGCAACATGTACGCCGCATGGGGGCCGGAGAGCCCCTACATGCCCGGTTCACTGCGGATGCTCGCCGAAAACCGGACGCCGGAAGGCTATGTCCAGGCGTGCCCCTACCCGGAGTCGCACGGCCCGCTTATGGCCGGCGAATACGGCCCGTTCCCGTCAGACGAATTCGCCGCGTGGTTCATACCGGTTCTGCGCGACCACATCCTGCACACCGGCGACATGGCGCTCGCGGCGGAGCTGTTCCCGGCGGTGCGCGACCTGGTGTCGTATCTCATGGCGAACTGCCGCCCCGACGGGCTTTTCGAGCAGCGCCATGAAACGAGCAAGCACGCCAGCGCCCTCGATTTCGGGGAGGCGTCCACATACCACCGCGCCTACATGAACATCCTGCTGTGGAAGACGTATCGCGACGCGGCGGATGTCGCGGAATGGATTGGCGAATCCGGGAAGGCGCCGGGATGGCGCGCGGCGGCGGAAACTCTCGCCGCCACAGTCAGGCGGGTCTTCTGGAGCGATGGGAAGGGCCGCTTCGCCGGCGCCGTAGAAACCGACGACTACCAGGGCGAGGCTAACGCCCTCGCGCTGGCGGTGCGCTTCTGCACGGATGCAGAGGCCGCGTCCATCCGCCGGACCATCGAGCGCCACGGCCATGGCAAGTTCCAGGCGCTATTTGTGCGCGGCCTTTTCGAGTACGGTTTCGCCGACGACGCCCTCGCGCGCATCCTTGAGCACGGCTGGAAGGAAGTCCTCGACCCGGCATGGGAAGGGCCGCGCCTCACGAGCGAGTGCATGACCCTCCATGTTCGCGGCTGGGGCGACGAGGCGCACCCCGACACGGCGATTTCCGGCATTCTGACGAACTACGTCCTGGGTGTCGAGCCGACCGCCCCCGGATATGCCAGGTACAGCGTCCGCCCGCGCCCGCCGGCCGGAATCGACTCCGCCGGGGGCGTAGTCCCGACCCCGTGGGGCCGCATCCGCGTCACATGGCGCCGCGGCGGCGATGGCGAACCGGTCGTGGAGTGCCGCGAGGAGCGCTGCTAAGCGGGGCTGGCCGGGCACCGCCTGCGGCGCCTATTCCCGCCAGGCCGTGGCCAGGGCCAGAATTTCGCCCGCGGCGTCGGCCTCGGGGATTGTCCTGGCGAATTCGCCGCGGACATAGAGCGCGAACTTGCCGTCGCCGCCGGCGACGGCGATGTCGGCGCCCCTGGCCTCGCCGGGGCCGTTGACGACGCACCCCATGACCGCGACGTGCGGGCGTGGCGCGTCGGGATTGGCCCGGTAGTGCGCCTCAAGCGCGTCCTCCACCTTCCGCGCAGTGCCGGCCACGTCCACGCGCGTCCTTCCGCATGTCGGGCACGAGGTGACATGCGGGCCCGGGGCGCGAAGCGAGCAGGCGCGGAGAAGTTCCACGCCAACGCGCACTTCCTGTTCGGGGGTGTCGGTCAGGGAGACGCGTACGGTGTCGCCAATCCCCTCGGAAAGGAGCTGGCCCAGCGCAACGCAGGAGCGGACGGTCCCGGCCAGGAATGTGCCGGCCTCGGTTACGCCGAGGTGCAGGGGCCAGCGGGTCTTGGCCGAGAGAAGCCGGTAGGCGGCGAGCGTCCGCGGGACGTCCGATGCCTTGACTGAAATCTTGATGGACCCGCAGCCCTCGTCCTCCAGCAGGCGGACATGGCGCAGGGCGCTCTCGACGAGCGCCTCCGGCGTGGCGGCTCCGTGCCTTTCGAGAATGTCACGCTCAAGCGAACCGCCGTTCACGCCCACGCGGATTGGAATGCCGCGCGAGTTCGCGGCGCGGACGACGGCGCGGACGCGCTCCGCGCCGCCGATGTTGCCTGGATTGATGCGGAGGCCGTCCGCGCCGGCCTCCGCCGAGGCGATTGCGAGGCGCCAGTCGAAATGGATGTCCGCGACGAGCGGGACATCGGGGAGGGCCCTGCGGATGCGCGCCAGGGCGTCGGCAGCTTCGGAATCCGGCACTGCCAGCCTGACGATGTCGCATCCCAGGTCCATCGCGCGGGAGATCTGCGACACCGTCGCCGCGACGTCGCGGGTGTCGGTGTTGCACATGGTCTGGACGGAGACGGGGGCGCCGCCGCCGATTTCAACGCGCCCCAGGCGGATGCGCCGGGTCGTCGCGCGCGGGGGGAGGCCGCACATCACTTCGCCCCCGACTCGGCGGCGTCCT
Organism: Kiritimatiellia bacterium; assembly: GCA_017509565.1. GTDB lineage: Bacteria > Verrucomicrobiota > Kiritimatiellia > RFP12 > JAAYLN01 > RGIG5952. The sequence goes on along the minus strand of JAFWPM010000237.1, from coordinate 5,058 downwards.
GGCGGGACACGGCGCGGCCGATCCGCACGGCGTCGCGGAACAGCAGCAGCGCCATGAGCCCAATGAGGAGAATCGCGAAGGCCGTGGTGACGGCGTCCACGAATTTTGGCGGCGGGCGACGGCGGGTGACTATTTCGGCGATGGCGAAGAGAATGTGGCCGCCATCGAGGACGGGGATGGGCAGAAGGTTGAGAATCGCGAGGTTGACGCAGAGGAAGCGCAGGAAGCCCATTGAGCGGAAGAAACCGGAGTGGACTTCGTTCCAGAGAATGTAGAGAAGGGTGCCGGGGCCGCCCATGCCCTTTGCGGCGCGCTTCTGCTCGCCCCTGGCCTTTGGGGCGACAAGGGCCCGGAGCATTCGGAAGATCGACTTCGCGTCGGAGGAAAGCTGCCGGACGGGGTTGCGGTAGGTCATCCACTGGGGGACGCTTGCCGCGGGGTCCGAGAACATGACGCCGATGGCGTGGCGGCCAAGTGAGGCATCGTATTCCGGCGAAACGGTTGCGACGACCTCGGCGCCGTTGCGTGTGACGGATATTTCGACGGGGTTCCCACCGGCGCCGCGGACGAGCTCCGAGGCGCGTGAGGGGCTTGTCGGCACGGCGCCGTTCACGCGGTTGACACGGTCGCCGGGGCGGAGGCCAGCGCGCTCCGCCGGACCTCCAGGCAAAACGGCCGCGATTTCGCTGTTGAGCCAGGGGGCGACTCCGTCGAGCTTGAGGAAGCCGGTCTCCTTGTCCGCCACGACGGGGAGGAGGACTTCCAGCGTCGCGCCGCCGCGCCTGACCTTGGCCTGGAGCGCGTCGCCGTCTCCGGCCAGGTGGCTCTCGATGACGATGTCGCTCCAGAAGTTGACGCGCGTCCCGGCGATTTCAAGGATTTCGTCGCCTGGCTGGATGCCGGAGGCGATGGCGCGCTCGCCTTCGACGACGCCGACGACCGTCCCTTCGCCGCCGAAGTCGCGTGCGGGCGCAAAGGCGGCAATCGCCAGAGCCAGGGCAACCGCAAGCACAATGTTTCCGGCGGGGCCCGCGACGGCGACGAGAACCCTTTTCCAGGCAGGCATTGGCGCGGCCACCGCCGCGCCGTCCCCGCCCTGGATGACGTTCATCGACGACGGGTCGAGCTGCGGAAGCGCGACGTAGCCGCCGAGCGGGATGCAGCCGATGCGGTATTCGACTCCGCCGGCCTTTTTCTTCCATATGGCCGGGCCGAAGCAAATCGAGAAGGCGTCGACCTTGAAGCCGAGCCATTTGGCCACAAGGAAGTGGCCAGTCTCATGGACCATGATGGCCAGGAAGAACAGGGCGATAACCGCCAACACCCCGCCGACAATGTGAAAGATTGCAGTCATTGAGTTCGCCGCCTTGTCTTGCGCAGGTTATTAGGCCTTGCCTTTACATCCGGCGCATCCGGCGCAGACAGACGGGTCCCTGCCGTTCCAACAGTAGGTGCAGACGCGGTTTTCCGGGAGCCCGAGGGCCTCCAGCATGTCGCCAAGCCTCTGGTACTTCAGGGAGGTCAGCCCAAGGCGTGCGCGGATGCGCTCCACCATCGCGTTGTGCCTGTCGCCATCGGGGTCCACGAAGTCCTCAATCTTCGCCTGGGCGCCGTCGATTTCCTGGGCGGTGCGGCGCGCGATGAGCTCGTTTTCGGAACTGGAGCGCGAGAAGTTGAGGAACTTGCATCCGAAGAGCAGGGGCGGGCAGGCGACCCTCATGTGGACTTCGCTGGCGCCGTTGTCGTAGAGGCGGTGCGCCTGGTCGCGGAGCTGTGTGCCGCGGACGATGGAGTCGTCAAGGCATGCGATCCTTCGCCCCTGGATGAAGTCGGGGATCGCGATCAGCTTCTTGTTCGCGATGAGCTGGCGGCGGGACTGGTCCGGGGGCATGAAGCTGCGGGGCCAGGAAGGCGTGTATTTCACGAACGGGCGCTTGTAGGGGATGCCGGTTTCGTGGGAGAAGCCGAGGGCGTGGGCCACGCCGCTGTCGGGGACGCCGGTTACGATGTCCACGTCGGCCGGGCTGCGCCGCGCAAGCGCCGCGCCGTTCCTGTAGCGCATCTCCTCCACGTTGATCCCCTCGTACTTGGACGACGGGAAGCCGAAGTATATCCAGAAGAAGGTGCAGATGCGCATCTCCGGGCGCGGAAGCGACAGAATCTCCTCGCCTGAGGCGGAGATCCGCACGATTTCGCCGGGACCGAGCTCGCGGTATGTCGCATAGCCGAGGTTCGCGAACGCCGTGGTCTCCATCGTCACCGCGAAGCCTTCGCCGTCGCGCCCGAGGATGACCGGGGTGCGGCCCCAGCGGTCCCGCATGGCGATAACCGAACCGTCGTCTTTCAGAATCAGTAGCGAGCAGGAGCCCCTGACCACTTCCTGGACGTGCATCAGGCCGTCGAGGAGCGTGGCTTCCGTGTCGATGATGGCGGAAATGAGTTCCGTCGGGTTGATCCCGAGCCCGGTGGTCGAGGAGAAGTGCCCGCGCCGGGCGGTGAAGAGCTCGCGCGTGATTTCGTCGGCATTGCCTATGAAGCTGACGGTCGCGATTGCGTAAGTACCGTGGTGGGAGGCGACGAGGAGAGGCTGGTCTTCGAAATCGGAAATCACGCCGATTCCGGCGCGTCCGTGGAATTCCCCGAGCTTCTCCTCGAACTTGCTCCTGAACTGCGCGTTCGAGATGTCATGGATAATTTTCCTGAAGCCCCTGTCGCCGAAGACGGCCATGCCGGCGCGCCTGGTCCCGAGGTGCGAATGGTAGTCCGTGCCGTAGAAAAGGTCGTTGACGCATTCGCGTTTGGAAACAATGCCAAAAAATCCGCCCATCGTTTGCTCCTGAAAAAACTAGGAAGCCATTATACCAAAAACCGCTATTTCCCAACGCAGAATTTCCCGAAAACGGCGTCCAGGAGGTCGTCGGACCATACCTTTCCCGAAATGGCGCCTACGGCGCGGGCCGCCGAAGCCAGGGAGGATGCGGCCGGGGCAAGTCCCCCGGGCCCCTCGGCAAGGGCCGCCATGGCGCGGCCGAGGAAGCCGGACGCCTGGGCAAGCAGGGCGCGGTGGCGTTCGGAGACTGCGATTTCGCCCTCCTCGCCGGTTCCGGCGTCGAGCTTCCGGGCGATTGCCGAGAGCAGGGCGCCGATGCCGGAGCCGGTCTTCGCGGAGACCGGCGCGGCCCCAAGGCCCGCGGCCTGGGCCTGGATTTCCGGAACCAGGTCGATTTTGTTCAGCGCCGGGATGCGTCCCGCGGCGGCGGCCGCCGCGACCCTCCCGCGCCAGTCCGGCGATGTCGCGTCGATCACCTCGACCGCGGCGTCAGCCCTTTTGATTTCGGCCTCCGCGCGGGCAATGCCCTCGGATTCGACAGCCCCGGCGCCATGGCGGAGCCCGGCGGTGTCGGCGAGGCGCACCGGCATCCCGGAAATGGAGAATGGCTCCTCGATCACGTCGCGGGTCGTTCCCGCCTCCGGCGAGGTTATTGCGCGGTCTCGCCCGAGCATGGCGTTCATCAGCGACGACTTGCCGGCATTGGGGCTGCCGCACAGGACGACAAGCGCCCCCTCGCGGAGCATCGCGCCGCGGCGCCATGTTGAAAGAAGCTCCTCGATCTTCCCGGCGATGGCGCGGCACCGCCGCTGCGCCAGCCCGGTTTCGCCGGCGACTATTTCCTCCTCGTCGAAGTCAAGCAGGTGCTCGGCGTCGGCCTCCACGGACAGGATGTCGGCGTAGATGGCGTCTGTCTCGCGGGAAAGGCGCCCTTCGAGCTGCTCGTGCGCGGCCGCGGCCGCCCGGGAGGACGCTGCCCCGATGAAGTCCATCACCGCCTCGGCGCGGGAGAGGTCCGTCTTTCCGTTGAGGAATGCGCGGCGCGTGAATTCGCCAGGTTCGGCCTGGCGGGCGCCGGCGGCTATGGCCGCCGCCAGCAGGCGCGCCGACGGCATCCTCCCGCCGTGGCCCTGGAATTCCACGCAGTCCTCGCCCGTGTAGCTTCGCGGCCCCCGGAAGTGGAGCAGCATCCCCTCGTCGGCCTCCTCCCCGGTCGCCGGATTCCTGAAGCGGGCGAACCGGACGGAGGGGAACGATTCGGGCAGGACGCCGCCGGCCACGGCGCGGGCGACCGCGAATGCGCCAGAGCCGGAAACCCGCACCACGGCGATACCGGCCGGGCCCGCCGCCGTCGATACCGCCGCTATAGTGTCGGACTCCATCGCGCTATGTCATTGGTTGGCGGCCGCGGAGCTGATGTCGGCGTCGTCGCCCTCGCCGCCGGGCATCCCGTCGGCGCCGTAGCTGACTATTTCAAAGGCCGCGCCATCCGGGCCGGGGACGAGGTACGCGTAAGGGGTGCCCCAGGGGTCGGTCGGTATCGCCGCCGAGTCAAGGTAGCCGCCCTCGCGCCAGTTGCGTGGCACGGGCGGGATTGTCGGGCGGCGGACTAGGGCTTCGAGCCCCTGGCGCTGCGTGGGGACCGTGAAGTTGTCCGCCCGGTACATGGCCACGGCGGACTTCAGCGCCTCGATGTCGTTCGTCGCCCTGGCGACGCGGGCCCTGGGCACCCACTGCCAGACGCTGACGCCGACGGTTCCGGCCAGTATGAGCATAATCGTAACCGCCACGAGCAGTTCGACTAGGGAGAATCCTGAGTTTCTTTTCATTGGTGCGCCAAATCCGGGCGTGTCATTGCCTGGGGGTTCCTATCGCGCCCTCAAGGGCGGGGTCCTTGAGCGCCCCGCGCCGCAGCGCCTGCTTGTAGTAGCCGTCGGCGACGGTCCGGGCCTCCGCGGAGTTGCCATCCATGAGGAGCGTCAGCCACGCGAGGTTGCTGAAGGCGTCAGGCTCGCCGGGGGCGAGCTTGGCGGCGCTGTCGAGGCACAGCAGGGCTTCGGGGTAGCGCCCGGCCGAGGTGTATGCGGCGGAGATTAGGAGCAGCAGCGGGAGGTCCTCGCGCCGGCCGCGCAGGTCCTCAAGCGTCGCGATGGCCATTTCCGGCTGGCCTGCGCCGAGTCGGGCCGCCGCCAGCAGCATCCTGATTTGGCGGTTGTCGGGATCGAACT
>JAFWPM010000236.1 GCA_017509565.1 Kiritimatiellia bacterium | reverse complement strand
GGCCTCAACTGCGAATCCCGAAGCCGTGCCTGAAGGCACGAAGGTGCGACTGACGGTTGCCGACGCCTCCGGCACCGTGCTGGGGACAATCGACCGCGACTGGACGGGAGTGGGAGAATACGACTTCGACACAGCCGAAGCCATCTCCGGCGTGGCCTTTGCGGACGGCTATGACTACACGCTCGAGTTTTCGGTCGTCGATGCTGACGGGAATGGAATCGGCGACGACGGGGGCGTCGTCGCCACAACTGCTCTCCGCCTCGGCTCCGCCGAGCCATGGTTCTCCGCCGACCCGGCGACAGGCGCCGTATTCGGCGGCGCATGGACCAGTGGCGCGGGCGTCTCAACAACGGTATTCGCCGCCGATTCCCCCCGCTCCGGCCTTGTGCGCTGCGAAGCGGCCCTTGCCGGCAATGCGCCGCTGTCCGCATCGGATCTTCCCGAACTGCTCGGGTTCGCTGCGGAGAACAACGAACGCGCAAGCATCGTGCCCGTCGCAGGCGACGGCGGCGCCATCGTCTGGCATGGTCTCGTGAACGACGGCGGCTCGCTAGCGTGGAAGCCACTTCTGGGGGGAGGCGAACTCCCCACCGCCGTCCCCGTCGCGACCGCCATGGAGCTTGACCTCTCCAGCCCGGACGCGCCGCTCGTCTCCTATCTGGTAGCCGGCGAGCGCCTCCGCGATGCCTCCGGCGCCGAATGGTTCCCGGCGCCAGGTAGCGCCGCCAGCGCCGAAGGGCGAATCGACGCGTATGGCGACAGCGCCGTTGGCAGCTTGGCCGGCTACGCATACGACAAGGCCGTAGCCGAGGCGGACGGCGTCCGCTACGCCACGCTCGCCGAAGCGCTCGCGGCGGGAGACGTGACGCTCCTCACAAACGCCGAATGGCCCGTCGGCGCCCCCGTCGGCGCAACCGCCATCGACAAAGACGGCCACACGCTTCTCCGGGGCGGACTCGCCGTCCAGGGCGACACCGTAGTCGTCGATTCCGGACCGTGCGCCATCGCCGGCGAAGGGACGCTCCGCGTCACCTTCGGCAAGCTCGCCTCCGTTGGCGTCGCGACGGCCGGACGCACCCCGGCCCAGATTGCGGCCGACCTCGCCTCCAATGGCGCAAATGGCATTCCGCGCTGGCAGAGCCTCGTCCTCGGCCTCGACGCCAACGATCCGAACTCGCTGCCGCGCGCGGTCATTGCCATGGACGGCGCCACAGTTTTCGTCTCCGAAGGCGGCGTGGCGGTCGACGAGGAGTCCGGCGCCACGGTGACGTACCAGGTTATCGAGGTGCCGGATCTCGCGGAGCCGACCTCCACGGTTCCCGTCGGCGAACCGGCCGCGCCCGGCGAACCTGTTCCGCTTCAATTGGGCGACTCCGCATCGCGCTTCTTCCGCGTCAGAATCCTGATCACGCTTCCAGCATTATGAAAACACAACTTTCCACAACTCCCCCCGCGCAGCAGCCCGAATCCGGCGTGGCCCCTCCCGGGCGCCCCTTCGTCGATCTCGCGTCGTCGCCGCCCGTCCTTTCCGAGTCGTCCCCCGTTCCCGGCCACGAGCCGAGCCTCCTGCCGCCTGGCGACTGGAAGCTCGTCTGGAACGACGAATTCGACGGGACCGAACTCGACCGCTCGAAGTGGATGTTCCGCGAGTGGTTCTGGCGCCGCAGGATGAAGGGTTTCACGGACAAGGCGGCCGTCCCGGACGGCCGCGGCAACCTCCGCCTTTCGCTCTTCCTCGACGATGACGGCGGCCTCAAGAGCTCGCAGCTCCAGACAGGGCCCAACTACCACGACGCGCCGCACGAAACATCGCCGAACCCATGGGGGCAGGCCCCGCTCTGGGACGTCGGCGAGCAGCCGGCCCCAAAGTTCATGCACCGGTTCGGCTACTACGAGTGCCGCTGCCTGCTGCCGAAGCTCCCTGGCTGGTGGGCCGCCTTCTGGCTCCAGTCGCCCTCGATCGGGATGTCTCCCGACCCGCGCTGGAGCGGCGTCGAGGTGGACATCATGGAGAACTTCACGCGAGACGGCCGCTGCACCGCCGGTTCGATCTACGGCGGCTACGGCAGGGGCTACACCGACGCGGGCGACCGCTGCGACTTCGCCGTCGATCCCGCAGTCTGGCACCGCTTCGGCCTCCTCTGGACGCCCCGCGAATATGTCTACTACTGCGACGGGCGCGAGGTCACGCGCACGGACAAGGTGGTCTCCCAGGTCGAGGAGTTCGTCCTCCTCACCGCCGAGGTGCAGGGTTGGCGCCTCGGCGACATGGACCGCCACAGCCCCAGGACCGCCGCCGCCGTCCTCAATCCCGACGGAACGCTCAAGGCGGAGGACGCATTCCTCGTGGACTACGTCCGCGTCTTTGACCCGGCGGAGGGCTGGTCGTGAGGCGCGCGGCCGTTTTCCTGGCGCTTGCGACTGCCATTCGCGCGGAAGCGGCCGTGTTCCCCGGAGATGGGATCGCCGCCGAGGCGCGCACTGGATGCGCGGCGCGGACACTTTCCGACGGCTCCATCCTCGTCGAAACGGACGGTTCTCGCGACTGGCAGGGCGTGAACCTTTTCTTTTCCGGCGGCCCGCGCGACTTTTCCGGCGCCGGCCTGCTCTCCGTCGTGGTGAGCAACGCCTGCGACACGCTCCTGCGCGTCCATGCCACGCTCGCGACCGGCGCGTGGCAGGGGCGCCGGCCATCCTATTTCGCGACGCTGCTCCCCGCCGAGTCCCGCGACATCCCGCTCCGCCTCTGGTTCGCCCCATGGGTGCTCAATGCCCCGCTCGACCTTCCAGGCATGAAGAACGCCCCGAAGGCGGCCGCGGATTCGACCTTCGACCTCAGGGCCTGCACCGCCATTGAAGTCAACCTCGGCAAGGCCGCGGGCCGCCCGCTGGCCTTCGCCGTCCTCTCGGCCGAAGTCGGCCGCGCGCCCGTCGAGCCGAAAGTCCTCGACGCCGCCACTTTCCTTCCCTTCGTGGACCGCCTCGGGCAGTTCATCCACGACGACTGGCCGCTCAAGATCCATTCCGACGCCGAACTCGCCGCCGCCCACGCCAGCGAGGAATCCTGGCTCGCCGCGAATCCCGGAAGCCCGATCCCCGGCGCAGACCGCTTCGGCGGGTGGGGCGACGGGCCGCAGCTCGCCGCCACAGGGCATTTCCGCACGGAGAAGCTCGGCGGGGCATGGTGGTTCGTCGATCCCGACGGCCACCTGTTTTTCTCGCACGGCGTCGATTGCGTCTACGCGAACGCCGCCACCCCCCTCGCCGGACGCGAGAGGTTCTTCAAGTGGCTGCCCGGAGCGGGAGATCCCGAACGCGGCTGCTGCTGGTTCGCGCCGGATGGCTCGATGACGCACGCCGACTTCTTCCAGATGAACCAGGTCCGCCGCTTCGGCCCCGACTGGAAACCCCGCTTTGCCGACCTCGCCGCCCGCCGCCTCCGCGCGTGGGGTCTTAACACCATCGCCAACTGGTCGCCGGACTACGCCCGCGAACCGCGCAAGATCCCCTACACGATGCAGTTCAACACCGCATCATTCCCGCACAGGCTCACGCTCGCCGACGGCACGGTCTGCGAAAAGTTCCCCGATGTGTTCCATCCCGGCTTCCCGGCCTTTCTGCGCGAAAAGGCGGCGGCCGTCGCGGCGTGGGCCGGCGAAGACCCGATGCTGCTCGGCGTCTTCGTCGATAACGAACTGCGCTGGGATCTCGTGCAGAGGGCCGCTGACTTCCCGGCCGTCTGCGAACGCTACTTCGCGGAAGTCCAGGCGGCGCTGCGCGAAACGTTGCCCGGCACGCTCTACCTCGGCTGCCGGTTCGCGTGGGCCTCGGACTCGCGTGAGGAGTGGCGCGCCGCCGCGCGGCATTGCGACGTCGTAAGCGTCAACGTCTATGAGCGCTCCCCGTCGCGCGACCTCCCCGACGGCGCCGTGGACCGGCCGATGCTAGTCGGCGAATTCCATTTCGGCGCGTTTGATTCGGGCATGTTCGCGGCCGGCCTGGCGCCTGCGCTCGACCAGCGGGAGCGCGGCGAATGCTACCGCGCCTTCCTGCGCGACTGCCTCGACTCGCCGCGCTACATCGGCGCCCACTGGTTCCAATACCACGACCAGGCGCTCACCGGGCGGCCCGACGGCGAAAACTACCAGTGCGGATTCGTCACCGTCTGCGACGTCCCGTACCCGGAACTGGTGCGGGCGTCGCGCGAGATCGCCGCTGAAATGCACCTGCAACGCGCGCGGAGCGGCGGGACGTCAGGGCCCCCGCCCATGCCGTCGCAAGGGCCCAACTCGCAACCATGCGCGCCGTAGGCGCAAATGGCCACGCGCGGCCCACATGCGACGGCTCCAACCGCATAATTCACATCCTCAAACTATCCATCCCACTATCCAAAATGGCAAACTTTCCAGACACCGAATCCCAGACCGGAGACCGACTTGAGGTCGCCATGCTTCCCGGCGAAAGCTGGTGGGGGCTTTGCAGCGCGTTCGGAACCGAAATGCCGTTCAACGAGAAGACGACATTCGAATGCGACCTGCGCAAGGACAACTACGGGCACCAGTCGCTCTCGCTGCTCTGCTCGGATGCCGGGCGCGCCGTATGGTGCGCGGAACCCGTCGGCGCGAAAATTTCGGGCGGCGCCATTCGGCTCGAATCGGACGGCGCCGCCATCGAGCTGGAGGAGCGCGCCGGATCGACTCTGGGCGAGGCGTTCCGCTTCGCCGCGTCGCGGTGGTTCCGGCCGACCGGCGAATATCCGGAACTGCTCTATTTTTCGGCGCCGCAGCTAAACACGTGGATTGAGCTGACATACCACCAGAATCAGAAGGACATTGTCGCCTACGCGCGCTCGATGCTCGACCACGGCCTTCCGCCGGGCATTCTCATGATCGACGACACCTGGCAGCACGGCTATGGCGAATGGGACTTCGACTGGCGGCGATTCCCCGACCCGAAGCGCATGATGGACGAACTTCACGACATGGGATTCAAGGTCCTGCTCTGGGTATGCCCGTTCGTCTCGATGGACACCCCGGCCTATCGGCGCATCGCTTGGGGCAAGAACCCCGACGACGTGAATGGTTGGCCGGAAAAAGGCGGTTTTCTCATGTCGTCGCCGACGCCCGGATGGGGCGGAGTTCCGCCGCCGGCCCCGATCGAATGGTGGAACGGCGTGAGCGCGCTCCTTGACTTCACGCACCCCAACGCCGTCCGCTGGTTCACCGAACAGCTCGACCGGCTCGCGCGCGAATACGGGGCCGACGGATTCAAGTTCGACGGCGGCTCCGTGGACAGCTACGCAGGGGTCTGCGGCCTTGAGGGATGCGCCCCGAAGACCTTCGCGCACGACCGCAATGCCTCACCCGCCGCGCAGAGCGCTCTCTACGGCGCATTCGCGCTCAAATACAAGGGCAGCGAATACCGCAACGGCTTTGGCTTCGCCGGAAAGCCTGTGATCATGCGCCTCCACGACAAGCCTCACACGTGGAAGGCCCTCGGCCGGCTCGTGCCGGACATGCTGGCCGCCGGCATGGTGGGCTGCCCCTATATCTGCCCCGACATGATCGGCGGCGGCGAATGGACTGCTTTTCTGCCAGGCGCCCCGTTCGATCCGGAGCTGTTCCTGCGCTCGGCGCAGGTGCACGCGCTCTGCCCGATGATGCAGATTTCGGCCTCCCCGTGGCGCCTGCTTTCCGGCAGGCACCTTGAAGCCTTCAAGGATGCTGTGGACTTGCGCCAGCGCCACGTTCCACTGATTCTTAAACTTGCCAGGGAATCGGCCAAGTCAGGCGAGCCGATGATGCGGGCAATGGAATATGTCTTCCCGCACCAGGGCTTCGACAGGCCATTGCAGCAATTCATGCTCGGGGACGCCCTGCTGGTGGCGCCGGTCGTCTCGAAGGACGGCTCGAAGACAGTCGAGCTCCCGGCCGGCCGCTGGCGCGACGACCTAGGCGCCATACACCAGGGGCCGGCGACGCTGCGCCTCAAAGCCGTCCCGCTCAACCGCCTTCCTCACTACGAGCGCATTGCGGAATAGCGAAGCACAGCTGGACCCAACTGCGACATGCAGGGTTAGGAAGCCGAAACTGTTTTAACGCAGAGCTTTTTGGACAGGATTGACAGGATGAACAGGATTGTTGAAGAGTGGGAATCTTGCAACTCTTGTTAATCCTGTCTGAAAGAAAACCATGCGCGAGCCGCACCCTAATTGGCCATAGTCCATTGGCATTGGCGACACTTGCACATTGGCGACATTTTCCCTGATTTGACATTCCTTTGCCGTTTTGCGAGAATATCTTTGTCGCATGGCGCGGCATAGCCCGCACCATGACGGCACCAGTTCTTTACATACCCTGTTAAGGGGCGGCTGAAATGCCGCCGGGCAGGGACCGGGAGTTGGCGCGGGCAACCGCGCCAACGGGGTTCCGTATCGGGAGGGACGCGCCCGTCGCGTCCGACTAATGCGGGGCTGCGTACGCGACAGCGTATTTTCGCTTTGGTAGAAATCGCCAAATTTCAAAGTCATAAAGCGGGATACGAGGCCGCGCTGCGTGGTAATTCCACGTGGCGTGTCTTCTTCATGTTTTATGACAGGCGTTTGGCGATGCCTCTACCAAAGCATGGATTTTAGGCACGCCACTATATTTTTCCGCGCCGGAGCGGCGGGCCTTGTCAAGGTTGGCGCGGGAGATATGGAGGAGAACGAGATGGGTTTGTCCAGGACAGCAGCCTTCGCCGCAGTCATCCTGCCGCTGGCGGCGTCTGCCTACCAGGCCGCGCCGGCTACTCGCAGTTATGGAAGGGATCCACTTGCCGTCGGCTCCACCCCGGTGGCGCGCGAGGCCCGCAGAGTCGAGGCCGAACCGGCGCACGGATTCTTTCCCGTGGGCCTGTACCTTCTCCCGAACATAGGCTTCCCCGGCGAGCATTGGGACGTGGGGCCCCTCCGCATCAGCATAATCGCCGGGCGCAACCGTGATGTTTACGGCCTTGACCTTGGCCTTGTCGGCAACATGTCCACCGAGGAATTCACGGGTTTTCAGGCGGCGGGCATATTCAACCGAGTCGGGCATAGCGATGGCGCCGTCCAGTTCGCCGGAATCTTCAACCACAGCTGCGGCGACTTCGCCGGTCTTCAAGTCGCAATCGCCAACATCGTAGATGGCGAAATGGACGGTCTCCAAATTGGTCTTTACAATCGTTCATCCGTCCTTGACGGAATGCAGCTGGGCTTTGTCAACATAATCGATTCGGGGGACGGCATCCAAATTGGCGTAATCAACTCCGCACGCGAGCTGGATGGTCTCCAAATTGGCGTCATAAACGTCATTCGCGATTCGACAATGCCGTTTTTGCCAATTGTCAATTTTGCGTTTTGATGAAGGAGGAGAAGAAAATGAAGTCTGCAATCAGCACATTTCATGTTTATTTTTTTATCTTTTCCGTTTTGTCAGTTGCCGCGCTGACAAGTTGCATGTCGCCGGTCACTTCCGGCGTCTCGGCGGAAAAAGGCCGGCTCGAATTCGAAAACGCCTTCTTCTCTTCGCGCATCAAGATCGTCGAAGACAAAACCGTGAAACTCGACAGCGGCTTCCTCAAGGCGCAGGTGACGATTCGAAATTCCGGGAAGCGCGATTTGAACTGTCAGTACCGCTTCATCTGGAAAGACAAGCACGACATGACGCTCTCGTCGGCAGAGACGCTATGGCTCCCGCTGAACCTCCACGGCCGCGAAGAAAGGGCAGTCGAGGCCATTTGCCCAGTCCCAGACGCGGCTGATTTCAGACTAGTAATTAGGCCGTTGTAAAATAGGCTTTCCATTCTCTTCATCTCACCCTCACAATTTGGAGAAGAACCGAAAGGACAAGACAATGAAAAGGATGATGTTGGCTGCGATGGCGCTTTTGGCAATAATGATGACGATGCAAGCTGAAGTGGTGGACGAGCCGATCGACGCCGTGCTTATCGTCCAGAACCATGCGTCGGACGACTTCCAGAAGCCGCTGTCCAACCTTGGCGACCAGCTCTCCCAGGCGCTGTCGGGCGACCTGTTCAACGTCATTGACCCCAACGACGCCATCGGCGACGAACAGAACCGCGGCCCGTGGGGCGAGAACATGCCAGTCTCCGCCGCTACGCGCCTCGCAGAAAACCTCGAGGCCCAGGCGCTCCTTACGGCGGCAGTTGGCGAAACATCCGTTATTGGTTATGGCGCGCCCGCCAAGGTGCAGGCAGTCCGCATGTCGCTGACGCTTTCGGCGAAGCGCCTACCAAAGGGTGCGAACGTTGCCGCTGTCACCGTCACCGAAACCTCGCGCAAGGTGACGCCCGACACGCTTTCGCAGAACGCTGAGGCCATATACTCGGAACTCGTGCGCTCGCTTGTGGCGAAGGCGTCGTCGCAGTTCCTGGCGAAGTGCGAAGGCGTCAAATGGCGGGATGTCGTGCTGAAGCTCGTCGAAGTTGGCTTCGGCTGCAACTTCCCAGGCGCAGACGTTTCCATCGATGGCGTGAGCTACGGCACCGCCGGCACCATCGGCGAGCCGCCGCTCAAAGTTAAAGTTTCCGACGGCCTCCACAACCTCAAAATCTCCTATCCATACGCCATACCGTACGAAGTCCGCGCCAAATTGCAGGAAGGCACGACATTCATCGCCGTTCTCCACCTCAATGACGAAGGGCGCCAGATACGCAAGGAGGACAAGTATTTCGACACCCTTATGGACCGCATCGAGAAATCCGGCGCGACCGACGATCAGGTGCGCATGATTCGCGCCCGCGGCTACGGCAAGTATCTTTCGAGCAGCTACACGCGTATCCACGGGATGCCGCAGGTTCTCTCGATGCGCGACTGCGACATGCCTGATTTTGGGCTGAACCCCGACAGGGAGGGCGATGGGGTGCAGACCTCGACGCGCGACCTTTTCGATCAGGCCGGCTCTGCGGCGGGACTTCAGTTGCCGCAGCGTAGCGGCGACGGCAAAAGCGGAAAGCGCGACGATGACTCCAACGGCAGAGACAGGAAGAACGGGAGGAAAAGAGATTCCTCCGATGAAAACGACCGCGACCGGAGTTCTGACGATCGGCAGAGCGAAGATGACCGCGAGCCGCCTGACAAGACTGATGTCGGCGTTGTGATGCCGCTGCAACAGTCGCAACAGGCTGCGCCAGTTCAGCAAACGGTTTCGGCACAACCGGCGCAGTCTGCATACGCGCAACCTGTCGCTACGCCAGCTTATACGGCACCCGCCACGCAACCGCAGAACGAGGCTCTCCAGAACCTCAGCGATATCCGCGAAGGCGTCAACACTGGCAAGGACATCATCCAAGGCATCAAGGACATCGGGGATATGCTGAAATGAAAAAAACCTGGAGAATCGCATTCGCAATGGTTTGTTGTCTTGCCCATAGTCTTGCTTTTGGCGGGACTTACGCTCCTAGAGACGGAGCTGGGTATATGGTGCCGAGTAGTGAAAGTCTGAGATTTGATTCCAATGGGACACTTCTTTACAGTATTGGGGCAGATGGGTCAATCAACAACAAATCAAATCCATTCAGGGATGGTACTTCAACGCCGACAAAGCAATTTTGTGATCGTATCAAGGAAACAAAACCTGGAGTGTCAGATAAAAGCCGACCATGTGATACCGCCGACGAAGCGAGAATGGAAGCATATGCAAAAGTCGCCTGCAAGGTCGCCGAAAATGGAAGCGTCGAGTATTCTAGCGGGATTGAGTATGACCCAAAAAGCGGCAAGTGGTATCCCATTGAACCGATTATGGGGCAATCCGATCAGGTTAATCTTCCTTCAGGTCGGAATGTAAAGGAAACCATGCACTACCACCCAAATGGGAAGCAAGTCCCTTCTGTAGGTGATTTATGGTCTGCAAAAGTTCCTGGAATCGTCCTTGTTGGAGATGGGGCGGGAGGACTTTCTGAGCAAGTGTTAAGATACGATGGCAAAGGCAAAGCAGCCAAACTTGAAATTCAATCGGACGGAAAGGGGTTTAAACAGATTGGAGAAATGAAACTGGCTGACTTGTGCGGAGAACAAGACAAGGTCTCATGGCAAGGTCTCATGGCAAAGCTGTCTGCAGAGAGTTCTCGAAGAGGACAGGATGCCATATTGAGCCAGCAACGTTCTGATGGCAGCGGCTATAGCAATGCGAGTTTGCAGGCCTGCCCAGATGGTTCATTTGATTGGCAAAAAGAAGTCAGACCGCAGGAACCACGCGAAATGGGTTATGTGGGCAATCCTTCTATGGCATCTCAAGCTCGGCCTTCTGACACCGTCAACACAACCCCTGCTTACCAGACCTACACGCGGGACAACACGGCGATGAAACAGTATATGTCGCAGCAGCTTGAGGGCGCATACCAATACGCCTCCGGCATCGCCGCCGAGGCGGGCGTGGGCGCAGAATACCAGTCCGCCGTTGCGCCGGTCATGTCGTATGGGCGTTCCACCATTTCCTCAATCCCCGACCAGCAGACATACACGGTTCCTACAAGTTCGGCACAAGGTGGCGGATACTCGTCACAAACAATGGATGAATTTGGAAAGCGGTTTGCGGAACAAGGTCCTTGTTCCGCCGGTCTTTGGCTTGAAGCAAACAAATAGCCCAACAAGGAGGTAAAACAGATGAAAACTAAATTTACAATTCTTTTTCCTGTTGCAATGCTGAGCATCAGCATCGCGCTGACAGGTTGCCGCCACGGCTATGTCAATCCGGCAAGCGTGAACTTCGACAAGCCGGAGCATGAAACCATCTACGACTTGAAGACCTGCGTCGCCGATCTTGTGCAGAAGATGCAGGGCGACGAGGGCTTTCAGGAGGCATACGAACTCAAGGCGGCGAAAAAAGGTTCGCTCCCAGTTCTGCAACTCGGAAACATCGAGAACTACACCAGCGAGCGCGTGACGCAGAAGCTTGAATCGGCGCGGCGGCGGCTAGAAATCGCACTCCGCAAGACACGCCTCTTCGACATCACCGACGATGCGGCCTCGGCGGAATCGGTCACCGAGACGCTGGCGGACTCCATCGTGAAGAACGCCGAAGTGGGACTCAAGGGCGACGACAACCTCCAGCACTTCGGGGAACACGTTTCCGCCGACTACCAGATCTACGGGCGCTACCGTAAATTCCACGACGGCGACCGATACACCTACGAACTCACGCTCCAACTGATCGACATTGCCACCGGCAAACAAGTCTGGAGTGACCTCGCCGAGGTAGCGAAGGAATAGTGCAAGAGAAGAAACAATTTCAGCCATGAAAAAAGCCATTCCAACCATCCTCCTCGCCATAGGATTTGCAGGACTCTTCCTTCTGGCTGGATGCGTAACGCCGCCTAGCGACGACCTCTGGCGCAGTCGTCTTGAAGAAATCGTCCCCACCCCCGCGCAGATGAAGCCCCGTAGCGACTTGTTGGAACTTTCCGACTGTCGGCTGGCGTTCGACTTGACGGAAATCCCGCAGGAAGTCGGTCTTCAGGTTGTGGACTACAACCCCTTTATCTCCGACGCGAAGGGGCCGCCCAAGCCCGTGCTGTGCCCATTGCGCCCTGTCTTCGCACGTGTTCTCGCGGAAGGAACGGCGGCGATGTTCCTCGGCGGGGATAGCGTGAACGAGACGCGCGTGATTTTGACACCGCGCCACATGGGGCTCTCAAAGGCACCTGGAGGCATTAAAACGGCAATGACCATTGTCTGTACAATCGAGGGTGTTCAGGCGGGTACGTTCACGTCGGAGAAATTCAGCCCTCTCTCGGACAGAATCCATGTGCCAGCCGCGCTCTATCAGGCCGTTGCGGACATCGGCGACCAAATCATGGCGTCGGTGGCCGCAAGCCGACACCTGCGCGACGCCATGCTGGCGTCGCGGAAAGGCGCCGGCACCATGCCGACAATCGTCAAGGCCGATATGGGGAATGTGACAGACGGCGCCTTTACAGGCCGCGCCACCATTGATCCCGGAACCTGGGATCCGGCGCGAGTCCGGCAATGGGTGCGTTCGCAGATTGAGCAGATAGCGATGGCAAAGCTTGGTGTGAAGTCTTTGGAGAATTATCGAGTGGTGCTGGAGGACGAGAAGGCTGACGTGGCGAACGCCTCGCGTTTCACGGTCGCCTTCCGCGCATTCCCCTATCAAGGATACGAGCTGGACTACAATTCGAGGATTCGGCGCGGCACTTGCTCGGCAGACCTCGCTTTCCTGGGCTGCTCGCCAGAAGATGCCTACGCCAAGGCCAAACGCTACATTGCGCTGGTTCTATCAGACCAGGGCGTAGTCGTTTCGGAAAGCACAAATGCCGCCTCGGCTGAGTTCCGCTTCAACGGATTCAAACTCACCACCGATGGGGCGCGAATCGAAATCCCCTTCGAGCTGGTGAACTGACCAATCGGTCTCAACAATTTTCCTACCGCGCGTGCGGGGGATTTCACAAAAACTCCTAAACAAGGAATAAAATGAAGACCACAACAATTGCGGCGGTAGCCGCAGTAGCCTTTACGCTTGTTTGCGCTACAGGCTGCACAAGCACAAACATAACGCAGATGCCGGGCGGCTGGACGCCAAAGCCCATGGCCCCAGGCTCCTATACGGTACTTAATGGCGGGAAGCCTGTTTCCGGAAGCGTTAAGGTCGATTTGCTAGATAAATCAAACAACGATTTGACTAGCTCGACAATGCGCAAAGCCGTTGATAGCGCACTCGCCCAATGTCCCGGTGCTGATGCGTTAATTGATGTTACGCAGGATATGCGTACAACGCAGAAAGCGTTGATGCTGGGACCAATTGTTATCCCGAAGGAGAATTCCTACACGGTGTTCCTGACGGGCATTCCAGTCAAGACCAAGGAATAAACGCCCCTCGCCCAAGCGTCGCTTACGGCGACGCTTGGGCCATATTTTGCAAGGAGAAGAAACGATGAGAAACCATGTCCGCACGGCCTTTTCGCTTCTGTAGTCGCCGCTTTGGCAACGGGAAGCACATCCACCATGTCCATGCCCGGTTCAGTGATGCAGTCAAACGTTCCTCTATCGCGGGGGGGATATGAAATCCTCAACAACGGGCAGACGGTCTCTGGTTCGGCGACAACCGTTTCCAAAATCAGCGCACTTGGCGTCCGTCAAGATCCAAACCAGTCGGCCCGCATGCAGGACGCGATCAAAAACGCGCTTGCGCAGTGTCCCGGAGCAGATGCGCTCATCAACATCACGACTGACGTGAATGTCAAGACGTCGACATATCCTATACCAATTGTCAGCCTGTTTATGGCGGGCAAGATTGAACACACGACCATTGTGACAGGGACTCCTGTCAAAATCAAGTAATAACCAACATAGTCAATTCAGTAACCGCTTTTTGATTATTTGTTGCGTCGGTTGGTGCTCGTCAGCCGACGCATTTTTTACAGCCTCGGCGAGTCGTTCGAGAACGGTGTTTTGAAAGTCGAGTTCGAAGCCGTGCAGTAGCGAAGCGGATTTACACAGAAATCGGCAAGACGAACCTCGCCGGCAAGGGATGGATGGAAATCGCCCCCACCAACCGCGACGGCAAGGGGGTCTTCAAGGTCAAGGTCGAGATGAAGTAGAAAACGCAAGCGGGCAAGCGAAGGCGAAGTGCGCCTTTGTGCCGCCGTGCCTCTGTGTGAGAATTCCTGCTCGTGCTAACTGCGATTTTAAGGTTTATCCGACGGCGAGGGCGCCGTCGCTACTTTCTTCCGTGTTCGCGAGCAAGCGCCAATCCCTTTGCGGACTTCGCGGACTTTGCGCGAGATATTATTCAAACGCCATAACAGTCATGCGCGAAGAACCAGTTTTCCTGTAGGGCTTACTCGTGGCGGAGGGCCTCGACGGGGTCCAGGCGTTCAAATACGGCAAGGCGGCGAAGCTCGCCGCCTGCAAGTTCAAGGCGCCGAAGGGCAGGAAGTTCGCCGGCTGGGCGACGAGCGCGGCCAACGCCAAGAAGGGCGTCGTGAAGTTCAAGAACAAGCAGGCGTTCAAGAACCTGATCATCACCGGCAAGACCGTCAAGCTCTATGCCGTCTGGAAGAAGTAGGGCGCGGACGGCGCGCACGGAGTGTCCACCCCACCTTGGCGGCTCAATTGTCTCGGAGAGGCGGCTATGGCTTAAGTGCGGTGATCGGGCAGACGACAATGCCATCGGGGCGGCGGTAGACCATGTCGCCAACCGCCGTGAGCACCATGCGGAAAGCGGGCTTGGGCATTTTCTTGGAGTCAATCAGCGCGGCCAGCTTTTCCAGGGAGCGGACTCCCTGCTCAATCAGCGTATCCCCGCCGAGCTTTATTTCCACGAGCGCGTAGCGTCCGTCGCGCCGATGGAGGACGGCATCGCATTCCAGGCCTGTCTTGTCGCGGTAGTGGAGCGTTTCGCCATCCAGCGCATCCATGTAAATGCGTAGGTCGCGAATCGCCAGCGTCTCAAAGAAGAGGCCCAGTGTGGGCAGATCGTTCATGAGGTCGTCTGGACCGACGCCAAGAGCCGCCGCCCCTATGGAGGGGTCGACGAAGTAGCGGGTGTCGGAAGTGCGAACCGAATCCTTGCTCCTAAGGTTCGGCGACCAGGCCGGCATGTCCTCTATGACGAATATCGCCCGAAGCGCCTTCAGGTAGGAATAGATTGTGTCGTCGTCGAACGCAGTCATTTCATTTGTTTCCAGGTCGCGGCGAATCACCGAGACTGCCGCCTGGCTGCCTTGAAGCCGTGCGTACGATCTGAGAAGGCGCCGTGCGCGAATTTCATCGCGCGCCACGCCATCGACTCTGGAAATATCCTTCTTGGCCACGGCATCGACATAGCGTCTTGCCGGTGAAAACGAGAGTCTGGAGGGCAGGTCCAGAGCCTGCGGCCAACCGCCTCGGCACACTATTGCAGCCATGCCCCGAAGCGACTTTTCAAGCGCCCTTGCGGCGAAGGGGCCCTTGCCGTCGAACAGCGTGGATATGGAGAGACCGCCGGACGACTCCCCAGACTCCCATAGCGCCATTGGTCTCATTTTCAGCCAGGAGAAGCGTCCTGTCCCGGTGTGCGACATGGCATCGGACTGGGGTGGAACTGACGATCCGGTGAGTATGAACTGTCCGAATCCAACGGAGTGGTCGGCGGTAAAACGGACGGCATCCCAAAGCTCCGGCGCCAACTGCCATTCGTCGAGCAAACGCGGCTTCGCACCTTCCAGCAATGCTTCTGGCATGGTCTTGGCGAGCAGGATGTTTTGAGGCTTCTTCTTTGGCTCGTCAACGTAGAGGACGCTAGCAGCCGCCTGCTCGGCGGTTGTTGTCTTACCGCACCATTTCGGCCCCTCGATGAGAACTGCGCCTGCGGAGGCCAGCATGTCCGCCAGAAGTCCGTCCGCTATCCGTTTTCGATATGTCATCATAGCGGTTGGTATTGTATTGAAAAACCTCCTTCTTGTCAAGTTTCGTTCGGGCGTTTGGCCCGTTTTCGTTCGGGTATTTGGCTTGACCCTGTTCGGGTGTTTTGATGTGCTACAATCGTGCATTTTGTGTTCTCCGCACCGTAATTCCCTTTGTCGATGGACAGCCTAGAATCTCGTGGAAGCCAAGGATTGAGGCTGACAAGGAGGCGAAGCGCATCTACACGGTCGAAGGGCGCGAGAGCCTGACGGAAGGCTCGTGGGGCTGACAAACGCGGCGGGCAGGTTCTTCCGCGTGAAGGTCGATATGCCGTAGCGCGTGCGCCGACTTTCATCGGCGCACGCGCCGGTTGAAAGGTTGGGCTTGCGCCAGTTGAACAGTTGAAAGGTTGAAAAGTTGAAAGGTGGGGCGGCTCGCTTGGAGAGCTCGCCCCACCTTTATGGCAATCAAATCTTTGCGGGCTTGGCGGACTTTGCGCGAGGATTCCAGCGCCTTGTCGATCCCTCCTGTTCGGCGGCTCGTCCGGCGAGCCGCCCCCACCTTTACGGCG
>JAFWPM010000235.1 GCA_017509565.1 Kiritimatiellia bacterium | reverse complement strand
TAAGGCCCACTACATCAACAAAGGCATACGCGCCACGAAGAAGCTCTCCGTCAACGTCGTGGACGCCTCATGGCTCAAGGAGGCCGACCGCATGGGAACAGTCAGCGGCAACAAGGCGGACAAGTCTGAGGCCTTCGCATGGACGATGGGCGACAACGGCGCGCCACTAATCGACAAGGCGAAGGTCTCGATTGAATGCGAGGTTGACGGCAACTACGAATTGGAGAACTTCGACCACTTCATCTGCAAGATACTCGCGACATACGCGGACGACTCCGCCCTCAACGAGGCGGGGAAGATCGACTACCGCCGCTTCCGGCCAGTCCTCTTCGAATTCCCGACATACGAGTACTTCGCGACGGGCGAGAAGGTCGGCGACTGCGCCCGCATGAACCCCAAGCCGGAAGCATGAACGTGAAGCGGATAGCAATGTCGATTGCCGCACTCGCGACCTTTTCCGCAACTGCGGGCCCGGCAGTGCCGGCCATGGCGGCGGACGTACACTGCCACTTCATCACGCCCGGGTACCTGGCGCTGCTGGAGAGGCACGGCGCATCCATGGACGAACTCTACCCACTACCCGAGTGGTCGCCCGAAGCGCTGGCCGCCTTCCTCGACAAAGCGGGAATTGGGCTGGCCGTCCTGACGTCGGTCGCGCCGCAGCCGCACTTTGGCGACGCCGCGGAGAGCGCTGCGGCCTGCCGCGAGATGAACGACGAGGCCGCGCGACTCGCCGAAGCCGACCCCGCGCGCGTCAAGTGGTGCGCGACGCTGCCGCTGCCGTCCGTGGCCGAAGCCGTCGCGGAGGCAGAGCGCGCGCTCGACAAGCTCGGGGCCGCCGGCGTGAAGCTGCCAACCAACGCGCGCGGGCTCTATCTTGGAGACGAGTCGCTCGACCCGCTCATGGAGGCGCTCGATGCGCGCTGCGCCGTGGCGATCCTGCATCCGCACCGCCCCGAGCCGTTTGACGCGAAGCTCGCCGGCGGCCTGCCGCTCGCAATGTACGAGTACCCGGCCGAGACGACGCGCGCCCTCGCGCGCCTCTTCGCGCGCAACGTCCCTGCGCGCTACCCGCGCGTGAAGTTCATCGTCCCGCACGCCGGCGCCTTCCTGCCGCTCGCCCTGCCCCGCATGAAGGCGGTCCACCCGATCGTCCGCGCAAAGGGCTATGCAGGCGAAATCGACTGGGAAGCCAACCTGCGCTCACTCTGGTTTGACCTCGCGGGCGCGCCGACAGCGGAGAGCGTCCGTCGTCTGCTCGCGATCACGACGCCCGACCGCATCCTCTACGGCTCCGACTTCCCCTACGCCCCGGCCCCCGCTCTCGTCGCCGGCCTCGCGAAGCTGCGCGCGGACCTCGCCGCCGACCATGAGCTCGCTCCCCACGCGGATGCGATTCTCTCCGGCAACGCCAAACAACTTTTCGGAATGGAGGAATCCCGATGAACACCGCCCTTCAACTTGCCCTATCCTGCATTGGCTTTGCCGCGCTCTTTGCGGCCATCTGGATTCTCCACAGGCCGCTCGACGTGCATTCGTGCGCCAGCCGGGCCGTCCGCAACACACACCGTGTGCTCGAATGGGTGCTGACAATCTGGGGCGTTGTCCTGCTGCTTCAGGTGGCATGGCCACTGCTTGCGTCGGTTCCCCGCGCCACTGCCGATTCCAATCCAGAAAAGGAGGACAACGACATGGTTCCAGACATCGAAAAAGCCATCTTCCGCATTGCGGAGATCGAAGTCAAGCCCGAGTTCCTCGACGCATACCTCGCGGCGGCGGGAGACGTCGGCGCGACATCCGTGCGCGAGGAGCCGGGCGTTCTGTGCATCTTCCCGATGCAGGACGCCGAGAGGCCGACCTCGATCCGCATCGTCGAAATCTACCGCGACGGGGAGGCATACAAGTCGCACCTCGCCACGCCGCACTTCCTGCGCTACAAGACAGGCACACCGCACATGATAGAATCGCTGCGCCTCGCGCCGATGCGCCCGCTCGACCCCTCGATCTTTCCTCGCGTTTTCCGCAAATCACCCACAGCAGAAGGCACAAACCAATGAACAGCAAACTCCCAATCGCATTCGCAGCCGCGACGGCAATGGCCGCCTTGGCGCAACAACCAAATCCCGCCGCCACGGCGGCCACACAAGCAAAGGACACAACAATGCAAATTGACGCACTCCTCGCAGATTCACGCGCATTCTATCTCGCCACGGCCGATGGCGACCAGCCCAAGCTGCGCCCCCTTGGCGCGCACCATGCAGTGGGCGGCAAGGTCTGGCTAGGCGTCGGCGAGTTCAAGGATGTCTACCGCCAGCTGGCGGCCAACCCAAAGTGCGAAGTCGTCGCCCTCCAGCCAGATGGCATGAAATGGCTTCGCTGGACCGGCCGCGCCGCCTTCGCCGAGGGGGCGGAGCGTGAGAAGCTTGAGGAAATCTTCCTCGAATCCGCGCCGGGCCTTCGCAAAATCTACGACAAGAAGCCTGGGCACCGGATGATGTGCTTCACACTTGAAAACGGGCGCGCGGAACTCGTCCCGCTGATGACGCCCGGGGAAATCATTACCGACGAAACCGGGGGCGCCTGGGACAAGACGTTCCCGCTCTCCGACAAAGTCACGCACCGCAAGGTTGAATTCCGCAACCGCTACGGCATCACACTCTCGGCCGACATCTACAAGCCGAAAGCTGAAGGCGACAGCCGGAAGTTCCCCGCCATTGCTGTAAGCGGCCCGTTCGGGGCGGTAAAGGAGCAGTCGAGCGGCCTCTACGCCCAGCACCTCGCCGAGCGCGGCTTCATCGCAGTCGCCTTCGACCCCTCCTTCACCGGCGAGAGTGGCGGCACCCCGCGCCGGATGGCCTCGCCCGACATCAACACCGAGGACTTCCTCGCAGCAGTCGACTTCCTTTCAAACCGCGACGATGTCGACCCGAAGAAGATCGGCATTCTCGGCATCTGCGGATTCGGCGGCATGGCCGTCAACGCCGCCGCGCTGGACACGCGCATCAAGGCGACCGTCGCGATGACGATGTACGACATGACGAAGGTCACGCGCGAAGGCTACTTCGGATCGTCCGACACGACTGCCCAGCGCATGGAAGCGCGCCGCGCAATGGCCGCCCAGCGCACCGAGGACTTCCGCAACGGAACCTACAAACGCGCCGGCGGCGTGGTGGACCCGCTGCCCGAGGACGCCCCGTGGTTCGTAAAGGACTACTACGCCTACTACAAGACGCCGCGCGGCTACCACAAGCGCAGCGGCAACTCCAACGACGGCTGGAACGTCACCGGCTGCCAGTCATTCCTCAACATGCCGCTACTCTCCTACGCCCACGAAATCGCCACGCCCGTCCTGCTCATTCACGGCGAAAAGGCCCATTCGCGCTACTTCAGCGAATACGCCTTTGAAAAGATGACCGGGATATCCGTCAAGGGGGAAAGCGCCAGGGCCGGCAACAAGGAGCTGCTCATCATCCCCGGCGCTTCACATGTCGATCTCTACGACGACGTCGCTGGCGCCATACCATACGACAAAATAGAGACCTTCTTCCGCGAAAACCTCAAATAGGAACAACCCAATGAAGAAACTCATACCCATGTTCTTCACCCTCCTGGCCGCCGTCGGGTGCGCCAAGGGCGATGCCTCAATCAAGCAGACGGCAAGCACCATGGACAAGCAAGGCAAGGCGCTCGTCGCCTACTTCTCCGCAACTGGAACCACCAAGGGCGTGGCCGAGCGCCTCGCCAGCGCAATTGGCGCCGACACCATCGAAATAAAGCCGGCAACGCCATACACCGCCGCCGACCTCAACTGGCGTGACAAGCAGAGCAGGAGTTCGGTCGAGATGGCCGACCGCGCTAGCCGCCCCGCGATCGCCGGCGACACGGCGGACCTCTCCGGCTACGACATCGTGTTCGTCGGCTTCCCGATATGGTGGTACCGCGAGCCCTCGGTCATCGACACGTTCATCGAAACCAACGCCGCGGCCCTGGCCGGCAAGACAATCGTCCCGTTCGCCACATCCGGCGGCAGCGGGATGGGCGACTCCACAGCCAATCTGCAGGCGCTCGCCCCCGATGCCAAGGTCGCCGAAGGCCGCCGCTTCCGCGCCTCGGTCTCGGCCGACGACCTCAAGAAGTGGGCCGAAGGAATCCAATGAAAGTTGAAGCCGCAAAGAGCGCAAGGGACTTGAAGCAGATTCCGAAATAGGTGCGGCCATTTTCCTTGCGCTCTTGGCGGCTCCCCCCCCAGAACCCCCACCCATAACCATAAATCCCTGTATCCACTTTGCCCTTGCGGCCAAGAAACAGGAAGAACAACATGAACAAGCCACTGACAGGAGTCATTGCCATGGCCATCGCAATTGCGGCAAACGCCGCGCCACTCACGGAACTCGACACCGCGCTTGCAAAGGCAGGCGCCGCCATCGCGCGCGGCGAGCAGGACAAGCTCGCCGAGGCCTTCAAGGCCGGCTTCGAGGCCGGCCTAACGCTCGACCAGGCGAAGGAGGTCGTAGGCCAGCTCTACGCATACTGCGGCTTCCCGCGCGCCCTCAACGCCGCCGCCACGCTGATGGAGGTGAACTCGCGCGGAGGCGCGGGGGCGCAGGGCGGGAACGCTGGGGCGCACCCCGCGGGCGAGCCGTTCGTTCTCGGCGAGAAGGCCCTCGAAACCGGCACGGCCAACCAGACCAAACTCTGCGGCGCCCCCGTCAAGGGGGCGCTATTCGACTTCCACCCGCAGCTGGACGCCTACCTCAAGGCGCATCTCTTCGGCGACATCTTCGAGCGCGGCGTCCTTGACTGGCGCACCCGCGAACTCGTCACCATCGCCGCGCTTGCCGCACGCCCGGAGACGGAGCCGCAGATGAAGGCGCACATCGCGATCGGCAAGATCAACGGTGTCACCGACGAGCAGGCCGCCGAAATCGTCCGGCTCGTGCGCTGTCCGGCCGCCCCGGCCGACCTCCCAGCGGACTGGGCTCCAATCCCCGTCGGCCAGCCAAACACCGCCTACGCCCGGTACTTCATCGGCAACAGCTACCTCCACAAGCTCACGCTCGACCAGGTTCCGGCCTTCGGCGTAACCTTCGAGCCCGGATGCCGCAACAACTGGCATGTCCACCACGCCGAGACCGGCGGCGGCCAGATGCTCATCTGCACCGCCGGGCGCGGCTACTACCAGGAGTGGGGCAAGCCAGCCGTCGAGATGACCCCGGGCGTCACCGTGAACATCCCGGCGACCGTCAAGCACTGGCACGGCGCCGCACCCGACAGCTGGTTCCAGCACATCGCCCTTGAAGTCCCGGCACGGAGCAGTCCAACGAGTGGCTCGAACCAGTTGGCGACGCGGCCTACTCCGCCGCAATCGAATCCGCCAAATAGGCGGCGACACCGGCGAGCAGGCATTCAGGGACGCAAATAATTCCGCGCCGCGAATGCCAAATTCAAGGGAAAAGGACGTGGGGACGGGCGCAAGCCCGTCCCCACTGTTTTCAAAAGCAGGGACATGCTGTATAATAATCCCATGAAGGCAAAAAAGGGCAAAGGGGAGATGTTTTCATCCAGCCTCCGCATTCTGCTGCTGGCCGGGCATTCATACGCCTCGTCAAGGCGCATAGCCACCGGAGTGGTGAGATTCGTGTCGAAGCACCCTGAAATAGAACTGCTCGTCGGCGGGATACATCCGCAAAACGGCGATTTGGAATACGCCCGGGAAACCAAATGCGACGGCATCATCACGTGCATGGGATCCAAGAGCCCACTGCTGCGCCGCATCCTGACCGTGAATCCACGCATTCCCGTGGTCTTCGCGAGCCTGGTCGGGAAACTCTCCGAAATCAAAGGCAGAGCCACGCATTCCCTCCAGTGCGACAACGCGGCCGTCGCAGAAGCGGCGGCAGACCTTTTCATCCGCCATGGCCTGAGGCACTTCGCGTACGTTGGCGCGAGGACGCGCACCGCCGGGAACTTCTTTGACCGGGAACGCCGCGAAGGCTACGTCCGCGCCCTCGCCGCCCGCGGCTTCGCCGTGGACATCTACGAACCGCCGCCCGCTTCAGCCATCGCAGCGCAATCACCACAGCGACAGAACCGCTTCCAAGACGCGCACACGACAGAATCCGCCGCACTCGCGGCATGGCTTGAAGCCATTCCGAAGCCCTGCGGGGTATTTGCCTCCTATGACATGCGCGCACTCCACGTCCTCAACGCCTGCCGCGCCCGCGGCATACCTGTCCCCGAAATGGTGCAGGTGGCGGGCGCCGACAACGAGGAGTGGCTTTGCGACAACACTTGCCCGACACTTTCCTCCGTGGAACCCGACTTCGAGGGATGCGGCCGCCGCGCCGCCGAAACGCTTCTGGCGCTCATAGGCGGTGAAACGCAGCCGGCAGTCCAGACTTTCGGCGTCAGGCTGGTTGAACAGCGGATGAGCACCACCGACATGCACGGAAGCATGAACCGGGCCGTCCGCGCCCGCGAGTACCTGCGCGCCCATGCCGACGAGCCGCTCGGCACTTCGCGTCTCGCGGCCATGCTCGGCTGTTCGCCACGCCTGCTGCAACGCTCGTACAAGACAGTATTCGGGCGGACTGTGCAGGATGACATAGCGGAGGCGCGCCTCTCAATGGCCAAAAGACTCCTGGCCGACCGCCGGGTACCGGTCAGCGACATTCCGGGACGCATCGGCTTCGAGTCGTCTGGGCACTTCATGCAGTTCTTCAAGGCCCGCACCGGCATGACCATGCTGCAGTGGCGCCACCGTTGCGGGCCTTTCGACTGAAAGCCTCGCGCATTGCACTTGGAACGCCCTGCGGGCTAAAGGCAGCCGAGGAGGATGCCGGCGAGGCCGAGGGTGGCGCCGACGGCCTGCAACGCGCCGATGCGCTCGTGCAGGACGAGCGCCCCGTAGGGGAAAAAGCCGATGATGCAGGCGGCGACCATGACTGGGTAGCCCATTGAGCCGGCGCCGAGGCGTTCGAGAGCGTCGAGTCCGGGAAAGGTGAGATACTTCGACGAAAGGAAGGAGATGGCGCCGACGCCGGCCGCCCAGGCCGCCAGCGCGCGAAACTGGCCCGGAGGCGTCGGGACGCAGCCGCGCCCGCCGCGCAGCCGCTTGAAGGCACGGTCGGCAAGCGC
>JAFWPM010000234.1 GCA_017509565.1 Kiritimatiellia bacterium | reverse complement strand
TGTAGATGAGCGTCCCGTCGGCGGTTGATCCGCTCGGATAGACTGTCCCCTGCTCGTAGAGCTTGTAAACGGTCGTTCCGGAGTCGATGTCAGCCTCGATGACGATGCGATACCAATGGGTGGGTTCGATGGCTCCCGTATCGACCAGTGGATTTTGCGCTCCCGATGACGTCACGTAAGTCGGTCCCGTTTCATTCGTGCGGGCGCGGATGCCAACGACCGCCCAGCGCCAGTTGTTGAAATTGTTGGGATTCCCCGCATAGTAACTGTCGCTGCCGAGGGTCACCCAAAGGACGCTTGCCTTCGAGGCGTCGTATTTCCACGGATTGCCGGCGGTGGTGCTTGGAAGGCGCGTATCGACGGAGAGCGTAACCTTGCCGGATGTCAGCGTCGTTCCGATTTTGTTCGCGAGGAAGGCATACAAATTTGATCCCCTGTCGCAGCCGAACCGGAGATAGGTGAACTCGCCCGCTGTCTGCTTCTCGTAGCGTGGTTCCGCGTTCGCGATGCCATCCTTGTTTACGCGCCTCCAGCCGTCCACGCCTGTCGGCTGCACGGCGGTGCCGTTGCCCTGACGGGCGGGGACGATGGCTTGGTTGAGGACGTAAACCTCGTCTTCCACGCGGTTCGTGACGAGGCAGTCGGCCACGTAGGTGTGCGAGAGGGTGCCGCCGAGCGAGCGGCGGCGCGAGGAGGAGAAGTCGTTTTCGTAGCATTCGGTGCCGTTGTGCCACACGCGGATATTGTCGAAGCAGGCCGCGTACGCCGGGTCGGTCGAGGCGCTGTAGGCGTTCATGCCCCAGCAGACGCCGTAGCCGGAAAGTCCGATGGAGGAGACTCCGGCGACGCTCTCGTCGGCGAAGGGGAGGTCGGCCGCGGAATAGACGGCAGAGGCCGGCGTCGCGGCGTCGAGCGCAGGGTGCGACGTCCCCATCTCGAACATCGAGAAGCCCCAGCGGCGGCTGTCGAGGTCGATCGTCACCACGGCGCGGTGCCAGGCGTAGCGCGTCACTTCCTTGTCCGTGGTGGCGGTGTTGGCCGTTGTCTGGGCGGCATTGTAGTAGACTTTGCGCGCGCCGCTGAGCGCGACGCCGACGCTTCCGACGGTGTGTTCGTACATCCGGCTTTGCGCGACGACGGGCGAGACGAAATTCTCGTCGCCGATGGAGAGCGCCGCGCGCCGGAGATCGGTCGCCGACCCGTAGGACGCCCAGTAACCCGGAGGGAGGAAGTCGAACTGCACCGTCACCGTGCCGGCCGTGAACGTTTCGCCAAGCCTCTGCTTCACGAAGCAGAACTTCTGGTTGTCGGTCGGGCCCTCACCCGCGCCCACGTGGCCGAGGACCGCCATCGGGTTGCCGCCATCCGGATGGATCCGGGCGTTGCCAAGGTTGGTCGCCTGCTGCAACTTCATCCAGCCGTCCTGGATGTTCGGTAGCTCCGACACGGCGAACGGCGCCGCCGGATTGGTGTTGGCAAGGAGGCCCGTCACGTAATCGACGGAGCGCCAGTCCTGCGACGGGACGGGCGCGGCGCTCGTGCGCGTGGCGAAGTCGTTTTCGTAGACGACATCGGCGCAGACAGCCATCGATATCGAAGCAAACGCAATGGCCAGAATGGCCCTGCCGCAATGTTCACTAGCGCTATTCATCGGTTCCTCCAAATAATGCAAATGGATTGAGTTTGCCATAATGGTAGCATATTTTCGCGGATGCGACTTCTCATCCGGCGCAAAACATTTTATGATTTTGCGCAAAAAAGCTTGACATCCGAGGCACTGAGGCGTAGAATGGCTGTCTCCGGGAATGCAATGGACAAGGAATATGCCACCAGAATTGCCGTCACGACCGGCAACAACCAGAAATCGACGCGCGACATAACGTCGGGCTTTCTCAGGTACGCGGCCGAAGCCAGGCCCGGATGGAACATCCGATTCTTTCCCGGTTCAATGACCTCCACCCGCGAGGCATGGCGGCGCAACGTATCCCCGTGGAAGCCAGACTGCGTCGTCTTCGCCTCGATACAGTGGGCGAAATTCGTCCCGCCGCTGCCCCGTTCATGCAAAATCGCGGCGGTTTCCAGCGGCATGGCGGAATACGACAGCATCCTGCCAAGGCGCACCCTGTTCGTCGGCATTGACGATGGCGCGGTCTCGCGCGAAGCCGCATCGCTCCTCATGCGGCGCGGGCTCACCCATTTCGCCTTCATCCACGCCGACGCGAACGTCGAAAGCGCACGTTCGCGCCTCAGGGCGGCCGCGTTCGCCGCCGCCCTGCGCGGCGCCGGGTTTGGCTGCACCGAATGCGGGCTTTCCGGCGCGGCCAGGCCAGGCGACTGGACCGAGCGGCTTTCGTCGCTCACCAGGGAGATTTCGGCCCTGCCCAAGCCCTGCGGCGTCATGGCGTACAGCGACACGGTGGCGAGGCTGGCGATAGACGCCTGCAACTACGCCCTTGTCTCGATTCCCAAGCAGGTGCAGATTGTCGGCGTGGACAACCAGGACGACATCTGCCTGAACGTCCGGCCGCGGCTCACCAGCATAGAGCCGGATTTCGAGGGCGCCGGCTACGAACTTGCGCGCCAGGTTGACGTGCCGGCCGCCACCAGGGGTGCGGTGCTTCTCGGGGTGCGCAGGCTCGTCGAGCGCGAAACGACGCTGGACCTTTCCGGCGCGGCGCGGCTCGCCACGGCGGCCGAAAGGATCATCGGCGAAAGCGCCTGCGGCGGCATACGCGGCGAGGCGCCGCGCGGGCTGACCCCGGCGGCATTGGCCAAGGCGCTGCGAGTGTCGCGCAGGTTGCTGGAACTGCGCTTCCGCGAAGTGCGCGGCGAAGGCGTCGCGGAGGCCATCCGCCGACGCAAGCTCGACGAGGTCAGGCGCCTGCTCCGCGAAACCGACCTGCCCGTATGGGAAATCGGCATCAACTGCGGCTTCCCGGTGCAGTCCTACCTGAACGCCATCTTCAGGAAAGCCTATGGCTGTACGCCGGGCGAATGGCGGCGCGGGGGCTGACGCCGCCATAGGGCCGGTGCGCCAAGGTCGAAGGTCGGCAGGGTTGTCGGCTGTCGAATGTCGGTGTTTTTCTTGTGACAGGATTAACAAGATTAACAAAATTGGTTCTTCTCCCATTTGTGTGGGTAAGATCGTCTATGACATTGTTGTCCAATGAACAGTGAGCGTTTGATAACTTTCGCACATGTCAACCTAAAAATCGCAGTTGACCCGAACAGACTTTCTTACGCGGAGGCACGGACGCGCAGAGATTGAGAGTTTTATGGATGCGCATGGCTCCCATTTGCAATAC
>JAFWPM010000233.1 GCA_017509565.1 Kiritimatiellia bacterium | reverse complement strand
CCCCGCGCAACCCGCGCCCGGCCCTGCGCAGCCCGACGCGGCCGCCTTGCAGAATGCGCGCGTCAGGCGCGACATTAAGAACCAGATCCACCGCGAACTTGTCGAGCGCCTTGAGCTGAAGCGCCTCAGCGCTTCGAGGGTAGGCGGCGAGGAGCTTTCCAAGCGCGCCCGTGAAAAGCTCGACGCGATAATCTCGGAAATCAGGGCCAAGCTCCCCCATGGCATCGACCCGGCCGAACTGGCCAACGAAATCTACAACGAGGCGATGCGCCTCGGCCCGCTGGAGGATTTCCTGGCCGACGACTCAATCAGCGAAATCATGGTAAACGGGCCGGACAAGGTCTATGTCGAGCGGCGCGGCAGGCTTGAACTCACGCAGCAGACCTTCCTGGATGACGCATCGGTGCTGGCAATAATCGAGCGCATCGTCAGCCCGATTGGCCGCCGCATCGACGAAAGCCAGCCATACGTTGACGCGCGCCTCCCGGACGGGTCCCGAGTCAACGCGATCATCCCGCCCCTGTCCCTGACCGGCCCCTGCATCACCATCCGCAAGTTTTCGCGGACGCCGCTGACCGCCGAGGATTTCGTGCGCTTCGGCACCTGGACGCCGGACATTGCCAGCTTCCTTGACGTGTGCGTCAAGATGCGCAAGAACATCATTGTCGCCGGTGGCACGGGGTCCGGCAAGACGACCCTCCTCAACCTGCTCGGAACCTTCATCCCGCACAGCGAGAGAATCGTCACGATCGAGGACGCCGCCGAACTGCGCCTGGCCCAGCCGCATCTCGTGCGCCTTGAATCCCGCCCGCCCAACATTGAGGGGAAGGGGGCCGTGACAATCCGCGACCTGGTCCGCAACGCGCTGAGAATGAGGCCCGACCGCATCATCGTCGGCGAATGCCGCGGTGGCGAGGCCCTGGACATGCTCCAGGCCATGAATACCGGCCACGACGGTTCGCTTACGACCGTCCACGCCAACTCCCCGCGCGACGTCGTTTCCCGCCTGGAGACGATGGTCCTGATGTCGGGCATGGATTTGCCCTCCCGCGCCATCCGCGAGCAAATCTCCTCCGCCGTGGACCTGATTGTCCACGAGGCGCGCTTTGCCGATGGCTCCCGCCGCATTACGCATGTCACCGAGGTCATGGGGCTGGAGGGCTCCCAGACTGTCATGCAGGACATCTTCGAGTTCCGCCAGACAGGCGTCTCGCCCGACGGGCGCATACAGGGCTACCTTACGGCGACGGGCGCCGTCCCGTCTTTCTTCGAGCAATTGAAGATGCGCGGTCTGGAACTCCCGCCGTCGATTTTCGCCCCCGCCGACGCCGCCGAAAAGGGGGCGCGGCAATGAGCGCCTCCCTTTGCCTGTGGGGCGGCATGTGCCTCTTCGCCGTTGCCTTCGGACTGCTGGCCTGGGTGCTTCTCGCGGCCTTTTCCGATGGCGCCGTGGCCTATACCGGCGAATACAGCGACTCGACTACCCGCGCGCTTGAGGACGTGTTCCTCTTCATACCGGCGCGCCGCGTCGTTGAGTCCGGCTTCGCGCTGGCGGCGATGGCCTTCCTGCTCTTCGCCTCGCTGATGTTCGACATCGAGCGCCCCGGCATGACGGTCGTCGGCCTTGGCCTGGGGATCATCGCCGCATTCGGCGCATTCCAGCTCCCGCGCCAGCTCCTGGCATACATGCGCGAGCGGCGCAGGAGGAAGTTCAACGAGCAGCTTGTGGATGCCCTTGTCCAGATGTCGAACGCCCTTCGCGCCGGGTTCAGCATCACGCAGGCATTCGAATCGGTGGTGCAGAACTCCGAGAAGCCCCTTGCGCAGGAGTTCCGCGTCTTCCTCCAGCAGCAGCGCGTCGGCATCAGTTTCTCCGACGCCCTCGCGGCCCTTGACCGCCGCGTTGGCAGCGACGACCTAAGCCTCGTCTGCTCGGCAATGGAGATCGCCCGCCGCACGGGCGGCAACCTCACGGAGATACTGGACAAGATCGCAATGACCGTCCGCGAGCGCCTCCGCATCGAGCGGCGCGTCCTGGCGCTGACTGCCCAGGGCCGCCTACAGGGGGCCATCGTCGGCGCGATGCCATTTGTCGTGGGCATCGCGATGGCCGTCCTCAGGCCTGGCATCATGATGCCCTACCTCCGGACGCCGCAGGGGCTCGCCGCCATGGGCGCGGTGCTTGTCCTTGTGGCCCTCGGCGCCCTTGTAATCCGCAAAATCATAAGGATAGACGTCTAGCATGGCACGGCTTCTGCAGATATTGGCACCCGCAATGTGGGCGCTCTGCGTCGGGGCGATCGTCTGGCACTGCCTTGGCCTCGCGCGCGAAATCACATACGTCACGCTCGGCGACGGCCGCCGGCAGGAGCGCTCGCTCCCGCTGCCCTTCAGGCTGCTGCTGCCCTTTGCGCCGAACATGCGTCACCTTTTCTCCTCGCCGGCCTTTGCCGGCCGCTCCCGCCGTATCGGCGATGAGATCGTCTCGGCTGGATTCGAGGGCCTGCTTGAGGGGTGGGAGTTCATGGCGCTTGAAATCCTGAACCCGCTCGCCATGGGCGCGGCATGGGCCCTGGCAATATACCTGGCCGGTCTCTGGTCGCCCCTGGTCTCCAAAGCCTTCTGGCCGCTTGTCGCGCTGGGCGTCGCCCTATTCGCGTTCCAGCCGCGGCTCTGGCTGCGCGAGACTGTCCGGCGGCGCCAGAAGTCAATCCAGCGCGCGATGCCCTTCATGATCGACCTGCTTACGCTTTCGGTGGAGGCAGGAGTGGATTTCATGAGCGCGCTTCAGCGCGCCACCGACGGCAGGCCAATGGACCCGCTGAACGAGGAGCTTGTTCGCGTCGGCCATGAAATCAGGCTCGGCGCCACGCGCCAGCAGGCGCTGCGCAACCTCGCGGCGCGGGTAGGCCTGCCCGACATGCGCTCGTTCTGCTTTTCGCTAATCCAGGCCGACGAACTCGGCGTCGGCATCGGGTCAATCCTGCGGATACAGTCCGACCAGATGCGGCAGAAGCGCTTCGACCGCGCCGAACGCCTTGCCAACGAGGCCCCTGTGAAGATGCTGTTCCCGCTGCTCCTGTTCATCATGCCGGCGGTATTCATCGTGCTGCTTGGCCCCATTA
Source organism: Kiritimatiellia bacterium (assembly GCA_017509565.1). Lineage (GTDB taxonomy): Bacteria > Verrucomicrobiota > Kiritimatiellia > RFP12 > JAAYLN01 > RGIG5952. The sequence goes on along the minus strand of JAFWPM010000233.1, from coordinate 686 downwards.
TGTCGCGCCTCGGCTCCTGGCTCCTCTAAATTCAGGCGGCGCGCCGGCGTTGCCCCCCGGTGCCCTATCCGAACAGCCAGACCATGCAGATGCCGACGGCGACGCCTGTCACCATGCCTGCGAGGACTTCCTTGCGCGTGTGCCCCAGGAACTCCTTGAGCCGCGGGACGTTGAAGGTGTGCTCCGAAAACAGCTCCTCGGTTATTTGGTTCAGGAGCCGGGCCTGCTGGCTGGCCGCGTAGCGGACGCCCGCAGAATCGAACATCGTTATCGCCGCGAAGCAGATCGCGAGGGCGAAGACGGGCGAGTCGAACCCCTCGGTCATGCCGAGCGATGTCGTCAGCGCCGAAACCAGCGCGCTGTGCGCGCTCGGCATCCGCCCCGTGCTGACCAGGTAGGAGATGTTGAAGCGCCGCGTCTTCCTGAAGGCTATGGCCATCTTGATGAAGCCGGCCGCCATCCAGGCGACAAAGGCGCTCCATATCCAGAGCGAATTGAAGAGTTTCCAGAAATCGGAGTGCATTGCCAATTTCAGCTAGCTCGCATTCCTGTATGCGAAGAGTGTCCTTGCGAGAATCTTGAAGTCAAAGGCGAGCGACCAGTTCTCCAGATAGTAGAGGTCGTATTTCACCCTTTCCGATATGCTGGTGTCGCCGCGGAGGCCGTTGACCTGCGCCCATCCAGTT
>JAFWPM010000232.1 GCA_017509565.1 Kiritimatiellia bacterium | reverse complement strand
GGCACGCGGACAACTGCGACGGCAATTCACAATTTGATTTTTCGCGCAAGATTTGGCATAATAGACGGAAGTTTTTTTTTAGCAGAGAGAAGAGAAAATGTCTGGAATATTTCCACTTGACAAAGTTCGCAACATCGGCATCATGGCGCACATCGACGCCGGCAAGACGACCTGTTCCGAGCGCATCCTTTACTACAGCGGAGTTAACCACAAACTCGGCGAAGTCCACGATGGCGCGGCCACGATGGACTCGATGGACCAGGAGCAGGAGCGCGGCATAACGATTGCCTCCGCGGCGACGGTCGTCCCGTGGCACGACCACCGCATCACCCTCATTGACACCCCCGGGCACGTTGACTTCACCGCCGAGGTCGAACGCTCCCTGCGCGTCCTCGACGGGGCCGTCGCCGTATTCTGCGCGGTTGGCGGCGTCCAGCCGCAGTCCGAGCAGGTCTGGCGCCAGTCCGAGAACTACCACGTCCCGAAAATATGCTTCGTCAACAAGATGGACCGCATCGGCGCCGACTTCCTCGGCACAGTCGATGAAATCAGGAACATCCTCAAGGCCAACCCTGTCATGATGGTCTACCCGATAGGCGCAAGCGACACCTTTGAGGGCGTCGTTGACCTCATCGACATGCAGGCGATTCGCTTCGACGAAGCCTCGAAGGGCGTGAAGATGATCTACGGGGACATCCCGGAGAACCTCAAGGCCGCCTGCGAGGAGGCCCGCCAGCAGCTTGTCGAGTCGGCCGCCGAGCAGGACGAGGAGCTTCTTGACAAGTTTCTCAATGACGGCACTCTTTCCAAGGAAGACATCATCGCCGGCATCCGCAAGGGCTGCCTCTCCCGCAGCATCGTCCCCGTATTCTGCGGCACCGCCTTCAAGAACAAGGGCGTCCAGCCCATGCTGGACGGCGTCATCCGCTACCTTCCCTCCCCGCTCGACGTAGGCGAAGTGCACGCCTTCGAGAACGAAGATGAGACCCGCAAGCCCGACGCGGCCGAGCCCTTCGCGGGGCTGGCCTTCAAGATTGTCTCCGACATGCACATGGGCCGCATCATGTATGTCCGCATATATTCGGGCACGCTCAAAGTCGGCCAGGAAGTCCTCAACGCATCCCTCAACAAGACTGGCCGCGTCGGGCGTCTCTTCAGGATGCACGCGGACAAGCAGGAGGCCCTTGAAGAGGCGTATGCCGGCGACATTGTAGTCGTGGCCGGTCTCAGCAACACCCGCACTGGCGACACCCTCTGCGATGTCGACCACCCGATTACGCTCGAAACGATCGAGTTCCCGCCGCCCGTCATATCCGTTTCGATCAAGCCATCCTCCCGCAACGACAACGAGAAGCTTGGGAAGGCCCTCCACGCCCTTGCGGCCGAGGATCCGACGTTCACCGTCGAATACGACCAGGAGACGGAGGAGACCATCATTTCCGGCATGGGCGAACTCCATCTGGAGGTTCTCGTAGAGCGCGTTCGCCGCGAATACCACGTCAACTGCGAGGTCGGCCGCCCAGAGGTCGCCTACCGCGAGTCGATGACCGTTCCGAACGAGGGGCAGTACAAGCACGCGAAGCAGACTGGCGGCCGCGGCCAGTACGGCCATGTCTGGCTGCGCGTCGAGCCGCAGGAACCGGGCCGCGGCTTCACATTCGTCAACGAAGTCAAGGGCGGCAACATTCCGGGCGAATACATCCCGGCTGTCGAGAAGGGCGTCATCAACGCGCTCGAAAGCGGCCCGCTCGCCGGTTATCCGGTTGTGGATGTCAAGGTCACCGTCTTCGACGGCAGCTACCATGAGGTTGACTCAAGCGAGTTCGCCTTTGCCGAGGCTGGCCGCCAGTGCTTCCGCCAGTGCTTCCTCGCCGGTTCGCCGCGTCTGCTTGAACCTGTGATGAAGGTCGATGTCACCGTCCCCGAGGACTACATGGGCGCAGCCACGGGTTCGCTCTGCCAGCGCCGCGGGCGCGTCGAGGGCATGGACGACCGCGGTGGTTCGAAGATTGTGCATGGATTCGTCCCGCTGTCCGAGATGTTCGGCTACTCCAACACGATCCGCACCCTGACGCAGGGCCGCGGCACCTTCTCAATGCAGTTCGAGCGCTACGAGGCGGTGCCCTTCGAGATGTCCCAGACAATCATCGAGAAGCGCCGCAAGGAGGGCAAGGTCCGAGGCTACTCCGCCGCGGAATAGCCCTGCACCGCAGGTGCTGAGGAAAGGGCCGCCACAGTGCGGCCCTTCTTTTTTCCACCCTGCCGCGCCTGGACGCGTCACTCGTCTGAAATCTCTCGGTTCCCGCGCCGCCATTCTCGCATGGTCATCCCGGCGATCTTGCGGAAAAGCTGCGAAAGCTGCGGGTAGTTCTGGAAGCCCGCGACTTCGGCGACCTCGCCTATCGGCATGTCGGTTCCCGCAAGCAGGTTCTTGACGGAGCCGATGCGTTCGCGCATGATTTCGTCGCGCACCGTGCGGCCCAACCGCATCCTGAACGCCTTCTCCAGATAGCGGCGGGAACATCGCGCCGCATTCACCACCTCCCCTACCCCGACTGCGCCCATGGAAGCGTGTGCGCGGATGTATCCGATTGCTCGGGCCAGAATAGGGTCGCTCATCGCGGCATAGCCCGTAGATCCGCGCGTCGCCACCGATATGGGCGGCAGCGAGACGGCGCGTTCGCGCGGTTCGCGTCCGTGCATCAGCGCGTCAAGCATCTCCGCCGCAATCCAGCCGCGCTTGAAGCCCCCCGTGTGGATGCTTGAAAGCGTCGGCACCGTAGATTCGCACAGGAGCGGGTCGTTGTCAACCCCGAGCACCGAAATTTCCTCGGGAACCCGCAATCCGCCGACAGCGCAGGCCTCAAGCACCAGCCGTGCTCGGGCGTCCATTGGCGCGAATACCGCCGTCGGCTTTGGCAAATCCTTGAGAAATGCGATTAGCTTCCCACGCTCGCCAGGCCAGTCCTCGTTGTCCCTAGCCGTAAAGCGGTCGTAGGCGGCGCATGCAAACCCCTTCATGGCCAGTTCCTCCTCGTAGCCGCGCCGACGCTCCGCGCTCCACGGATAGCCCTTCGGCTCGCCGACGTATGCAAACGACTCGTATCCGCGCTCCAGATAGTAGCGCGCAGCCATCGCGCCAATGGCGCGCGAATCGCGCCGCACGTACGGGGCGCCCTGGATAGGAAAGTCCGGCTCAAGCATTTCCTCCCACGGCTCGACGAAGACGACGGGCACCCCCAGCGCCGCGATTTCCGGCGCGTCGCCACGCGAGACGCCCGACACGATGACTCCCGAAACGCCCGTCGTCGAAAAATCGAGCATTCTCCTGCCGGTCCGCCCTTCCTGGAAATGGCAGAACCACGGGCCATGCTTGGCCGCATAGCTGACAATGCCCCGGAATGTCGAGCGCTGCCCCTTGAGCGACAATGAGAAGAGTATTGCCACATTAAAGTTGCGCGTCACTTTTTCCATATCATATAGTGCTGTCAAGAGTTAATGACAGTATCGCCTTGGGAGGGTCGCGCTTGTTGCGACCGCGAATAAGTCGGTCGCGACAAGCGCGTCCCTCCCCATCTGCCATACGATACTCATTATGTCCATGACAATAATAATAGCCGCAGACTTCACCAATGTCAAGCCATCTTGTTCGCAAAACGATAATATAATAATACGCATTCGCGCATTGTTTAGGCAAAACGCAAATGATAGAATTTTAGCATCGAATGGAGAAAACGACGATGGAAAATGCAATCCAGCGCAAATTCCAGGCTGAAATGTCCGTCCGCCGCCCCGGCGGTGACGGTGCCGTTTTTTTGCGTGGATGCTCAATGGCGCAATTCGACTTCGGCCCGGAGACGGTTGGCGGATTCGCGGCGTTCGAGGTGGTTTCTTTCAAGGCCGCGCCGGACGGAGCCCTTCCCGTGATGCGCCTCTCCTACGCCTGCCACCCGGAGGGGCTCTCGCCCGTCGGCGACTTCCCGCGGGAGGAAAGCGCCTACTACCTGCATGTGGACAATCCGGTGCTTCCCGCCAACCCCGGCCGCTTCGAAATCTACACGATTCCGCGCACGGGGACGTTCGTCGCACCGCTTCTGCAGGGGCAGCTGCGCTACGTCCGCGCCGCGCAGGAGACGCCTGGCGCGTCCGTCGAGATCGCTGGTTTGCGCATCGTCAACGCCGGCGTCCACTCCGAGGCTCCGGCGGCGGGTGCATTCGAGTGCGCCGCTCCAAAACTGGAGGCGATTTGGCACCTCGGCGTCCGCTCGTGCCAGCTCGCGTCGTTCCCGAACCCCGACGGCTGGCGCGTCGTCGAGGGCGCGCTTCTGCCGCGCCGCCTCGAACGCGGCGCGGCCGACGGCTGGTGCCGCTTCGTACCCGACTTCGCAGGAACGCTGGAACTCGACGTCGAGTTCCGCCGCAATCCGCACTTCGGCGGCCCCGCCTTCTTCGAGGTCTTCACCGGCTGGCTCGACGCCGAACCCGCCGTGCGCGAAACGATCCGCCAGAAGGGGCCGGACGGCGCCATCCGCACCGTCCGCGTCCCGATGAAGCCAGGCCGCTTCGGCTTCCTCCTCGAAAAGGAGCAGTGGCCCGTCGTGCATGAGGTGCGGGTGCTGGACGAATCCGGCGTAGTGCGGTGGAAGGACGATTTTGGGAAATGTTCACAAATCCCAACTGTTCACAAATCGTCATTGCCCACCAATGTCAATTGTCAATTGTCGCTTGTGGACAATGCCACCGCTCCCCGCCCCGGCTCCGCCCCGAACTGGGTCTACCCCACGGCGCCGCCGTATCTCGCGGACGGCGCCAAGCGCGACCGCCTCGTCTGGAGCGGCGACCTGTGGTGGTCCCAGCGCACCGCCTACTGCGCCTTCGGTCCGGCCGACCCCTGCGTCGCCGGCGCGCTCCGCATCCTCGCCGCGCACCAGACGCCGGAGGGGTTCGTCCAGGCCGCGCCCTACGCGGAGGACGACACCACGCCGCGCTCCGGCGACTACGGCCTCTTCGCCTCGGACGAGTTCTCCGCCTGGTTCGTGCCGGTCCTGTGGCAGCATCTTCTCTACACGGGCGACGAAGCGCTGGCGCGCGCACTCTGGCCCGCCGCCGACCGCGACCTGCGCTACCTCGCCACGCGCATGGGCCCCGACGGCCTCCACGCGCCGCGCCTCGAAACCTCCAAGCACGCCTACGCGATGGACTGCGGCGACATCTCGAAGCGCATGTACCAGAATCTCGTCTTCTGGATGGCCTGGCGCGACGGCGCCCACCTCGCCCGCGCGCTCGGCCTCGACGCCCGCGCCGCCGAACTGGAGGCACTCGCCAGCGACCACGCCGCCGCCATCCGCCGGGCGTTCAGCGCCCCGGCGGAAACGCCGGGATTCTGGAACACCATCCTCGGCGAAACGGGCGCCGATCCGCTTTCCTGCTCGATGCTGCTTGCCTCAGGCTTCCTCTCCGACGCCGATGCGCTCGCCCTCGTCCGCTCGCGGCCCGGCGGCGACTGGGGCGTCGGGAAGTTCCGCATTCTCGCGATGCGCGGAATGCTCCGCCACGGGCTCGTCGCCGACGCCATGCGGCTCCTCGCCGAAGGCAACTGGTCCGCCCTCGCCGACCCCGCCTGGCCGGGGGCGCACTGCACCACCGAATGCCTCTACCTCTACACCCACGGCTGGTGGGACGAGTCGCACCCCGACACCTCGGTCTCCGACCTCTTCCAGAACTTTCTCCTCGGCGTCGAACCGGTCGAGCCCGGCTTCCGCGTCTTCCGTATCGCGCCGCAGCCGCCCGACGGCCTCGCGTGGGCCCGTGGCAGAGTCCCCACTCCGCACGGTCTAATCGAGGTCGAGTGGAGACGGGAATGCGGACAAGCCGATTGCCGGAGCGCGGGCGGCCTCGCCAGCAACTCCACTCCGCGCGGACGAGCCGTCCGCGCTCCGGCAACCCACTCCATTTCCGTGCCTTCCGGCACCACCGCCCTTCTTCCCGACGGCCGCGCCTTCGGCCCCGGAAAGCACAACACAATCTTCGACTGCAATCGAGAGCCATCGGTTGCAATCGACAAAACGAAAGGAACCACGCCATGAAAACGACAACCATGCTCTCGCGGGCGGCCCGCCCGCGCTCCGGCATCGTGGCGGCCGTCGCCGCCATCTGCGCGCTCGCGCTTCCCTGCGCGAGTCTCGCCCGCACGGTCTCCATCGCCTCTGCGACGGATTCCGCGCTCACACTCGCCTTCGGCGACGCCGACGGCAACGCCTACACCCTCGCCTGGGGCTGCGGCGCCGCCGACGGCGGCACCGCCACCAACGCCTGGGATTCGTTCGAGATTCTCGGCACCGTCGCGGCCGACGCCACGTCGCAGACCATTCCGCTCCCTGCGAACTGGGGCGATACGGTGAAGAGCCTCCGCTTCTTCCTCCTCGAACCGGAAACGCGCCCCTACGCCAAGCGCCTCGAATACATTGCATCGTCGCAGAACAAGGATTCCCCGACGCAGTGGATTGACACGCAAGTTCTAGGGAAAGTAGGCGTGGTGGCCGAAATCGATGTTGCCTGTATTTCGATGGCCGACTGCACCATTCTCGGATGCCGCAAGGATGGCGGCGACACGCGCTTCTACCCAGTCCACTGGGCGAACCAAAAATGGTGGAAAGGCTGGTTGCGGGGCGGCGTTTACTGGTCAACTTCCCCCGAAATTTCAAATGGCCAAAAATATCATGTTCGCTCCGTTTTCAAAAGCGGCGAGCAGGCATTCTACGTTGACGGCGTTTCAAAAGGCACGCCAACATCGGAAACGTCGTCGTTCGATTCGGGCATCAACATGTATCTTTTCGCCGCCAACAAATATGGCACAGGGGTGTTTCAGGGAGCTAGCGCCCGCATCTATTCGGCCAAGATCTGGCTTGACGGCGACCTAAAGCGCGATTTCGTGCCGTGCAAGGACGAAGACGGCGTGGCCTGTCTCTACGATCTCGTGGATGGCCGGTATTTCTACAACGGCGGCTCCCAACCGTTCACGGCAGGCGCGGAGATTCCGCTCGGCTTCGTCGTCTCCGCCACGTCGGCGGCCCACAACTGGGTCTCCGCCAACACGCTCGTCGTTCAGGCCGGTTTCCCGCTGACCCTCGCTGCCGACGCCACCTACGATGCGGCGCTGTTGCGCGACACGCTCGCCCTTACCGGCGGCACACTCACCACGCCGACCGTCACGGTCGATGGCCCGGCCGGCGGCGTCGAGGTGAAAGGCGGAACGCTTCCGTCTTCGGCCCGTCTCTCGCTTTCGCAAGATGTCGAAACCGAGAACGAATACGCCACTCTCCTTACGCTGCGTTCCGGCAAGACAACGCTCCAGTGCGCCACGAACGCCAACTCCACCGTCGCGGCGCGCATCCACTTCCTCGGCGGCTCGCTCGGATGCACTTCCTTCTCCGGGACGCCGCTCTGCTCCGCAAACGGCGGCAAGTGGATTCTCGAAGGGGCGCCAGGTTATCCGATCCGCTTCGGCGACCTCGGTCTCCAGCGAATGTCCTGGCTCTCTGGCGACGGCTCCATCGAGACGCGCGGCCACTGCGACGTCGTTCTCCACGACAACCAATACAACGCCGCAAGCGACTATCGCGGCACCATCTGGCTCAACACGGCGAACACGACGTGGAACCACACGGGCAATCTCGTCCTCTCCAACGGGGTCGATGTCATCTGCCGCGCCGACGACTGCCTTCCCTCCGGGACGCAGACGGGCGGCATCGTCCTCAAGTGGATCAACCGCGTAGGCCCGCCCGCCCCGCGCCTGAACCTCAACGGCCATTCGGTCGCCGTGAACGGCATCGATTGTTCTGCGGGCGGCGTCATCACGAACTCCGCCTACACCGTCGCCACGCTCCGCATCGGCGAGGGCGACACGGTCGGCTCCATCACGAACCTCGTCCTCTCCGGCGGCAACATCAATCTCGTCAAGCGCGGCGCCGAGACGAACGTCGTCTCGCTCGGCACCTCCGACATAGCCGCGCTGCGCGTCGAGGCCGGAACGCTCGTCGTGAGCGGCGAAGCGGACGCAAGGCTTTCCGCCGCTTCTGTCACCGTCGCGGATGGCGCGACGCTCGTGATTGACGGCGCCACCCTCAGCTCCAGCGCGTTCTCCGGCGCTGGAGCCGTCGAGACGCTCGACGGAGGCACGCTGGAAATCACCTTCGGCGACAACGGCTCGGCCGACACCGTCGTCTGGGACGACCCGGATATTCCGGAGGGCAACGCCTTCGTCAAGGTCGGCTCGAACCGTGCCATTATCCAGACCGCTACTGCCATCGACACCGACATCGACGTGCGCGGCGGTTCGCTCGTCTTCTCCGGGCGCACCTGCACCAACGAGTGGTACCGCTTCCTCTTCAACGGGACTCAATACCCCCAGCAGAACCAGATCGCCATCGGCGACCTGAGGGTGTTCTCCGACACTGCTGGGACGGAAAATGTCGCAAAGGACCTCGGGAGTGGCGGCAAGGTCCTCACCGCCGGCACAAGCGCCGCGAACCTCGAACCCGGCGCATGCGTCGCTCACTTTGCCACGACCACCACTATCCCGGACGGCCAGAGTGCCAATCTCTGGGATTTGCGGAATGCCTTCGACGACAGCAACTACAACGCAGTCCTTTCGGCAAGCACCTACTACATCTACAACAACGCCTCGCAGACGTGGGTGGCCTTCCGCATGGCTGCGGGCAAGAACCGCG
>JAFWPM010000231.1 GCA_017509565.1 Kiritimatiellia bacterium | reverse complement strand
CGGAGGCGACGGCCGCGCCGCCAGGGACGCAGCCGTCAACGGGCGCGGCGCCATTCGCCACGGCCGCCGCGTAGGCGGCGCAGCCGGCATAGCCGCACGACCCGCAGTTGGCCCCGGGAAGCGCCTCGGCTATCTTCGCGGCGCGCGGGTCCTCCCTCACGCCAAGGTAGCGCGCCGCAAGCGCCAGCGCCAGCCCGCAAAGGCACCCCATCGCGCCAAGCAGCGCGATTGCAGTCAAAATGCCGTCCATACCAAATCAGCCCCCCATGCCGCTGAAGCCCATGAACGCCATGCTCAGCAGACCAGCCGTGACAAGGGCGATGGCGACGCCCCTGAAGGCGCGCGGCGGATTGGCGCGCGCTATGCGCTCCCTGAGTCCCGCGAAAATCGCCAGCGCAAGGGCGAAGCCGACTCCGGCGGAAAAGGCGAAGGCGACGGAGTGCGGGAAGTCGTAGCCGGACTTGACGTTCAACACCGCCACGCCGAGAACCGAGCAGTTGGTCGTTATGAGCGGCAGATATATGCCAAGGGCCCTGTAAAGCGGCGGGGCAAGCCTCCGCAGCGCAATTTCCACAAGCTGCACCAGCGTCGCGATGACGAGGATGAACACCAGCGTCTGGAGGGCGCCGAGATTGAGCGGCACCAGCACCCTGGTCTGGACGACCCAGGTGACCGCGGATGCCAGCGTCATTACGAAAATGACGGCCGCGGACATCCCCATCGCAGTTTCAAGCCGCGTCGAGACGCCAAGGAACGGGCAGATTCCGAGGAACCTGCTCAGGACGAAATTTCCGGCAAGTATTGCGCCGAATGCCAATATCGCGTATTCAGACATAGGCATCTATTCTACCACAAATCCGGCGAGCCTAATTCCTTCCGGGGTATGCCGCGCGGGCGTGCAGCCTGTGGACAAGGGTGCCCACGAAGGATTTCTTGACGGTTTCAAGCTCCCTTATTGAAAGCGCGCTCTCCACGAACTGCCCGTCCGCCATCCTGGAATCGCAGATTTTCGCCACCAGGCGGACGAGGTCGGCCATGTCCGGCTTCTGGAGGGAGCGCGAGGCGGCCTCGATGCCGTCGGCGAGCGACACGATGGTCTCCTCGCGGGAGCGCGGAAGCGGGCCCGGGTAGCGGTACGGCCAGGCGTCGGCGGCGCCGGCGCCGCCGGATGCGGCCTGGTTCTCGGCCTTCATGCGGAACCAGGCCATCGAGGACGTCCCGTGGTGGCTGGCGATTATGCGGACGATTGCCTGCGGGAGGTGGTACTCGCGGGCCAGCACGAGCCCGTCCTTGACATGGCTGGCGATGATCATGGCGCTTACGGATGGCGGGAGGGCATCGTGGGGGTTGCCCAGGAGCGACTGGTTCTCCATGAAATAGCGCGGGCTGGAAAGCTTGCCAATGTCATGGTAGTATCCGCCGAGGCGGGCGAGCAGCGGGTTGGCGCCGATTGACTCCGCGGCGGCGCTTGCGATGTCGGCCACCACCATGCAGTGCCCGTAGGTGCCTGGCGCCTCGCGTGAAAGCCGCTGGAGCAGCGGATGCTCCAGATTGGCGAATGTGGCCAGGGTGCGGTCGCTCGCCAGTCCGGTCACGCGCTCGGCGAAAGGCAGCGCGACGGAAACGCAGAACGGGATGGCGGCCACGTGAAGGGCCAGCAGCGCGGCGGCCTCCCATGCCTCGCACGTCTCGATTGCCGGCACATACACGCGGCAGCCGAGCGAAAGCGCCGCGCACAGCAACACCTGGAGGACGAACACGTGCAGCGCTAGGACGGCCATGTCCGCCGCCTTGCGGACGCGGTGGGCCAAGGCGGCGACCAAGAGCGTCCCGCACATAATCGAGACCAGCGTGCACGGGTTGAAGCGGAGGGCCGCCCATGCCACAAGGGCCGAGGCGATTCCGGCGACGGCCGCGGCCCCGGGGCCGAAGAGCGAGGCGAACACGAAGGGCATCGCGAAGGAGGGGAACACGGAGAGCCCCTGCCCCTCCACGACAGAGCCGAATCCCAGCCAGCGCGCAATGGCGGGCGTGGCGAAGCGCTCGGCCGACACAAGCGCTAACGACATCGCGAGACCGGCGAAGAATATGCGGGACGGGCCCAAAATGGAGCGGAGCGGGGCGGGGGCGGCCCTGGACGCGGTGGCATGGCGCGCCCTGTCCACGCGCAGGCGCCTCAGCGCGGAGAATCGTTGGAGTTGGAATCTTGACATAGCGACATTATGAATAGGAGCGCGACGCCGACCGTAATCGCGCTGTCCGCGACGTTGAAGCACGGGAAATGCCAGTTTCCGTGCCAGACATGGATGAAATCGGTCACGCGTCCGGCCACGACGCGGTCGACAAGGTTCCCGGCAATCCCGCCGCACAGCAGGACCGCCGAGACGGATCCGGCCAGGCCGGGGCCGAATATGCGCTCGCGCCTCAAGGCGACTATGGCGAGCATGGCGGCCGCCAGGGCTATGAAACCGTATCGGAAGCCGGCGAGCATCCCCCATGCGGCGCCCTCGTTGAAAACAAGCGTGAAACTGAACAGGCCGGGGATGACCGGAACGGACTCCCCCGGCGCCAGACTTGCGCGGGCATACCACTTTGTAAGCTGGTCAATCGCGACCACCGCGGCCATCCAGAAGCTACTTCTTCCTAGGGAGCCAGACCCTGACCCTGACATTTCGCCTCCCCCATTTGACCGCATCGGAATGGCGCCTGAACCACAGGTCCACATGCCGCCCCCTGATTGCCCCGCCCCGGTCCTCGACGCGGCCGAAGCCGTAGCCGGGTATTTCAACGATAGTGCCGACGGGGTAGACCGAAGTGTCGGCCGCTATCGTCCCGTGGCGGGCGCGCGTCCCGCTCGCCGTTATGCCGACCTTCTTCGGACGGCCGGCGTTTTTCCCGGCCGCGACTACGCTGCGCCCGTACCAGGTGTATTTCCAGCCGCAGCACTTCTGGCAGTTGCAGTATCCTGTCGCAAGGAGGGTCTCCTCGCGCGGCGGCTGGAAGTCGCGCGCGTTGGGGCGCATGGCGACGGCCAGGCACCCGCCGGTGACGGCAAGCGCGAACACCACCCCGGCCAGGACCGCCAGGCACAGGCCCGCCGCGACGCCGGAAAACATGGCGTCGGCAAAGCGCTTGCCCCTTTCGGCCCTGTTGCCACTCATTTGGATTTCGCTCCCTGGTAAAAAAAATTCTGGCAGATGACGCGAATATTTTACCACAAATTTGCCTTGGCGGCGCATTTGTGGTAAAATTATTTCACTTGCGTTTTGTCGCAGGGACGGCTGGATTTACGCCCGGGGCGTGGTTCGCATCCAGCCGGCAACGCCAGAACCGCCAACTCTAAAGACGGCGCAGCATGCCGGACGGCAAGTCCGGCGCAAGGACGCCGCGCGCAATGCGACCTCCCCGGAGCCGCACACCGCGCGATGCCAAACCGGTAAACAGGAAAAACAACGACAATGGGAAAACATTCCCCCGTCAAGTTCTCGCCCAAGAGCGGTGGGGACTATGATCTGCTGGCATCCATGCTCGAAACCACGGGCAAGCTCAAGGCCGGCGAAATCGTCAAGGGCACCATCCTTGCGAAAAATGGCAACGACGTCCTCATCGACGTCGGCTACAAGGCGGAAGGCAGCGTCTCCGCCAGCGAATTCAAGGACGCTGAAATAAAGATCGGCGACACCTGCGACGTCCTCATCATCAACCTTGAGACGCGTAGCGGCATGGTCGAGCTCAGCAAGGCCAAGGCCGACGAGAAGCTCCGCTGGGAGGCCCTTCTCAACAAGTACACCGAAGGGTGCACGCTCAACGGCCTCGTCACCGGCAAGGTCCGCGGCGGCCTCACGATCGAAGTCGACGGCATCAGCGCGTTCCTCCCCGGTTCGCAGATCGACATCGAGCCCGTCCACGACATGGACGTCTACATTGGCCAGACGCTTGAGTTCAAGCTCATCAAGATCAGCCACGAACGCCGCAACCTCATCCTCTCGCGCCGCGAGCTCCTCGAAGAGCGCGTTGCGGAGCAGAAGCGCGACCTCCTCGCCTCCATCCAGATCGGGCAGCACCGCACGGGCCGCGTGAAGAACATCACCGACTTCGGCGCGTTCATCGACCTCAACGGCCTCGACGGCCTGCTCCACATCACCGACATGAGCTGGGGCCGCGTCAAGCACCCGAGCGAAATCCTCAAGGTCGGGCAGGAACTCGAAGTCGTCATCCTCGACGTCGATCTCGACCGCGAGCGCGTCTCACTCGGCCTCAAGCAGATCCAGAAGAACCCCTGGGACGGCATCGAGGAAAAGTACCCCATCGGCACCAAGGTCCACGGCAAGGTCGTCAACCTCGCCCCCTACGGCGCGTTTGTCGAACTCGAACCCGGCATCGAAGGCCTCGTCCACATCTCCGAATTCTCCTGGACCAAGCGCGTCTCCAAGGCGTCCGACGTCCTCAAGATCGGCGACGAAGTCGATGTCGCGGTCCTCTCCATCAACACCATCGACCAGAAGATCGCCCTCGGAATCCGACAGACCGAGGAGAACCCCTGGGACACCGTCCAGAAGCGCTACCCCGTCGGCAGCCGCGTGAAGGGCAAGGTCCGCAACTTCACCTCCTACGGCGCATTCGTCGAAATCGAGGATGGCATCGACGGCATGATCCACGTCTCGGACATGAGCTGGACGCGCAAGATCAACCACCCGAGCGAAATGCTCCAGAAGGGGCAGGAAGTCGAGGCCGTCGTCCTCGAAATCGACGTCGAGCAGCAGCGCATCTCCCTCGGCCTCAAGCAGGCCAGCGAGGATCCGTGGTCCTCGAT
>JAFWPM010000230.1 GCA_017509565.1 Kiritimatiellia bacterium | reverse complement strand
TCCGTCAGAAGGAGAATGGCGTCTGGACGTTCGTCGATCCGGAGGGGAACGACGTGTTCCTGAGGGCTGTTGACCATGCCGGCAGGACGGACGGCGCGTTGAAGCGGGCTGAGGAGGCCGGGAATCCCGTCGATTTCGCCGAGGTGCGGTCCAACCTCGTCGCCTGGGGCTTCAACACGCAGGGGACACGCGCCGGCAACGAACGCAAGCCGACCGTGCCGGACTTCCCCTGGTATTTCCACCTGAAACTGGGTTCAGACGTCGGCGCGACAGAAGACCCGGAGCGCGGCCTCACGCTCAACCGCCACATTCCGGGGACGGCCTTCCCGAACGTGTTTCGTCCCGGCTTCGAGGAGGACGTCTTCAGGTTGGCGCGCGAGCGGTGTGCGCCGCATCGCGATGACCCGCTGCTCGTTGGCTACTGCATCGACAATGAACTCGCCTTCCATGGACGCAACCGCGGTATTTCGGGGCATTGGGGCCTTTTCGAGGCGGCGCGACTAAAGCCCGAAACGAATTCCGCACATGTGGCGCTCATGGACTTCCTCAGGTCGCGCGGCATCGATTCCGCCGAAAACGTCCCGATGGAGGTGCGCGAGGACTTCTGCCGCCTTGTGGCGCGGCGCTACTTCGACGTGACTACACGTGCCATCCGCGCCGCCGACCCCAACCACCTCGTCCTCGGATGCCGCTTCGCGAACCGCTACGACTGGACTGTCGAAGAGGCCGGCAAGTTTGTGGACGTCCTCTCGTTCAATTGCTACCCGTGCGTCGACTTGGACCGGGAGGCGGTCGATCCGGCCGTCGTGCGCGGTTTCCATGAAATGTACGCGCGCAGCGGGCGTCCCCTGATGGTGACGGAATGGAGCTTCCCGGCGGTGGACGTCGGCTACGAAACGGCAGGCCCCGGCGCCGGGCAGCGCTTCGCCACCCAGGCGCAGCGCGCCAGGGCCACGGAAATCTTCGCGCGGACGATGGCGGCAATGCCGTTCGTCGCGGGCTATTCCTATTTCATGTACCGCGATTCGCCGCCGGGCAGCCGCGAGGAGACCAACTACGGGCTTGTCGATCGCGATGGAAAGCCGTTCCCGGAAATCACCTCGATGTTCGCGCGTCTCCAGTCTCCGGAAGGGATCGCCTTCGCGCGCCCGGACGGCGTGGCGTTTTCGCGGAGCGGCGACAAATGGCGGCTTGAGGCGGTCGGCGGGCTTGTCCTGTCGGGCGTGGTCGGGCGGCGCGAACTCTGCCGCATTGCCTACAAGGGCGAGGATTTCGGGTATGCCACCGCCGGCATGATGCTCGACAAGGATGGCGTGGAAAATCCCAAGATGCGTCCAGGCTTCAGGGCGGACTGGCCGATGCTGGAGCGCGTTTCCGACGTGCACTTCGAGACAAAGTGGGAGTACCGGCGAAGCGTCCTGATAACGGGTGAAGGCTCGTCCGGCGACCAGCGCTTCGAGATTGAGGTGCGCGTCACGCTTCTCGACGCGGCGGACAGGCTGCGGTTCGAAATTGTTTCGATCCGCAATGTCGGCGCCGTTCCCCTGCTGGGCGCGAGGGCGATGCTCCGCCATTTCACGCCCTTCAAGGAAATCGTGAAGTCTGGCAGGAACATCGCCGACAAGGGAATCCGCGACAGGATGATATGGGGAAAGCCATCCGTCGCCGAAATCCGCAGCGCCGACGGGGCCCTGTCGCTGGAATGCACCTCCGGTGCCAAGACGCTCGCCGGAATCAACTTCAGTGTTGACGATGCCGGCCGGCTCCACCCGGATGTCTATTTCACGCCGTGGTTCGAATTGGAGCGCGGACGGTATGGGGACTGGAAGGCACTCTACCTCGCGCCAGGGGAGACTTGGCGTCCGGCGGAACCGACTTATGACGAAGTTCATCTACGAGCGGGGAAATCCTCAGCTGACAATGAATGACAGAGCCATGAACGAGACCATATCTGTTTTCGATGGCCGCGTCGCGGTCGTGACTGGCGCGGCCGGCAACATCGGACTGGCCACGTGCCGGATGCTATGCGAGGCCGGAGTCAAGGTGGCGGCGACCGATCTGGACGCCGACAGGCTTGAAGCCCGGATTGCGCCGATTAGGGAGCAAGGTTTAGACATCAGGGCCTACGAGCAGGACGTGACTAACCGCACAGCCACGGAGGCAGTTTTCGCGAAAATAATAGATGACTTCGGCAAGATTGACATACTCGTAAACAACGCAGGCGTCTGGAACCACCGCGACGTGCGTGGGCGCCAGCGTTTCGAGGAGATGGACGAGGAGGAAATCCGCCGGATCGTGGAGATCAACCTCTTTGGCGTCATGAACTGCGCCCACGCGGTTCTGCCGCGCATGGTCTCGCTCGGCTACGGGCGAATCGTTAACCTTGGGTCCATCGCCGGGGAGGTCGGACTACCCGGATACGCCGACTATGCGGCGTGCAAGGCGGCAGTCATCAGGTTCACGCAGACGCTGGCAATGGAGAACGCAAGTTGTGGCATCACGGTGAACAGCGTCTCCCCCGGAATGATCCTCGAAAAGGTCGTGCCGCACAATGGAACGTGGGTTGGGCGCACTGGCGCACCGGAGGAAGTCGCGCGCGCCATAGTTTTCCTCGCCTCCGACACGGCGGGCTACTTGACCGGCGTGGACATCCCGGTGGACGGCGGTCGAATCCTCGGCCCCCACGCCGCCAGTTTCCCGGGAAGTCAGGCCTGATCTTCAAATCAAAAGAAAATCGAATGGGCGCGGCAATGCAAAGGAAACGATTCCAGCTTGAGCGCAAACCGCTTTTCACGGCAATCTTCAAAGACGACTCCGTCGCCGCCCTTGCACAGCAGGCAAAGGCCGCGCACTGGGCGGGTGCTGACGCCGTATGCGCCGATCTTGCCAATCTCCCGCGCGAGGAGAGGATGCAGGAAAAGTTACAATCCCTCATTGACGCATCGCCGCTCCCGACGATGTGTTGCCTATACCGCAAGGATATTCTCGACGGCGCTGACGACGACGCCCGGACGAAGACGCTTTTGACCGCGCTTGATGCCGGTGCGGCGTGCATAGACGTGATGGGCGACCTCTTCGACCCCTCGCCACGCGAGTGGTCGCGAAGCAAATCCGCCATCGCGAAGCAAAAGCGCCTGATCCGAAAAATCCACGATGCCGGCGCGCAGGTCATAATGTCATCGCACCCGCTATGCTTTTTGCCGCCGGAAGAAGTCCTTGAGCAACTTAGGGACTTCGAGAAACGCGGCGCGGACATTGTGAAACTCGTCCAGAAGGCCGACACAGAGGAGGAATTTCTCGACTCCCTTCGCGCAACCTTCCTCTGCCGACGCGAACTCAAGGCGCCGTTCGTCCATCTGGTTTCCGGCGCTTTCGGCAATCTGCACAGGATGATTGCGCCGTCGCTCGGAATCGCACTTACCTTCGCAACACTCGACAATCGCGGCGCATACCCCATGGCCCAGCCGCCACTCGCCAACTTCAAGGGAGTCTTCGACAATCTCCGCTTTTCAATGCCCTGAATCGGACAGAACACCGGCATGACACCACTCCGCTCGGAACTTTCCCGCTTTTACGGCAGCCGCCTCCACGCGCTCCGGGAGGAGTTCATGGCTCGGTGCAGGGCCGCTCTCGACGCTCGCCTCCTTCGTCGATTGGTGCGACGCCATCCACGCCAGAAACAAATCCCCTCCCCCGCCTACGCTCGCGACGTTCTAGCGCCGCCCCGCAGCCCCCGCCTTGGCCGCCCCTTCCGCCCCGGTGGACACGACGGCCGCGCGCAAATGTTCCAGTTTTCAGCGCAAAAAAGCGGATTGAGAGGCAAAATGCTTCAAACCTTGGTATAATATTCCTGCTGCTTGTGAACGCATGTCCCGCGCCGTCGGGACGGCGCGTCCACCCACGCAGACAAACTGACCCAACTTGCCGGAGACATCCCGCGCCTGCCGGCGCGGCGCTCCACTCCAGTCCAGCAAAACCAACACCCCAAGGAACAATCAAATGAGCAACACCAGATCCACCAACCCGGGCCATGACTTCGAACTTGGCGCCGTAGACGACAGCCAGAAGCGCGGCTTTTGGTCCATGTTTGTCATAATGATGGGCTTCACCTTCTTCTCGGCATCAATGTGGGTCGGGCTGACGCTCGCAAACGGCCTCACTGCAGGACGCTTCTTCTGGGCCGTAATGGCCGGCAACCTGATACTCGGCCTGTACACCGGGCTCCTCGCCTACCCAGCCGCCAGGACAGGGCTATCCGTGCATCTGCTTTCGCGCTACTCGTTCGGCACACGCGGCTCCAATATCCCGTCCATTGTCCTCGCAGTCACGCAGATCGGCTGGTTCGGCGTCGGCGTGGCGATGTTCTCGATTCCCGCGGCATGGTGGCTCTCCGACGCCACATGGCTCCAGAACACATGGTTCACGGGCGGCACGTGGGAATCCTTCTTCGGCGCGGAAAAGGAACTGCCGCTCCGCTTGCTCTGGACGCTTACAGTCCTCGCCGGCGCGGCAATG
>JAFWPM010000229.1 GCA_017509565.1 Kiritimatiellia bacterium | reverse complement strand
GTCGGCGGCCATGATTTCGCCGCGCGCGCTCTCGTCCTCCAGTTCCGGCACGTCGCCGGGGCAAATCTCGTTCCTGTTCGACTTGCGCTTGACGCTGTTGCGGAACTCGTTGTTGAGAATCTGGCACAGCCAGGCGAAAAACGCCGATTTCTCCAGATATCCGTCGATGTTGTCCACCGCTATGTTCAATTATGGTCGTTGCGCTACCCCTGCGCGACGTTCTCGGCGCGGCGGATGTAGGCGTCCTGCTCGGCGCGGGCGAGGTCGTTCCAGCGGACGTTCCAGCCGCAGACGCGGACTTGCAGATTCTCGTACTTTTCCGGGTGCGCCTGGGCGTCGCGCAGCTCCTCGGGACTGAAGACGGTGAACTGGATGACACTGCCGCCGTTCCTGTGGAAGCGCCGCACCAGCGTCTTCATCACGGCGAGGCCCTTGTCGCCCGCGCAGACGGATGGATGGAGCATCATGTCGAGCGGGTAGTCGCCGGGAAGCGTTTCGACGGACGAGGCGGCGAGCGTTTCGACGAGCGCGGTAGCGCCTTGCCTTCGCCCGACACGCTCCAAATCGCCGTCACGGAAACGAACACCGGCGATGTGACGTTCGACTCCGCATTCGGGTTCCATCCGTATTTCGCCGTCGGCGATGCGCCGCAGGCGACGTATGACGCAAAAACCGTCCCATATCCTGACTATTCGACCTTGAAATTCGCCGCCGACGGACTCCCGCACGTCCTGGGCGATCCGGTGCGTGGACGCGAGATCGCCATCTCGTGCGGCACGGCCGACACGTGGAGCCTGTGGAACCCCGGAGAAGGGCGCCCTCCGTTCGCCCCCGGGGAATGGCGGCTCTTCTTCTGCCTTGAACCGCATCGGCGCTTGCAGTCGCCACTTCCGCCGGGCGCCTCGCGCTCGCACGACGTCAGGTTTTCCGTTCGCAAGAACCCCTGAAGTTTTTCCCCGGAGCCACTTCAGGCCTTGTCCCCATTTCTCACTTCGCCAGCCGCCGTGCCATTGCCGGCATTGAAGATTGCGGATTTGCGGACAATTGCCAATCAGCGGAGCAAGCCTCGTGCGAAATCCACGAAGGTTCTGCCTCACGCAGAGCCGCGGAGCCGCAGAGAAAGAACTCCGATTTTGAAAAAGCTTCGCTAACGCACCGCTGAACCTTTCAACCTTTCAACCTTTCAACCGGCGTAAGCCCAACCTTTCAACTGGCGCTTCGGCGCTTCGGCGCTTCGGCGCTTCGCGCTTGGCGTTCGCCAAGTAGTATGGTAAAATTGAAGCAGTAAATGATACAAAGCGCCATGGAAAAATTCTTCAACGTCGCCGGCCCATGCAACCCGGCCAAGCACTACATGCTCCCCGCGACGGAGCGTCTGCCCGATGTGATGCGTCTCATCAGGCAGGAGCAGTATTTCGCCATCCACGCTGCAAGGCAGTCGGGCAAGACCACGCTTCTCCAAGGTCTGGTCCGCGACATCAACGCCTCCGGCGAGCGCGTCGCGCTCTATTTCACCGTCGAAAGCGTCATGGCCTATCCCGACCCGCACGACGGCATTGCGAAGATCGTGGAAGGCATGAGGTCGGACCTTCTTCTCGATCCTCTGTTTGGCGAACTCGTGCGCGATCCCAATGCGACCATTCCGCAACTTCTGCCGCAGCCGCCTAATCTGGGAGTCAAGGCCTTTCTTACGATGCTGGCGACGAAGGCCGGCAAACCGCTTGTCGTCTTTTTCGACGAAGTCGATGGTCTCACGGAGGGAACGGCCGTCACGTTCCTGCGAGAACTGCGCAACGGCTACATCACGCGCGAAAAAATCCCGTTCCCGTCATCGGTCGCGATCTGCGGCATGATGGACATCCGCGACATGAAGGCCAAGGTGCGGCCGCACTCCGACACGCTGGGCAGCAAGAGCCCGTTCAACGTCATCAAGAAGGATTTTACGCTTCGCAATTTCACGAAGGAGGAAATCTCCGAGCTCTACGCGCAGCACACTGCGGCCACGGGACAGGTCTTCGAGTCCGAGGCGCTGGACTTGGTCTGGGAATACACGCAGGGCCAGCCGTGGCTCGTGAATGCGCTCGCCTGCGAGTGCGTCGAGGAAATCCACGATTGCGACTATTCCTTGCCGATCACCGCCGAGGACGTCGCCACGGCCAAGGAGACGATCATCCGCCGACGCGACACGCACGTGGACAGTCTCATGGACCGCCTTCGCGAGCCGCGTGTCCGGCGTGTGCTCGAACCCGTCGTGTTCGGCGGGCCGCGGACCGTTTCGGTGGAGGACGAGGACTACCGCTACGTCATCGACCTCGGGCTTCTGCGCGAGGAAAAGGGGGCGCTTGTCCCGTCCAACCGGATGTATTCCGAAATCATCGGACGCTACCTCACGCGCGACGAGCAGACGAGCATGCTCCAGTCCATCCCTGACGTGCCGTGGGCGACTCCGGATGGCCTCGACATGCCGGGTCTAATGGCGGCGTTCCAGGCTTTCTGGCGCGAAAACAGCGAAGCCGACCGCCACGTGTTCGACTACCGCGAGGCAACGCCGCATCTCGTCCTGATGGCATTCCTCCAGCGCGTCGTCAACGGCGGCGGGCGCATCGTGCGCGAAATGGCGTCCGGAAGCGGACGCCTCGACCTCTGCGTCGAATTCCGCGGTCACCGCTACGCCGTGGAAATCAAGACGTCGAAAAACTTCGCCGGGGAGAAGTCCTACGGGCAGCTGGCCAAGTATCTCGACACCCTCGAACTCTCCGAGGGTTGGATGGCGGTGTTTGACGTCAATTCCGCAAAATCCTGGGACGAGAAGATCTACACTCGCGACATTGAGTTCGACGGCAAGGCAATCCACGTGATCGGCCTGTAGGTTGCCACGATCCCGAAAATAATTTGAAGCACCCAATCCGGTCGCCCGGATTGGGTATTTCTTTTATAGAAGGAATTCATTGATTGAACAATGGACATTGTCGAAGAGATACGCAACGACCGCGAAAAGGGTGCCAAGCGACTTGAGTCCGAGTATCGGGTCGGGTTGACAACGCTTGCCATGCGATTCTGCCACGATCCGGGTGACGCCGCCGAACTGGTGAACCGCACATTCGCGGAGGTGATCGCCAACATCGACAAATACGCCGAGCATTCTGCCTTTTTCGGCTGGATGAGCAAGATCCTCGTCAATCTGCACTCCAAGGACAATCGCCGCAAATCCGCGCAGAACGAATGTTTTCCCGGCGACGTGCCCGACATTGCGGACGATAGCGCGCAGGAGGAAATATTCCGCAATCTCGACGCCTCTTTTCTGCGTGACGCGATCGACACGCTTCCGCCGGACATCCGCAAAACGCTCATGCTGCATTACTTCATGGATTTTTCCGTGAAGGACGTGGCCCGAATGCTGGCCGTGCCGGCCGGAACCGTCATGTGGCGCCTGCACTACGCGCGCCAAATCCTCGCCGTCAAGCTCGGCGCGGCGGCGAAAAAGCCCGGCGGCAAGGCGCTGCTGCTAGTGCTGGCGCTGGCCTGCACCGCCGCGCTCGGCGCGGCGGTGGCCCTCGTCGGGGATGCGGCTTTCAGCCGCGTCAGGCGGGACGAGTCGGCGCCGCCGCCTGCCGCCGTGGCCGCATCACCGTCATCGGAAACGGTCGGGCAGGCGCTCTGCCAAATGAGTCCGTCAGCAATCGACTGCAATCGATTGCAATCGACGGAAATCGATAATTTCACCACACAGAAAACCCCACCAACCCAAGAGAAACAAACCATGAACGCAACCACACTACGCACCATCGCCGCCTCGGCGGCAATCGCGGCCGCCGGCGCGACATCCATGGCAAATGCCCAGTCCGCAAGCAAGCTCTGGCTCAGGTTCGACGACCATCCCGCCGGATACCCGACAACTGGCGTGGATTCGTTCGCGAACGCTGCCGACCCCGAATCGTATCCGGGAACGCCATGCACGGCGTATGGCGGAACAGGGACGTGGGAGACATCGACAGTTGCGCGCATGCCTGTCCATTCTGCCGGATTCCCGGATGGCTACTACATCTTCGACCCGCTAACCGGAACAGTCCAATCCAATACGGGGTCGGTATTTCTCGCAAGCGCCAACACCAACGCAAACGGACGTAGCGGAATCGTGGCCGTCGCCGACGATGCGGCGCTCTACGGCGATGCCTTCACCGCCGAGTTCTTCCTCAAATGCGCAAAAACGCAGGAAGACGTGTGGAACACGTTCTTCTCCCGAGTGGACGACCAAGGGAGGTATTCGCTCGTTCTGCGTGTGCTGAAAGGCCATATCGAAGGTAATTGTGCATTCGTCACCAATGGCGTGAGGACTGTAAAGTCATTCACGAACTTCAGCATGCATCAGCACGGGAACATCGTCGACGAAAAGTGGCACCACATGGCCGTAACTGTTGACCAGGCGGCACCGGCCATGCGGATATACGCCGACTACGAACTCATCGGCGCTGTAACGCTACCAGGCCCGCTCGACTTGAACGGCCCCGGCAACATCATACTAGGCGCCGGCATCGAAAACTACGGACATTTCGACGGGGACTTCGACGAGTTCCGCGTCTCCCCGGGGGTGCTGACGCCAGACCGGTTCCTTCGCATCCAGCGCATGGATGACGCGCGGGTATTCTACTACCATTCGTTCACGCCCATCGACGAAATGTTCAAACCCGTCAAGCACGCTTTCCGCAACGAAGTCGAGCCGACTACGGCAAACTTCGTCGTGACGAACGCACCGTCCTCGTTCTCGCGGCTGCAGGGCTTTTCAAGCGCCGGCAGCGTGGAGAACGGAGATGTCTGCCTGATGCAGTCGTCGGCCGCCGGGGCGAATGCCGCGTTGTCGATTCCTTTCCGATCCGATCCCGAAATCCTGACCAACGGCGATTTCACCGTCGAGATGTTCGTGCGGATACCCCCAGACGGCACGAAAAGCGAATCCTATCTGATCAACATAAACGACGGCATTCGCGCCAGATTCCAGAACGGCAGCGGCACGCTTTCCATCATGCAGGGCTGGAGCGGCAAGGCGGCAATCGCCTTCGCAGACGACCATTGGCACCACATCGCGTGGGTGGTGGACCGCGACAGCAACGTCAAGGTCTATTTTGACTACGCTCTGGCAGCGACGCTTCCCTACGTCATGCCGAACATGGCCGCCGGCGCGACGCTTTGCATAGGATCATTCGATGGCAACGCGAACAAGTTCAACACCCTGTGGCTGGATGAAGTGCGCATAACGAAGTCCGCGCTTGCTCCGGATGGCTTCCTCCGGCCGGCGGCCTCGGCAGCCGGTGGATCGTGCCTTGTTTCCTTCTCCTCCGATGATTTTGCCTCCTACGGGCGCGGTCTCGACGGAACGGCCGTGGTCAGGCCAGCGGCGTGGGGCAGCTACGAGATGTCCACCGACAACCTCCCGGCGGACGTGATTTACGACGGGGAATCCGACAAGACCGGATGGACCAATGCCGTTTCCGCTCACTTCATCGGGAATTCCAATGGATTCAGCGGCTTCTACAAGATTCCCGATGACACGGACAACCCGATGCGTAACGGCAGCTTCACGGCCGAGATGTTCGTCTATTGCGGCAATTTTGGCGGTGCGGGCCTAGATTATTGCAAACAGTGCTTCCTTGGCCAGGTCAATGTGTTCAAAATGTTGTATTTTGCGGAATCATTCCAACTTGTCGGAGCCGATTCATCCAGCGCGCCGTTCGCGTCCGCCGGAATTACCGCCGGGAGGTGGCACCACCTCGCATACGTCCAGGATGTCGAAAAGAACGAACTCCGCATGTATCTCAACGGGAAGCTGGCCGGGAGCAAATCCGGCATTCCTGCGCCGGCGGGCGATCCCGGACGATACATCTATGCCATGTGCAACCCGGCGAAGGACTACTACGGCTGCTTTGCCAACGCCTGGGCGGATGAGGTCCGCCTGACGAGGCGTGCGCTCTCCCCGGCCGAATTCATGAAGCCGGACAGAATCCGCCCTACTTTCATCTTCTTCCGGTAGGAGAAACCATGAAGGTGCCGAAAAAGACGCTGGCTGTGCCCATGGCCGCCGCCATGGTCTCGCTTGCCCTGTCCGCCACATCCAGCGCAAAGGAGGACACGGCCGGCGAGGCGTCCATGCCGCCGTCCGTCCCTCCGCACCGAATCTACGACGGTTGGGAATCGTGCCGCATAGGCGGCGGCGGATTCGTCCAGCACATTGCGTTCTCCAAATCCGATCCGAACAGACTCTATCTGGCAACCGACGTCGGCGGATGCTATCGCTCCGACGACGGCGGCTCCACCTGGCGCATGCTTCACGGTGCGTTTCCGAATGCCGGTGGGGCGCTCTACCAGGTTCGCGATGTTTGCGCCCACCCGTACGACCCCGACACTGTCCTTTTTGCGGCTGGCAACGGATGGCATCCACTTTCGGGAATCTGGAAGTCGACCGATGCGGGACGCTCTTTCCGCAAGACCCTGGACGGCGCCTACTGGGGCAATGGAGCCTCGCGGATAGGCGGCGGCATTCTCGTCAATGCGCCGGACGGCAGCGAAACCGTCCTGACATGCGCACCGGGTACGGGCGTCTTCCGGTCTGATGATTTTGGCGAGACGTGGATACCCCTTGGCATGGACGGAGTGGAGCCGTGGGCGCTTGTCCCCGACCGCTCCAATCCGCAGCGGCTGTGGCTCGTGGCGGAGCCATGCAAACGCAAGCCCGGCAAGGACGGAACCACACGGCGCGGCATCTTCCTTACGGAAGACGGCGGCAGGACTTGGTCCTGCGTCAACGGCGATGACAAGTTGCCGCTGGAAATGGTGCAGGATCCGAAGGACCCCTCGCTCCTGCACGGCGCGTTCAGGGATTCCCCGCCGCTCAAGTTCTCGCGAGACGGCGGCAGGACATGGCACGCATACGGCAATCCGGAGATACACCCGAAGCCTACGGACCAGTTCCACGACGGCTACTGCCAGGCGCTCTGCGCCGGACCCGACTTCGTGCTGGCCGGTTGCTCCGGCGGCGCCATCTACCGGTTGGAAGCCGGAAGCGACGTTTGGACGAAAGTGGAATGCGGGCAGGTCGATTTCGGAGACTGGTATGGCCCCACATGCCCCGGATTCAGCCCTTTCGGCGCGTGTCTGGGCTGGATCGGGGTCTCGCCGCACGATCCGCGCCTCTGGTTTTTCACGGACTGGTACGGGCTCTATGCGTCGCCTGACGCCGGACGCTCCTGGCGCCTCTCCATCGACGGCATCGAAATGACCGTCGTCCATACGCTGGCGCAAGATCCGGCGCGGCCGGAACGCCTCCACTGCGGCATGGCCGACGTCGGGGCCTTCCGCTCCGACGACGGCGGGGCCACCTTTGGCCACTGGCAGCGGGAAATCCTCCACGACAACATCAAGTGCATCGCCGTTTGCGCATCGGACGGCAACCGCGTCTATGCGATAGGTCCGCGCCAATGGGGCTGGTGCCCGAACTGCCTGAACGTCTCGCGCGACGGTGGCGACACGTGGACCCGTCCCGCCATGCGTGGCCTGCCGGACATTTCCGAAGAGGGCGGCGCACGCATGAGCACCGTTGCGGTTCGTCCTGAGAACCCCGATGAGATCTATGTCGTCGTGTCAGGCCCTTGCGCCCCGGGCGGCGGCGGTGTCTATGCGAGCGGCAACGCCGGCGAAGACTTCCGCTGGATAGGCGAAGGGCTGCCTCCCGTTGGCCTTTTCGCCGACATCATCTGGTCCGGCGGCGCGGAAATCGCCTGCGGGCGCGGCGGCGACCTGGTTGCGGCCTCGTCGAAAACAGGTCGGGTCTTTGCGCGTCCGGCGGGAGCCGCGGAGTGGACGGAAGTCAACGGACTCCCAGCAAAGTCGGGCTCCGTCGTCGCGGACGCGCTGCGCCCCGGACGCTTCTACGCATTCGGCCCCGAATTAGGGGTGTTTCGCACGGACGACGGCGGCGCCACATGGCGGCACAAGCATGACGCGCCCGTCTACGGCGTGGGCGCGGACCTTACGAAAGCCGGAAGGGTCGCCTGCAATACAGGCGAAGGCGTAGAGTGGTCCGGGGACGCGGGCGACACGTGGCGGCCCATACCCGGTCGTCCGCCGCAGATGGGTGGACGGATCGCCTTCGCCGGCAATCGCATCCTGATTAGCTCTGGCGGCAGCGGCGTCTTCCGCAGCCCGGAAATCGACTTCGGCGAACAGTGAAACCGGATGCAGGCTTCTTGTCTTCAGAGGAGAGGAAATGAAAATCAACAACCTTGAGAAGTTTCTCACAAAGGTGCGTGACGGCCGGCTGGCACTAGGCGTATGCGTGCTGCTCGCCTACGGGCAGAACCGCGCGGCGCGGCGCCTCGCGATCTTCGACCCCGACTGGCTGCTGGAGACGAAGCGCGAAGACGATTTCCGGACAGGCCTCGGCGGCCTCTCGAACCACCTCTATGTGCGGTCTCTTTCCGGTGGCTGGCGCGGATGGGCGGGCCACTGCGCATGGAACCGGATGCCAGGGGCCACGCTCGTGCGCGATCCAGACACCGACGCCCCGCCACCCGGCGCCGGGCGAAGCGTGCGCGAAGTCCTGCAAATCGCGCGCATCCGCGACCCGCGCCTCGTAAGCGAGCGGCAGGGCGTAGTCTGGAACTTCCCGGCGGCGCGTCGGGGCGCCGTGACCGTGGAATGCCGCATCGTCGGCTCCGGACTCCGCCTGACGCTCTCCGACCACTGGATGAACCCCTGCGACGAAACCGCCGCAGCGCAAAGTTCCTTTTCCCGCTCCATCGTCCGCACCGACATGCCGGACGATGGCTGGCACACGCTTTCGGCGGAATGGGACGAAAAGACGGGCACGGTCGAACTTGACATCGACGGGCGGTATTTCGCGTCGGAACCGCTCGCCACTCGCCCTTCGTTCGGACTCTCCTACCTGCACCTCCAGACGCTGGCGGAAGACGCCGATCCCGAGGGAACCTACATTCGCTGTATGAAGGCTGTCGCCATCATGCCCTCCTGTCCTCCTTGACGCCCGGAAAACCGCCACGCATTGTGGTATGATTTTCGGCATGCAAAACACGGAACAGCCTCTTCCCAAGACCGCCGGAAGTCCGTCCCTGTCCGCGCCCCGCTGGGCGGGCAGGTCTGATTGGCATTATTATTTGTGTCATTTGTGTCATTGATGCCCAATTGTCATCCGTGTCATTGATGTCATTGAAGATTGCGGATTTGCGGACAATTGCCAATCAGCGGAGCAAGCCTCGTGCGAAGTCCGCAAAGGTTCTGCCTCACGCAGAGCCGCGGAGCCGCAGAGAAAGAACTTCGATTTTGAAAAAGCTTCGCTAACGCACCGCTGAACCTTTCAACTTTTCAACTTTTCACCCTTTCAACTTTTCAACTGGCGCAAGCCTCACGCGAAGTCCGCAACGGGTCTTTCCATCACGCAACTCTTCTTTCCAATTCAACAATTCATGGAATTGATTATCGATTATCAATAACTCACGGAACAAAAAGACAACAATTCACGGAACGAAAAGGCAACAATTCGAGGAATGGACTTGCATTTTCCGGTGGATTCCTGTATTATCGTCCGCATGAAAAACTACAAGCCCAGAATTTGCGACGAACTGCTTCGCGAGGAGTTGGCCGGAACGGGCGCGGTCCTCATAGAGGGCGCGAAATGGTGCGGGAAGACCACAACTGCCGAACAGGCGGCGAAAAGCGCCATCTATTTGGATGCGACGGGAAGCCTCGAACAAAATCTCATTTTGGCGCGGACGAAACCCGACCGCCTTCTGAATGGAGAATTTCCGCGTCTGGTGGACGAATGGCAACTTGCACCATCTCTTTGGGATTCCATCCGCTACAATGTTGACCATGCGGACAGCCTTGGCTGCTACATCCTGACTGGTTCGGCTGTTCCTGCGGATGTTTCCGAACTGCGTCATTCCGGAACGGGCCGTTTTTCATGGTTGAAAATGAGGCCGATGTCGCTTTGGGAATCCGAGGAATCGTCCGGCGAGGCTGGCCTGAAAACGCTGTTTGCCGGTCATGACCTCACTGGTGCCGTCTCAAAATGCCCCGATCTGGAACAAATTGCATATTCCCTTTGCCGCGGAGGTTGGCCCCAGGCGTGTCAACTTGCCGGTAAAACCGCATTGAAAAGAGCGTTTTCATACGTCGATGCGGTGGTTAAGCGCGACATAAGCAGAGTTGACGGCGTGGAGCGCGACGAAGGCAGGACTCGCCGCCTGTTGCGTTCTTACGCCAGACTTCAGGCAACACAGGCCGCCACCACGGCAATCAAGGCTGACCTCGATGCGAACGAGGCGATCCCATGCTCGGTCGATACCATCGCGTCCTACATTCAGGCTCTGAAAAAATTGTTTGTCATCGAAGACATGCCGGCGTGGTGCCCCAATTTGAGGTGCAAAACACCCATACGGACTGGTGACACGCGCTATTTTGTCGATCCATCAATCGCAACGGCGGCACTCGGCCTCGGTCCAGAAGATCTGATGAACGACATCAAGACATTTGGATTGTTTTTTGAAGCGATGGCCATGCGCGATTTGAGAGTTTACATGGACGCGCTCGACGGCGCGGTGTCGCACTATCTCGACGCTTCAGGCCTCGAATGCGATGCCGTGCTGCACAGGCGCAACGGCACCTACGGACTCGTTGAAATCAAAATTGGCGGCAAGGAACTGGTGGAAAAGGGCGCTGCCTCGCTAAAAAAACTAGCATCAAAGATCGATTCGGAGAAAATGAAGAAACCGGCATTTCTTATGGTGCTGACGGCCGTGGGTGAATTTGCCTACCGGCGCGACGACGGCGTTTTTGTTTGCCCGATCGGATGCCTCAAACCATGAGTGCGCAACTTTTCAACCTTTCAACCTTTCACCCTTTCATCCTTTCAACCGGCGTAAGCCCCGCGCGAAATCCACGAAGGTTCTGCCTCACGCAGAGCCGCGGAGCCGCAGAGAAAGAACTTCGATTTTGAAAAAGCTTCGCTAACGCACCGCTGAACCTTTCAACTTTTCACCCTTTCACCCTTTCAACTTTTCAACTGGCGCTTCGGCGCTTCGGCGCTTCGCGCTTGGCTTTGGCCCCGCGTTTTGCTAGAATTGAATCCGCAAAACGCAAATGGGCGCGCCATGGCAAACAAGGCTGCGACGGCGACTGGCAGCGGCTTCCGCGCCTGGTGCAATCTGGGAGACTAGTGTTTTGTCCTCGAACTCCATGATCGAATCGAATGAATTTACCGTCGAATTGCGCGAGGAAGGCGGCGCATGGTGCCGATTGCCCGCGGAACTGCTGCTCACCGGTGACGGGACGGGCCACGAGCCGTTTCCGCCGGAGATGCTCGCCGAGTTCGGCGGCATCGCCGTCGGCACCAAGATGGCGCGCGTGTCGCTCTGCGAATTTTTCTGGCCGGGCCCCGTCGAGGTGCGCGTCTCCGCGCCGGGCTTCGACGGCCCGCTCGCCCTCTCCGCCCGCAGGGATATTCCCGTGCGGCGGGACGAGGACGGGGCCCTCGTCTTCCGGCTTGACGAGCCGGAAATGTGCCTCGTGCGCAAGGGCGACGACTACCTGAAGGGCCTTTCCCTCTGGGCGCGGCCCCAGCCGGCGCCGGTTTCAGGAAACGGCTTCCGGCACGTCATGCGCTTCGAACCCGGTTTCCACGATGCGGAAAGCGACGCGCGCATCCGGCGCGACGCCTACGGCGCGCCCGTGGTCGAAATCGCCGAGGACGACACGCTCGTCGTGCTCGAGAAGGGGGCCGCCGTCGAGGCGTCGCTCGACATCCGCGGCGCGCGCCACGTCGCGGTCTGCGGCGGCGGCCGCATCGACCTCTCGCGGCGGCTTCCGCACTGCGCGGGCGGCTTCGCGGATCCCGTCCTCTGGGGACCCTTCCGCACTGGCGCACTTCCGGCGATCTACATCCATGCCGGGGCGGAAGACGTGACGGTCCGCGACCTCGTCGCCGTCTGCGACTTCCGCGGCGTATGCCTCCGCAACGCCGCGCATGTCGCAATCCGCGACTGCGGCCTCTTCACCTCCACGGTGAACGCCGACGGCGTCAACATGGCATCCTCGCAGGACGTGGCATGCGACGCGCTCTACATCCGTTCGCAGGACGACGCTTTCTGCGCCTACAACAACCGCGACTCCATTCCGTGGCTCTGGGACGAAGGCTTCCCGTACCGCTCCATGTGCCGAGCGGCGCTGCGGCGCTCCTTCATCGGCTCCAACGCCCGCGCGATCGTGATCGGCGGCCATGGCCAGAGCGGCACGCGCGGCGCGCCGAACGAAGTGCGTGACGTTGAAGTCTCCGGCTGCCGCATTCTCGGGAATCTCAAACCTTGCGACAGCCCTCCCGCATCTCCCGAGCACCTCGCCTACTGGAGCGGAATCTTCCGCGTCCTCTCGCAGAGCGACGAGTGGGTGCACGACCTGCGCTTCCTCCGCAACGTCATAGAGTGGGTGCCAGGCTACCGCGGCTCGGCGCACCACATCTGCGTCCGCGCCGCGGACCAGGTCTCCTATGCCGAAAAAACCGGCGGCTGGAAAATCGAAGACGTCCTCTTCGAAGGCAACGAGTGGCGCGCCGTCCCGCCGCCCGGGGCGCACACCCCCGACATCCTGCAGTCCCCGCCCGACGACGGCACCGGCCTCGGCCTCCGCCGCATCCGCTTCGCGTAGCACAAAGGAACGCAAAGGCGAGGTTCCGCTTCCATGAACACCATGCGCAGCGTCCGCATTCTCGCACGGAAATCGCATCCTCGCTAAAAGGAGCCCGGATCGATTTCCTAATCCAGACGAAGAAGTCTTCCTGTCTCCTGGAAATCAAGCGGCGGCGGGAAATCGGGCGCGAGGTGCTTGACGAAATGAAGGACAAGGTGGAGCGTTTCGCGGCCCCGAAGGGCTTTTGGGTTCGCACGGCCCTCGTGTACGACGGGAATCTCGCGCCGTCCGTGGAGGCGGACGGGTATTTCGCCGCCCCCGGCCCGCTCCGCTTCATCGCCGCCCCCGCCAACGCATGGAGGCAGGAAGGCGGCGACGTCCGGCAACGTGGGGCCAGCCTATCCCTGCCTCGCCTTGCGCCATTCGCGCATGGACGAGTGGAAGCGCGCCAGAAAATGCTTCTGCAGCACCCGTTCCGAAGGGAAGCCGCTGAAGTCGGCGATGGCGGAAATCGGGAAATCTGGCTGGGCTAGAAGCTCCAGGACGCGCTCCATCCGGACGTGGATGATTTCGTCGAGCGGCGAATGGCCCATCGCCTCCCGGAAACGCAGGTCGAAGAGCTGGCGCGTCCCCGGAAAGCGCTTCGCCAGATTCGCCGCGGTGAGGCCGTCGCACGCCTCTCGGCGGATCATCTCGACCGCCTCCAGAATGCGCGGCTCGCGCCGCCCGTAGCCCCGCGTCGATTTGCGCCGGTCCACCATGAGGGGCGGAAAAATGGAAACATTTGGATTGTTCTCAATTGGGAATTGTGACGATTGCCAACATGTGCCAATTTTCGAATTTGATTTGCCATTTGCGACTTGTGGGCAATTGGCGATCGGGGATTTGTGAACAATTCCCGCCCTTTCACCGAGCATTTTCGCCGCGCGGTAGCCTCCGAGCTCGAAGTCGAGGCGGACGGACGAGATGGTCTGCGCCAGTTCGCGATCCCAAGGCGGTGGGTCGTCGCCGTCTGCGCCGATCAGGGTCAAGGAGCGCGGGAAGGAGCGCCCGGCGGCGGCCATCGCCTTTGCGGCGGCAAGGGCGTAGAGGTCGTTCACGGCAAAGACCGCGCAGCGGTGGGGTAGCGCGGCTACCCACGGAACCATGCGCCCCACGCAATCATCGAATTCGTCGGCGCTTTCGAATGGGAACTGCGCGACGTCGCAGTCGGCGCCGGCCTTGCGGCAGCATTCGAGAAAGGAATCCGTCCGCTCGTTCGCCCAGCGGCGGCCCCGGCCGCAGGACACGACGGCATAAGCAGGCGGGCGGGTTGACGAGAGTTCCTCGAAGGCAAGGCGGCCCACGGCCGCGTTGTCGCACGACATGCCATGCGCGTGGCGCCATCCTGGAGCGTCCGGCGGCTCGAAATAGACAACGGGGACTCGCCCGAATGCGGCGGGGCGCAGGGCCGTCTTCGGGGGCCAGCATTCCGCCGCGCATCCAATCGGGTGCAGTCGCGCAAGGGCCTCGCGCAGCGCCGCCGGAGAGCAGTCACCGTGCTCCAGCGTCTCCACGCGCCACTTGCGGGCGGCGGCGTAGCGCCGCAACCCGCCCAGCCGCCTCCGGTCTATCCCCGAGCGAAGGCTGCAATCGGCATATATTATGGTCGGGGCCATTGTCATGTGTTGCGTACAATCTTCGTGGGGAATGCAAGGCCGACAAGGCGCGGCTTGTCCGCGCAGACGTTTTGCCCCCTCCCGATGCAATCGAATGTGTAGATGTCGGTCGCCGCTTTTTCGATCATGGCCAGCCCCTTGTCGTTTGCGACTTCAATTCTAGCAAAACGCGGGGAGAAATCCAAGCGCGAGCGCCGGTTGAAAGGTTGAAAAGTTTGGTCGAGCCCGTCCCACCGGTCCCCTCGCCTATTCTGGCGGCGGCTCGCCGAGACGGCTCGCAACGCACGACGCTTAAAAGCCGCAGCAGCCGTCCAGGATTCCCGAAAGATAGCCGATCGTGTCGCGGATGTCGCGGTCCTGCGCGGAACCCTTGATTTCGCGCTCGATCGTGATGTCGCCGTCGAAACCGCAGCCGAGGAGTTTCGGGATGAATTCGAGGTAGCGCACGAAGCCCGTCCCGACCTTCACCTCCCGGCCAAGTTCGCGTCCGTCGGTTGGCGGGAGGCCGTCCTTGGCGTGGATGGCGCGGACGTATTTTCCGAAGACGGAAAGGGCGTCTATGGGATTGCCCTTCCCATACATGAGGAGGTTGGCCGGATCGAGATTGATGCCGAGGTTGTCGAGGCCAACCTCGCCGATGAAGCGCAGCAGCACGACCGGCGTCTCCTGCCCGGTCTCGAACCAGAATCCGAGTCCGAGCCGGCGGCAGTGCTCCGCCACTTCCCGGATTGCCACGGCGACGGGTTCGAATTCCGGGTCTGTCATGTTTTCCGGGAGGAACCCGCAGTGCGTGATGATGGCGGGCGCGCCGGCCTCGGCGGCGAAGTCGGCCCAACGCCTGAGGTCCTCCACCCGCTTCTGGCGGTAGGCGGGCGGAACGAGACCGAGCGTCACGGGACCGCGCGTGAAGTTCCATTCCCTTGGACCGCTGTAGCCTGCCCAGAGCGCCGTGAGACGGACGCCGCACCCGGCGGCGACGTCCCGCACCTTGCGGGCCATGTCGCGGGTGCAAAAGTCCATGTTCCAGCAGCAGACCTGTGTGCATGGGAGGCCAAAGTCGGCGACTTTGACGATGTTTGACGCATCGGAGACGAGATCTCCGAGGACTCCGATTTGGGGACGTTTCATGGTGTGGGGTCGTTGTTGAGGATGGAGAGAAACTCGATTGCCCAGGCGGCGAAGTCGCAGAACATGACGTGGTTGCGGGAGGCCCCCGTCCACCAGTCTTCCCATAGCGTGGCGCCGCCGGCTTCGCGCCAGTGCAGGAAGCCGGGACATCCCTTCGCCTTGAGCATCGCCAGCGCCAAGTCGATGCGCCCGGCGCGGGACAGGGCGCGGAAGACATGCTTGCTGCCGACAAGAACCGCCCCGGCTCCGGCCAAGCGACGCAAAAGTTGCTGGTCAGCGATGCGCTTGCGATACGCCATTTGACTTTTCATGGGGCCGATACTATCCGTTCCGCGTGGACTTGTCTAATGGAATTAGGTGATTTGACGCGGATTCGTTAGGCGATTTGACGCGAAAGGCCGTTTCCACGACCGATGCCGCATCCCCGCCACCTCCCCCGCGGCCGTCAGAATGCGAACGAAGCGCGATTGCCGCCTCGCCTTGCGCCTTCGTGGCTTCGTGC
>JAFWPM010000027.1 GCA_017509565.1 Kiritimatiellia bacterium | reverse complement strand
AGGTCATAGCTAATTTCCGGCGTGATCTTGGGCTCCCGGAAACCATTCCGTTCATAATGGGGACGCTGGCGCGGTTCTATGGCGGAAAGTACCAGCGCATAGCCGCCGCTGCCGCCGGAATAGACGCGGCAATGGAACGCGTTGCCTCCACGACGCCATACGTCGGCCTGGTTTGCGCCCATGACCTTCGCGACCGCGGTGACTGCCTGCACTTTGACGCCGCTTCGCAGCACGAACTTGGCGAACGCTACTTTAGGATGTGGCGTTCAATGGCCGCCGTGAGCCCCGCCAGGATTGCGGCGCAGGCGGCCAAGTACTCATCCGCCACGCGCATCCGAACCAATATCCTGCTCGACCCCGGCGAATTCCTGCTGACTTCGGCATTCGGCGCGCGCAGGCATCCGGTGACAGGCGAGGAAGACTCGTTCCATGCCGGCGTTGACGGCGCGCTTTGGAATGGCCGCATGCTCCTTGAAACCGGTATATGCGCATGGCGTGGCGGCAAGGTAGCCGAGGCGGCCGATTCAGACGGGCCAGCCGGGACGAATGTGGCGGTCAGCCATGGCGGCGGCTGGGTTTCCCGCTACTTTCACCTCGAAAAAGGGTCTCTGCGCGTTTCCCGCGGCGACGGAATCGAGTCCGGCACCCTTCTTGGCTGGATGGGGAAGACCGGCCGCGCCACCGGCGAGCATCTGCATTTCCAGCTCGAAAAGGATGGCGTGCCAGTTGACCCACTGCCAATCCTGGCTGGCGCAGGCGCTGTCGAAAGTTGACATCTGGCATGCCGCCTGCGATTTCAAAGCGCAGGCTACCTCGCAAGCCGCTCTATGAGATGCCGGGGCATGACTATCTCGTCAAGCCCCTGTTCGCGGAGGGCGTCGTTGACGGAGTTCAGATATTCCCGCGCAGCCCCCTCGCCCTCCTCCTCAAGCAACCTTACCATCTCAAGGCGCGCGTCCTCGCGCATTTCGTATTGCTCCCTGCGGACCGCGACGACATCGCGGACGAACTGGTCGAATGTCAGCCCGTCCTCCTCTATGGCCTTTAGGGCGCGTGATTTGAAGTCGGCGGTGCGCTCCTTGGCGGCGATGGCCTCCTCGTCGTCGTCCTCGCCGATTTCCACAGGACGCCGCAGGAATGCGACAACCTCGTCCATCGTCATTTCGACGCGAGGGGGGTTGTCGAAGAAGTTGACGCCGGGGCGAGAAATCACCGCAAGTGTGTTTTCGACGTCGTTGTCGAAGAACTGGCGTTCCATGCGCGGCTGAAGGGGCGCGGGACTCTCCGTGGCTGAAGGATGGGCGATGCCGCCGCCGGCCTTCTCGCCGGCACTTTTCCCATTGCGGTCGGGCGCGTTGGCGGCGGCCGCACTCGCGCCGCCTCCTGCGGCGCCGGCATTGGGGGGCGTGGCCGTTCCCTCAACTGGCGCTTCCCCTGCTGCTGGCCCCGTGCCTGACGTTCGCGCGGGCGCCGCGGCCGCCAGGCCAGGGGTTGGTGGCGGCGTCGTGTCCGCTGAATCAACCTGCCCATGCCATCGGAAGTGCCTGTGGCAGAGAAAGGCCCCGCAGAGGGCGACAACCGCAATCGCCAGCGCCCTGACGGTGCCGTCGCTGGAATTGCGCCCCCGCCTTGCAGCTTTCCTGCTTGTCACAATCCGTGGCATGGCCGCGCTAAGCCTTTGGCTCAAGGACAGCCTTGATGCGGCGGACCCCTGCCGAGGAGGATTCCTCCTTCTTGATGCGGAAGTGTCCGAGGACGCCGGTGTGTTCCACATGCGGCCCCGTGCAGACTTCCTTTGAGAAGTAGTCCGTGGCGGATTTGCCAATCGTGTAGACTGAAAGCTTTTCGTCGGTGTACTTGCTCGTGAAGAGGGCGGTCGCGCCAGCCGCGCGGGCCTCGTCAAGCGTCATCATCTCGCGTGTCACTGGGAGGTCGGCCCTGATCTGCTCGTTCACCAGATCCTCGACGGCCTTGATTTGCTCCGGCGTCATCTTTTCGCCATGCGTGAAGTCAAGGCGAAGGCGCTCCGCCGTGATGTTGGAGCCCTTCTGGTTGCAGTGGTCGCCCAGAACTTTCTTGAGCGCCTTGTGGAGAAGGTGGGTGGCGGTATGCAGCGCGGTGGTCTCCTCGCTGTGTTCGGCAAGTCC
The DNA here is from genome assembly GCA_017509565.1 of Kiritimatiellia bacterium. GTDB lineage: Bacteria > Verrucomicrobiota > Kiritimatiellia > RFP12 > JAAYLN01 > RGIG5952. The sequence continues at coordinate 2,695 of JAFWPM010000027.1, read as the reverse complement.
GGACTTCGCGGAGCCGACATTTGCGCGCGACAGCTCCTGGTGGGCCTTGAAGCATTCGTTGTAGCCTGCGACATCGACGGTAAAGCCGGCCTCACGGGCAAGCTCCTGCGTCATTTCGAGCGGGTAGCCGTAGGTGTCGTACAGGCGGAACGCCTGCTTGCCGGAAAGCTGGGTGACCGGGACGAAGTTCGGGTCCTTTGCGGCGCGGAACTCGTTGCCGCGCCTTATTCCGGAGATGCACTTGTCGAATTCCTTCTTGCCCTCGTCGAGTGTTTTGCCGAATCGGGTCTCCTCGGCGAGGAGTTCCTGGACGACGCGGGCGCGGTTTTCCTCCAGTTCCGGATAGACGTGCTTGTACTCGTCGATTACCACCTCCGCCATCTTCTCGGTGAAGCCCTGGGCGATTCCGAGCTGGCGCGCATGGCGCACCGCCGAGCGGATAAGGCGGCGGAGGACGTAGTTTGCGCCGATGTTGCCCGGCGTCACGCCGCCCTTCTGGTCGCCAAGGATGAATGTAGCCGTGCGCATGTGGTCCGCGACAACGCGGGACGAGCGGATTTCCGCTTCGGAAGTGAACGCCTCCTTGCCGGAGAGCTCCCTGATCTTGGCCATTATCGGCTGGAAGACGTCGGTCTCGTATACCGTCGGCAGGTGGTTCATCATGCAGATTGTGCGCTCGACGCCCATGCCTGTATCGACGTTGTGGCGGCCGAGAGGCTCGAACTTGCCTTCAGCCGTCTTGTTGAACTGCATGAATACGTCGTTCCAGATTTCGATGTACTTACCGCAGTGGCACCCCGGGCGGCAGTCCGGGCCGCACTTTTCCTTGCCGGTGTCGATGAACATCTCGGTGTCCGGGCCGCACGGGCCGGTCTCGCCGGCGGGCCCCCACCAGTTGTCCTCGCGCGGTAGCCTGAAGATGCGCTCGTCCGGGATGCCAAGCGACTTCCAGATTGCGACGGCCTCGTCGTCGGCCGGAATGCCGGGTTCGCCGGCGAAGACAGTGACGTTCAGCTGCTCAGGCTTGAAGCCGAGGTGCTGGGTCAGGAACTCGAAGCTCCAGGAAATGGCCTCCTTCTTGAAGTAGTCGTTGAGCGACCAGTTCCCGAGCATCTCGAAGAATGTGAGGTGGGCGCTGTCGCAGACTTCGTCGATGTCGCCCGTGCGGACGCATTTCTGGACGTCCGTCAGGCGCGTCCCGGCCGGGTGTTCCTGCTTGCCCATGAGGTATGGGACGAGCGGGTGCATACCCGCGGTCGTAAAGAGGACTGTCGGGTCGTTTTCCGGAATGAGCGAAGCCCCGGTGATTATCTTGTGCCCCTTCGATTCGAAGAATGAAAGGTACTTTGTGCGCAATTCGTTAGCGGTCATGGCGTTGTCAGTTCGTGTTCTGTATTTGGCTTGTGCGCCGCCGGCGCGTCATGCGGACACGGCGTAATTCGGTTAATATTATAGCAAATGTGGCCCTTCGCCAATAGATGTGGTAATATATTTACATGTCACCGTCCATTAAAACAAGGAGTTAAAAATGTTTACACCAGTCCTTGCGGCCGTCCCGATCGAGGCGACCATCGTCATAATCGGCATAGCCGTCTTTGTCCTCTACAAATGCGGCGTCGTGGTGCCGCAGAGAAGCGCGTACATCGTGCAGCGCCTCGGGCGCTACTCGAACACCCTTGAGGCCGGGTTCCACCTTCTTGCGCCGTTTGTGGACCGCATCGCCTACCGCCACACCCTCAAGGAGCAGGTGATCGACGTCCCGCCCCAGTCATGCATCACCCGTGACAACATCGCCGTGGACGTGGATGGCGTGCTGTACCTCCAGGTCGTCGATCCTGTCAAGGCCTCCTACGGCGTCTCCAACTACCTCTTCGCGTCTGTCCAGCTCGCCCAGACGACGATGCGCTCCGAAATGGGCAAGCTCGACCTTGACCGCAGCTTCGAGGAGCGCGAGCAGATAAACGCCGCCATCGTCGCGGCGGTGGACAAGGCTTCCGACCCATGGGGCGTGAAGGTCACGCGCTACGAAATCAAGAACATCACTCCCCCGAAGACTATCAAGGACGCCATGGAGAAGCAGATGCGCGCCGAGCGCGAGAAGCGCGCCATGATAGCCGAGTCCGAGGGCGAGCGCCAGGCCAAGATCAACCGCGCCGACGGCGAGAAGCAGGAGGCCATCGCCAAATCCGAAGGCGAGAAGGCGCGCCGCATCAACGAGGCCGAGGGCCATGCGAAGGAAATCACGCTTGTCGCCGAAGCCACCGCCGCCGGTCTGCGCACAATCGCCGATGCCACACAGATGCCTGGCGGCACCGACGCCGTGAACCTGCGCCTTGCCGAAGGATACATCGCCGAGTTCGGCAAGCTCGCCAAGACCGGAAACACGATGATAATCCCTTCCGACCTCGCCAACGTCGCCGGATTCATCAAGGCGGCCTCAAGCGTCATCAAGTCCTCCGCAAACAAGGATTGACGCTTCCCAGCCGCCCCCCCCCCCACACACACAACCAGCAATTCACCAACCATGGCACTGAACATAGTCCGCGACATAGACGGTCGCGTAAAAATCAACCACGTCCTCGCAAGCGTTTCCGACAAAACCGGGCTCGACACCTTCATTCCGGCCCTCGTCGCCGCCAACCCAGAGGTGAAAATCTACTCGACTGGCGGCACCTACAAGGCGATTCGCGAGATT
>JAFWPM010000228.1 GCA_017509565.1 Kiritimatiellia bacterium | reverse complement strand
GCGGACGATGGCGCGGAGGCGGTCGTAGAGCGCCTCTTCGCGCTCGGCGAGGAAGAGCGCGAAGAGCGCGATGTCGGGGTCGCCGGGGCCGCCGTAGACATCGCGGGGCAAGGGACGGGGGGCCATGCCCCCCGCGCCCCCCCGGGCGGCCGCAGACGCGGCCGCCTGCAAAACGCCAGCGGCCTCAGGCAAAGCCGCGCCGCGGCGGGCAAGCCACGCGTTCCAGGCCTCCTCGACGCCGGGGACGAGGCGAAGGGCGTTCACGTTGTCGTTGCCGAGGTTGCCTTCGTTGACGAGGGCGAGCGTGGCGAGGGCCGGTTCGTCGGCAAGGCGGCGGCCGGTAAGCGGGTTCACGTGGCCGAGGAAGATGCGCGTCCACTCGGCGAGGTTCTCGAAGGCCGGTTCGTGGAATGCGGCGAGGAGCTTGAAGGTGCGGAATGGGATCGGGCCGTCGCGGTCGATGCCGACCGCGCGCCATGAGATCGCCTTCGAGCGCGCCACGAAGAGGTCGGTGGAGAGGTAGATGCCGTGGCGGACGCAGGCCGCCACGAGGGCGTCGAAGCGCCGCCAGGAGTCGGGGTCGGCGTCGAGGCCGCGGCCGTCGCCGACGGGCTTGCGCGTTTCGGGCGAGACGAAGTGGACGTCGTGGTGGTGGATGCGGAGCGTGTTGTAGCCGAGGCGCGCGATGTTGGCGGCGAAGCGGTCGGCGTCCGCCGGGTCGGGGAAGTTCGCCTGGCCGCAGAGATTCGCGCCGCAGAGGCGGAATTCCTCGCCGGGGCGGTTTTCCAGCTCGAAGTGGTCGCCGACGGCGATTACGCGCCCGAATGCGCCCGCCGGCTCGTGGCGCGGCACGACGGCGGAGAAGTCGAGCGCGGAACCTGGTTCGATCCAGTCTGTTCCCGGCTCGGGGGCGGGACAGGGAATCCACTCCTCGCCGGCGACGGTTTTGACGGGCTTGTCCTCGACGATGGCGAGACGCCGGCCGGGGATGCGGAAGACCGCGTGGACCGCGTATTCGCGGCCGGCCTCGGCGTGGTCGTGGACGAAGGCGAAGCGGATGGTCATGCGCTGCTTGCCCCAGCGCATGTCGTCCTGCACGAGGATGTCGCAGCCTTCGGGGAACTCCGCCGCGAACCACGGGGCGCCGTCCTCGCCAAGGAATTCGAGCGATTCGACCCGGCCCGCGAAAAGATGCGGCGAGGGCGGGACGCCGTCCGGGACCGGGACGAACTTGTCTCCCGCGCGGACGCCTCCCTTGAACTTCGTCTTCGGGAACATCGCCATGACGCACGCGGTCTGGAAGTCGCCGTCGGTTTCCGGCGAAATGCGCCAGAGGGCGTCGATGGCGCCGTCGGCCGTCTCGCGGAAGGTCGCGCCGCCGGTGAAGCGCAACGCGCCGTCGGAGACGTTTTCAAGCGGCGCGGCGGCGCATTCGATGGCGAAGGATTCCGCCGTGCCGATCGCGCCGTGGCGCTTCCAGTTGTAGTCGAGAACCGCCGGGGAGAAGGCCAGGCAGTCCCCAAGCATGATCCCCGCGCCCGGCACGGGGCGGGCGGGCGCCGGATCGCCGGTGACGGATGGATCGGAAGCGGCAAAGGCGAAAGCTGGCGCGAGAAAAGCGGAAACGAACGCAAGGCGCAGGTTCATGCGGAATCGATGTGCTACCGGACAATCATCATGAAACCGGCGGAAGTCGGCTTGGCGTAGAGGACTCCGCCCTCGACTTTCGTTTCGCAACGGGTGTTATCGCCGGCTCCGCGGGCGCGGACGAGGTCGGGGATGGTGACAGTGCCGCTCGCCACTGCGACCGGCACGTATCCGGAGGGGACTTCGCCGTAGGCAGAGAAGTCGATCGCCACGCCACGCGCGAGCGTGAGATCGCCGTCGACGGAGAGGACCGATCCGTCGGCCGGCAGTTCGATCGCGCCGGAGACGGTGAGAGAACGCGCCGCGACGGTGCCGCTGGCCGTCACGGAGGCGAGCGAGAGATCGAGCCCGGAGGCTTCGATGGCGGCGCCGTTGGCGACGGTGACGGAATCGGAGATCGCGTCCGCGTTCGCGACTGCGAGTGTGCCAGCTTCGACAACCGTGCGGCCGGCGTATGTGTTCGCGCCGGAGAGGGCGAGGGTGCCGGCGCCCTTCTTGACGAGTCCGCCGTCCGGCGCGCCGTCGAGCGCCGGGTCGGTTTCGAGCGCCTGCGCGATTGTGTAGGCCGCGCCGGAGGGGAGGTTCGCCGTGGAGATCACCGCGCCGTTCGTGGAGACGTGGGCGGCGGTGAGGCCGGAAAGCGTCCGCCCCGCAGCTGCGGCGTTCGGCGCAAATGTGCCGCCATTGAAGAACAGGCGCTGCGCCGGTGTGTAATCTACGGTCTGCTTTATGTTTCGAGCGGAGAGCGTGCCGCCATGAAGGAAGATGCCGCCATCTACCTGATAATTTGACCTGTTTGTGCAGCATGAAAGGTCGATGTCTTTGCCGACCGCGAGCGATCCGCCGTTCATAACAAGAATCCCCTGCGGGGCGGATTGCGTTTTGCCGTAATGAGTAAGCTGCATATCGCCACCAACAGTCATTTCGGCGCCATTGTTAACCGTGACGGTCGTGGAGTAGCCAGAACGAGTTTGGTTGAAGCCCAGCTGCGCATCGCCAGACACAGCAAGAGAACCGCCATTTAACGTGATTTCTGCACTGACACGGCCTGCTTGCGAATCGAAGCCACGATACATAGAATACAGCGTATTGACAGACACTTCGCCGCCGCTTTGTACATAAGTCGCGACATGCTTTTCGCTGCTGTTGGCGCCATCGACCGGCGTATGGGCGAGGTGGAGCGTTCCGGCAGTTATGGTGCCGCCGTTAACAAGAAGCGATTTGTTGGCCGCGGTGCCGCTGTCGCCGACGTAGATGTTGCCGTAGGCGGCATCGGCAGCAATTGTTTTCTCCGCACTATCATCGAGCGAAAGGTCATCTTGCGCCAGTGTAAGAACGAGCGCGGTGTAACCATTATAGTCACCAGTATTGATTGCAACGGTTTCGGAAGAAATCGAGAAGCCGGGCGGAGTCCTAAAGAGCGAGGTGTCGAGCGCAGACGAAGCCGCCTTATAGACGAGCGCCGTATAAACGCCAGCCGACACCGTGGAGTCGTTGTTCCAGCTGCCTGTAAATGCGACTTCGACGGGAGAGAGAACGGACAGCGTGCCAGACACAGCAACGCCAGGCGCAGACACCGAGCTAGTCGGGAGATCAAGTCTAACGGCTTCGGAAGCGCCGTTCGCGCCAATCGTCAGATTTCCAATATTGACGGTATTATTATCGTATGGGCGGAAGCGCGAGCCTGGAGCAAGTTCAATCGTCTGCCCAACGAGCGCGTTCGCGTGCACAGCGACTGTAGCACCATCTTCGACATGAATGCCGCCATCGATATCCGAGCCACCGAATCGGCTACCAAAAAGAACAACCGACCGTTCTTCGCCCTTTATACCACGCACCGTAATGCCGCCATCCGAACCCGTGCAGTTCGAATCGTGATTGAAATTCCCCTGGATCGAACAGCGTGTCCATGTAGTATATCCATCTGGGCGAATCCAGCGGTTGAGGTCAACCGTCACGCCGTTTGCGCCTACGACCGCCGTCTGGTAGTTGAGAAGGAAACGATTGCCGTCCACCGCCTCAAACGCAACTGGATAGATCGTGCCACCGTTGAAGTGGAACATGCCCGTCGCCGTGGCCTCCGCTTTGATTGTGTCGTTATCAGAGCCGTGAATCTGGTTCACAACCAGCGTTCCGCCTTCGTTGAGGTAAAGGTGGAACGAGTTGCCGCTTTTGTCAACCGGACGGATGTTCCCGCCGGAAGCATCGAGCGTCCCGCCGTTGTTAATGTTGATTGAACCACCCGTCGCCGAGCCATAGATGGGCGATGCGGCAAGCGTCGCGCCGCTACCGATGGTGATGTCGCCGCTGACGTTAAGCGTCCCGCCAAGCGCCGTGTCGCCGGAAACAGCGAACGTGTCAGAAGGAGCGGTGGCAATCGTCATCGAGAGCGTCGCAATGTCGCCGCTTGTCGTCACCGAGAACGTGTAGGACTTGCCGCTCGTCGCCGTCGCGCATGTCCAGGAGACGGCGCAGAGCGCGTCGGCGTATGACGCGGGAACCTTCAGGACGGCGTATGAGCCATTGTCATTCTTGGCTGTCGTCGAGGGGTTGTCGGAATTGTAGAGCGCGATCTTCGCACGGGATGGAAGTTCGATGGATCCAGAAACGATCAAGGCATTGGCGCTCGACCCAAAGCCGAGAATCGCATCGTCTTCAAGAACAAGCGACGAAACCGTCTTAGCCGCGCCGCCATTGGAAAGAATGCTTCCGGCCTTGATGGTCACAACGGAACCGGAAGGAATGGCCCCGTTGGCATAAAGGAAGAGCTTGGACTGGTTCTTGAGAGTCGTCGGGCCGTTGTATGCATTGCCGGCGACATAGTAGCCCCACGCTCCTCCGTCAAACGTCACGCCGGCGGCGGTACCCGAAGAGCCGGACGCCGCCTGCATTGCTTTGCGGATTTGCGCGACGACCGTAGATTCTGGCGTTCCGGAAAATGTCACGCCGCCATTGCCGACGGAAAACGACGACACTGTTTCTCTAATCCAGTTGAAGGCCGATGCGCCAGAAGAGTCGTTAGCGAGCGTTCCGCCATCCACGGAAAGCGTCGTGGAGGCGGAAGCGTTGTCATACAGCGCGGCGAATCCGAGCGTTCCTCCGTCGTGAACGCTGATTTCATTCACCGAGGATGCCCCGCCGTCGGCGTGAATGTAGAAGTTGCCGATTTTGCGGAGAGACGCAGTGCCTGAAATGTCGGTTCTAGCCACTACAGGACCGCCATTGTAGCCCACGACGGAATTCTTGCCGCCGACGTCGAACGTGCCTCCGGTCATGATCAAGGTCGAATTCGCGTTGGCGACGTAGCCGCGCTGCAGGTTGCCTGCGCTCGTGACGGTGCCGCCGGAGACGCGGAGCGTCGCGGTTTCGCCTGCCTGGTTCCCGAGATCGATGCGGCCGCCGAACGCCGTCTCGCCGCCGGAGATTTCGACGGTGCCTTCGGCGAATGCGGCGCCTGCCTGGAAATCGTTGTTTCCGGCGAGCGCCAGCGCCGGATCGCCGGCGAGGGTGGTGGCGGCGGTGGCCGCGATGCCGCGCGCGACTGTGCCGGAGCCGCGCAGTGTGCCGCCCGTGATCGTCAGGGCGCCGGCGCCGATTTGGGAGCGGCCGGAGGCCGGGACGTCGCCGGAAAGCGCGAGCGTGCCGCCTGAGAGCGTCGTGCCGCCGGTGTGGGAGTTGGCGGCGCTGAGCGAAACCGTGCCGGGGCCGGCGATCTCCACGGCGGTGTCGCCGGTGTAGATTTGCAGCACGTTGGTGGTCGCGCCGTCGGGTGGCGCGAGCGTGACCGCGGCCGCAGGGGCGCCAGCCGCCAGCATTGCTGCGATGGACATCACTATCGAACTGTTCTTCATAGACACTACTCCCTATACTAACTTTACGGACAACCTTAATTCTACAACTGTCCAACGCTTTCCGCAATGACCAGACGCCCAAAAATCAAAGGACCGGAAAATCAACGCCCGCGCAAAGGGACTGGCATTCCATGCTGGCGCTTGGGCTTCGGTCTCCGATTCACGCCTTGCCGTATTTTAGCCGCCAGGCGCGCGGCGCAAGGCCCGTGGCGGCGCGGAAGGCGTTGGAAAGGTGCGACGGAGAGCAGAAGCCAGCGGCATTCGCGACATCCTGCGCAGGCATGCCGGTCTCAAGAAGGAGCCGCTTGGCCATGGCGATCCTCTGCCTGGAGATTTCGGCGCCTACGGGATGTCCAAGCTCCGCCATGAACCTGTTGTGGAGGACGTTGGCGGTGGTGCCAAGCGCCCGGGCGATCTGCGCCACGCCGAAACTGGTGGACAGATGGTCCGCGATGTAGCCGAGTGCCGCGCGGACAAGCGGGTCGGACACGGCCACGGCATCGCTCGAACGGCGCAGCGTTATTCCCGCGGGGGGGACGAGGATTGGCGACTTCGGCCCGCGCCCGCCGGACATCAGCCCGTCGAGCAAGGCGGCGGCCTCGTATCCAGCGCGGTCCAGGTTCTGGTCTATCGATGAGAGCGGGACTGGCTGGCTTTCGCAGACAAGGCGGTTGTCCCCTATCGACAGGATGGCGACCTCCTCGGGGACGGCGAGGCCGAAGCGCCCCGTAGCGTAAAGGAGGGTCGCGGCATCGGCCTCGTCGTATGTCAGGACGGCAAGGGGCTTGGGGGCCGCGCGGAGCTTTTCGCCTATCCACTCAAGATACGCCGCGGAACTGCCCAGCGAGGCCGTCGGGATTTCACGCGACAGCACCCAACGCTCCGCCGGCACGGCGGAGGAAAATCCCCTGTAGCGAAGGGCGTGGACATTGCCCCAGCCCGTTGAGAACCATGCCAGGTGCGCGTAGTTGCGCTCGGCGAAATGCGCGGCGGCCAGCCGCCCGATCCCCTCGTGGTCGCTGATCACCCTCGGCATGGCGACGTCCGGGCGGTCGATCGTCAAATCCACGGCGGGGACGCCCAGCGCCATCAGGCGCCGCAGGCTCCCGACAAGCGCCGGGTCGTCGCGCAGCGTCACCACCATGCCGTCGTTCTCCCATGAGAGGGGAATGACCCCGAAGCGGTCCTGGATGACAAGATTCCACCCGTGTTCGCGCGCATATCGCGCTATCCCGCCCACGCGCTCCGCGCTCATCGGGCGCACCATTGCCAGCACACGTTTGCTCATGTGGAGATAATAGCACACCGGCAATGGATTTTGCAAGTTTCAATGAAATTTTTGCAATTGCCAGCAGGCGGCGCCGGGGCTATAATTGAAGCATCGAAATCGAAAACCGGCGACCGCCCCCGGCGGAAGCCGACTGCAACGGCAAACAACAAGGAACACCCATGAAGGCAAAGGCCCTAAGACTGTACGGCGCGGGCGACGCGCGGCTTGAAGACATCGAACTCGAAGGCGCCGGCGAGGATGGCGTCGTCGTGGAGATTGTCACCAACACAATCTGCATGAGCGACTACAAGGCCGTCACCCTCGGGACGAAGCACAAGCGAGTCCCGCGCGACATTGCGGCAAACCCGATAATGTTCGGCCACGAAGTTTCGGGAATCGTCCGGGAAGTGGGCGGGAAATGGCGCGGGCAGTTCACGCCTGGGCAGAAGGTATCCATCCAGCCCGCCTTCAACATCCCCGGGCACGAACTGGAGACGATGGGCTACGCCTGGCACAGCATAGGCGGCGAAACCACGGCGGTGTTCCTGCCGTCAATCATCATGGAGATGGGGTGCCTGCTGCCATACGGCGGCGACACCTACTTCCAGTGCTCGCTCGCCGAGCCGATTTCATGCATAGTCTCGGCATTCCGCACAAACTACCACCACGCCTTTAACTCCCACGCCCATGAAATGGGGATAAAGGATGGCGGGACGATGCTGCTCCTCGCCGGATGCGGCGCGATGGGTCTCGGGTGCATCGACATCGCCTGCCACGGCCCGGAGAAGAGGCCGCGCCGCCTGGTGGTGACGGACATTGACGACAGCCGCCTTGCGCGCGCCGCCCGCGTTTTCGGCCTGTCATACGCAAACGGCCGGGCCGACGGCGACGTAGGCGGCGTGGACGTCCACTTCGTGAACACCAGGGGCATGGAGAATCCTGTCGCCGCCCTTAAGGCGTACAATGCCGCCGATGACGCCGACCCGTCCAACCCGACCTCCACCGGCGGCGGATACGACGACATCTTCCTGTTCGCGGCCGTCCCTGCGCTGATAACGATGTGTTCCGACCTGCTCGACTTCGGAGGTTGCCTGAACTTTTTCGCCGGCCCGACAGACCAGACGCTCAGCGCACCTTTCAACTTCTACAACATCCACTACATGTCGCACCACATCGTGGCGAACTCCGGGGGCGACGTGAAGGACATGGCCGACTCCGTGGAGTGGATCGGCAAGGGCTACCTGCACCCCGAAGTCATGATAACGCACGTGGGCGGGCTCGATTCGGCCGCGCAGGCGACAATTGACCTCACGAAGGTTCCCGGCGGCAAGCGCCTTGTCTACACCCATGTCTCCATGCCGATGACGGCCATTGCGGATTTCGCGGAAAAGGGCAGGACCGCCCCCTTCTACGCCGAGCTCAACCGCCTCTGCGAGGCGGCCGGGGGCCTTTGGTGCAAGGCGGCCGAGGACTACCTGCTCGTCAATGCGCCCAAACTTGAAATTGGCGAGCCGAAGGAGAAGGTAATAGAAAGAAGGCTTTGACGTCGCTTCCGCCACTTTTGCCATTTCTGCCACTTCTGTCATTCCCCATGTTCCACTGCATCTGCATGAGCCCGGCGATCGACGCCACAATACGGCTGCCGCGCAAACCAGAGGGCGCCGGCGAGATATTCAAGGACGTCCTGGAGGAGGAGAACGCCGGAGGCAAGGGCATCAATGTCGCGCGGTGGCTCGCACTGCGCGGCGAAGATGTTGTCTGCGGCGGGCTTCTGGGCGAGGACAACGACCGCCCGTTCGCCCGTGAGCTTGAACGCCACGGCATAGCCGACCGCTTCATGCGCGTCCCCGGGGCGACCCGGCGCAACGAGATGATCGTATGGCCCGGTGGGAGCGTAAAGCTCAACCGCGCGGCCTTCCCGGGGCTTGGGCGCGACTTCAACTGGAATGCCGCGCTGGAGGCGCCAACCGTTGGCGCGTGCGGGGGCGGCGGGCAAGATGTCGCAGTGCTTTCGGGGTCCCTTCCCGCCAACGCGCCGCGCGACTTCTACGCGAACGCCATCGGGCTTCTCCGCAGTCGTGGCTGGACGACGGTCCTTGACGCAAGCGGCGAGGCGATGAGGCTCGGCCTGGAGGCCGGGCCCGACCTGATAAAGCCGAACGCGGACGAATGCGAGGCGCTCGTGGGCTATGTCCCGCGCACGCCTGACGACTTCGGGCGCGCCACGGCGGAACTGGGGCGAATGGCGAAGCACGTGGTCATTTCGGACGGCGGTGCCGGCGCCTGGTTCGACGGCGAGTTCGTCGCGGCGCCGGCCGTCGACGTCCTCGACACGACGGCCGCCGGGGACACGCTGCTGGCGGAATACTGCCACCGCCTGTTCGGGAAGGCCGGAGGCGACTGCGGCGCTGCCGCCAGATGGGCCGTCGCGGCCGGCTCGGCCGCCTGCACAATGCCCGGCGGCGCCCCGCCGCCCGCCGAACTCGTGGAACGGCTAATGGCCCGATGACCCCCCGGCGCCACCGGCCCTGCGCCATTTGTCGGGGGTGGTGCCGAAATGGGCGGAGAAGGTGTGCGCGAAATACTGCGCCGACGGGTAGCCGCACTCCTCCGAAATCGCCGCGGCCGTGAGCGATGTCTCCCGGAGCATCCGGCAGGCGCGCTCGAGGCGCTGCATTATGATGTACTGCTGGACGCTCATGCCGAGTTCCGCGTTGAATGCCTTGTTCACGGTCGTGTGCGACAGCCCGAGGCTGCGGCACAGCTCAGTTGCGTTCAACCCCCTGCCGAGGTAGCGCCGGACAGTCACAAGGGCGTCGGAAAGCCATGGTGTCTTGACTTGGTAGGAATCCGTGGAGATGCGCTCGACTACGGCGCGGGGCCTGTGGAGCGTGGCTGGCGGCGGGGCCGCCGATGGCGACGACAGCATGCCCTCCAGCATTTCCGCCGCCTTCCACCCGATTTCGGAAGGGTTGGTCTCGATGCTTGAAAGCGGCGGGTTCGCAAAGTTGCAAAGCACCTTGTCGTTGTCGGCGCCTAGAACGGCGACATCGCGCGGGACATTGACGCCGGCATCGGCGCACGCGCACAGCAGGTGGTATGCGCGGAGGTCGTTGCAGCAAAACACGGCGATGGGCTTGGGAAGAGATTCGACCCAGCGCCGCAGGGATGGGGCGTCCGGCGCGGCATCCATGCGTTCGCGCCTGACTTCGGTCTCGCGAAGCGGCGCTCCGCCGCCGTATGCGCGGCATTCGCCGCCGGACTTCGCCACCGCCGCCGCGAAGGCCGCGCCGCGAGCCTCCGAAAAGCGCAATCCGGGGAAGCCGCAGTAGGCGCAGCGCCGGTGCCGGTGTTCGGCAAAGCACTGGGCAGCCAGGGCGGCAATGGCGGCATCGTCAAGGCGGATGAACGGGATTGACCCGGAATCGTCGCGCCCGTATGTGTCAACGACCGGCCTGCCTGTCCGCAGAAGCGCCGAAGCTGTCCTGTCGTCCATCACGCGGACGATGAAGCCGTCGAAACGGCGCATGGCGGCCAGATTGGTAAGGGCCTGCGGCTCGACGGCCTCAAGGCGCCACTCAGTGCGGGCAAGGGCATAGTTGCCGATTCCCTCAATGAGGGCGCGTCCGTGCGCTCGGTTCAGTTCCACCTGGACGGCGATTCTCAATGGCGTTTTCGTGTATCCCATGTGTTTGACTGCCAGCGAGTGGCCAGTGGATAAAATTATAGCGCCCCGTTGCGGAAAAGGCAATCCCGAATCACGGCGCCGCAACCCCTCCGGTTGCCGATGTGCAAGTGTCAGCAATTGGCAATTGCCCACAAATCGTCAATCTTCATGACATCAATGGCACAAATAGACAACACTAGCGTCCCACAAGTATTTTAACGCAAAGTTGGCAAAAAATGTCTGTCTATTATGTGGCGTTAGCGGCGGAGGCGGTAGGCGACGACGCCGCAGGGGAAGGCGGAGACGTCGGCGAGGAACGAGACGCGGCCGTTTTCGAAGGTGGCGGGAACGACGCCGGCGGGGTTGCCGTCGGCGTCGAGCACCTCGACGCGGCGCGGGCCGTCCGCCGCGAGGGAGACGCGGGCCGCGCCGCGTTCGACAAGAAGCGGGAAGCCGCCCCATGAGCGGATGGTTGCGTCGTCATCCCATTGTGCCCCTGTTGCGGAGAGGTTCGTGAGGTGCAGCACGAGGATGTCGCCGCTTTCGCGCAGCGGCTCGCCGTTGCGCGAAATTGCGGCCACGACGCATTCGCGGTCGGCCCCGGAGACGGCCAGGGCGTCGCCGACAAGATCGCCGCGCTCCAGTGCGAGCGCTTCGGTGCATGGCGTGACAACAGCAAATGTCCCGGCTTTCGGGTCAAGGCGGAAACGCGGGTCGGGCGGCGGCAGCCCATCGTCAGCCGTCCATTCGCGGACGCCTTCCGGTAGCGACTGCCCTGGCAGATGGCATCCCACGGCCGCGCGGAGACCCGCGTCGCGGAGGGCGTCTGGAAAGTCGCCGCCACCTTCGCGCACACACCAGGAAAGGCGGTTAGCCGATGGCGCCATGTCGCCTCTGGCGAAAAGCGCGGCCACGATGCGGTCGCCCATCTGCTGAAACGGATCGACGGCGGCATCGAAGGCCATCGGCGGCTCTAGGCCGACGCAGCGCTCGGCGCTGTGGCTCCATACGTAGCGCCAGAGTCCGCTCCAGCCCTGCATTCCCGCGCATGCGCCAAGAAGCGGTGCCCCCTGCATCCGGTGCGGGGACGGGTAGCAGAAGCTGATTTCGGAGAGGGTCAGCGGCTTGCCCGTCAGGCGGTCGGGGAATTTCTTCCGAAGGGGGTCGCCGGCCTCCCGCACGGGACTCCGCGTGGACATGCGAATCGGTGTGCTCCACGGCTTTTCAGGAAACTGCGGATGCGAAAAGTAGGCATGGAGGTCCATTGCGTCGCCAATGTCGCGTTCACGGGTGTAGCGGGCGCCGGTCTCGGAGGCCGTCGGGACGATGGGGCAGCGGACGCCGAGGTCATGGCGGGCGAAGTCGGCCAGTTCGCGAAGAAGTTCGCGTTGGAGGACATTGAGGAAGGTGCCGAATGACGATTCGTCTTCCGACGGCAGCCCCTGTGAGGCTTTCCACTCCGCGAAGCGCGCGCGGTAGCGGGGCGCGAGTTCCGGACTCCGCCCCCATGCCAGTTCAAGCGACTCCTCGTTCACAAGGGAGAGCGTTGCGAGAACGGGGTCATCCTTGAGGGCGAGGCCCGTGTAGGGGTTCACATGACCGAGCCATGCGCGGGCGAATTCCTTGAGGTTCTCGCGCGCCTTCTCACTCACTGGCAAAAGGCCTTTCACGTTGCGGAGCGTTTCGGGATCGTTGCTGTCTATGCCGTCGCCGGGGCGGAAGGATCGCCCGACATGCAGGTCGGTCGTAATGTAGAGACCTCCTTTCTTGCATGCGGCAATCAGATAGTCGAGCTTTTCCAGGCGTTCGGGGTCCAGTTCAAGGGATGTCTTGGCATCGTCGCGGACGAGTTTGGCATCGTGGTGGTGGATGCGCAGGGCGTTGTAGCCGGTGCGGCGGAGCGTTTCCACGAGGTTGTCGGCCGCCCAGTGCTCGAGGAAGAGCGCACCGCCGCAGAGGTTCACGCCGTGGAAGCGGACACGCTTTTCCGGCGCTTTCTCGAACGTGAAGAAGCCGTCGGGCGTTGTCGTCACGAAGCCATCGCGACCGGCGGGGGCAAGAGCGTCGGCGATGAACGAGAAGTCCAGCGCCGATCCGGCCTGCGTGTCGCGCTTCCAGTCGAGTCGCGCCCAGCGCGGGCCTTCCTCGTCCCTGCGCGGCCGGCCAGTGCCGGATGGGAACGCCACGGGGCGAGACGAGAGCGTGGCGGCGGCCACGAACCATGTCGACGCCGGGTGCGCCTCCTCGAAGGCCACGCGCGCGATGCGCCGCCCGGAGGCCGCGCCCGGGATGGCGAATGACGAGGCATAGAGCGTGGCCACGCCGTCCGTCCACGCCGGCGCGGCGTTGGCGAACACGGCGCCGTCCTCGGCCCAGTGGCCGACATCCGTCTCCGCGCCGATGTCGATGCGGGACGGTTCACCGCCATCCTCCCATTCCACGACGATACGCCCGACCGGCTCTCCGTGCGGGAAGAGGTTCCCCGCTTGCCGCGCCCAGTCCGCCGCGTGGAGGAGTTCGATGGCGGATGCCTCCACGCAGTCGCCGACGGCGACGACCCGATTTGCGGTCTCGAATGGAAAACCAAGGATTTCAATCCTCTCTGGAAGACCGGAAAGAACCCCGGCATACGGCAATTCGGACGTTGGCCTTTCGGGCTGCGGCAGCGGAACGGCTCCGGGCGGGGAAACGCGCAGTTCAAATGCAAGCGAAGACTCCTGGATTTCTTCGCCGCTTCCTGACGAGTGTATGCGGGCGCTCAACGTGTCGCCGGTCCAGAAACGGTTGTCTTGAAGCTGGAGCGAAAGATCGCCGGAAACGTCCAGTCGCCATCCCCCGCGCAATGTCGTCGAAAAGGCCCCGGCCGGGGCGCGGGACCGCACCACCGGATTCTGAAGGACGGGCGGCACGGAAAACGGTGTGCCGTCGATTTCGAAATCGACAAGCGGGAACTTGAAGTGTAGCCCAGCGAAGATCGCATTTTGGCGAACGGGGCGTTCAAATCGCCACCGCACTTCTATGCGTAGTGTCTCCGGCCCGGTGCGGCGGAGCGTTTCCTCCACCTCGCATGGGACCCGGTCGGGATGGTGTTCTCCGCCGAAGGCGAACCGTGCGCCGAATCGGATCTCGTCTTCCGTTTCCTCGCGCCCAATGGCCTCCCACTTGCCGTTGTGGAAAAACGTCCAGTCCGGTGCGGCGACTTCGAATCGCAATTCCGCATCCGAGACTCGAAGCGTCCCGTCCGGCTCGACGGAGAGCCCGTCCGGCGGAACGAAAATGGCGAATGAGGAGAATGGTACGGCGAGAAGAACGGCGAGGGCGGAGCGGACGGTCTTCATCATGCGATTCCCTACCGAACGACGATGACAAAGGCCTGTGCGGTGAAGCGCAGGACGTGCGCGTCGGCGTCATAGGAAGCATGGTGGCCTCTTTTGCGCCCGTCAATCCACAGCGTCCACGAGGTGAGAGCGTCGGTGTTTTCGCAGTTTTCCAGTAAGAGCGGAATTTCGATGGGCTCCGGGTTCACGCTGGACGCGACGCCGGAAACGGCGATGTCGCCGCTTGCCGCGAAGCGCGCGCCCGTCACGGTCGGCGCAGCGGCGGCGGAAGCGTCGAGCGCCAGCGACGAAAGCGCGTAGCCGTTTGTGACTGCCGACACGTCAAGCGCTGTCCCGGAGGCGAGGTCGGCTGAAAACGCCGCCACGTCCGTCGCGATTCCCCTGCTGACGTAGTTCGTGAGGGTGAAGTAGCGCGTAGGGCCGTCGGCCAGCGCCTGTCCGCCACGCCATTTGTTGGCCGAGCGGGTTCCTGTCGCGGATGGGACGTCGCTCACGGTGCGCCATGTCGCGCCGTCGGCGCTCGACTCGACCATCCAGACGAGCGGGTCCCCTTGGTCCCACGACGGGCTGCACAGGTCGTAGCCGGAGACGGCATCCGCGCCTTCGGGAAGGCGCAGGGTGATGGTCGTCCATGTCGACTCGTCCGACGAGGAGGGCGTGGATCCGTTGAACTTCGTCCCTTGGGCGGAACCGTCGGGGCCGTCAAAGAGCTTGGTCGGACCCTGCCAATACCAATCGTAGGGGAACGCATTTCGGACAAGGAGGTCGCCACGCGAAATGGCCGGGGCGTCGTAGGCATCGGTGTATTTGGTCGAGGCCGCCCACCAGAACCATTCGGAGTTCTCGTCGAAGAGCGCGATTTCGCGCAGGACGAGCGGCTTTGCGTTGGAGGTCTGCTTGAACGTGAAGCGGTACCACGTGTCGGCGCAGCCGAGCGCGGTGAAGGAAAGCGATCCGGAATCGAGGCGGATGACGGCGGGGAGCGCAGCGGGGTCGGCGAGAACGACGTTTCCGCCGCCCGTGACGGCCAGGACGTCCGGCGCGCAGGCGCCCTCGACGAAAGCGTCGCCGGAATCGGAGCGCTCGACCACGAGCGAGCCTCCGTTCACGCAGGTGACGGCGGAAGCATCGCCCTCAAAGGAGGAGACCGTCGCCGTGGCACCATCCACGACAAGCGAGGCGCCGGGCGCGACGGAGATGGCTTTGAGCGAAAGGGGCGCGCCAACGCGGACGGTTCCCGCCTCCACGGCGAGCGAGGCCGATGCTCCCGTCGTCGCGCCGGTGACCGAGAGCGTTGTGCCCGCGCCGCGCTTCACCACCGTCGCGGCATCCAAAAACGTTGCCTGAAGCGATCCACCGACGGCCTCCCCGAACACCAGGGTTCCGGTGCCCGTCACCTGACCGCTCGGCGCGAGAAGAGAATTGACGCGATTCGTCGTGCCTGCGTTCAGGACGAGCCGGGAATTGACCTGAGCGAGGCGCACCGCGCCGCGTCCGGCGCCGTGCGGCAGGGCGTCGGAGCAGAAAAGGCGCAACTTGGCGTTGTCTGAGATGACCAGATCGCCGGAACCCTCCCACGAAATCGCCTTCCTGACGTCGAACACGCCGTTGTTGTTCGACGCGTCGCCCCAGCCGCAACGGATTCTGAAGTCCCCGGTGCCGCGCACGGCGAGGGAACCGTCGGTTTCGCCCAGCGTCAATGTATTGCCGTAGTTGCCCAGTTCGACCCGGATGTCGGCGCCGTTCGCGCTCTCCCAGACGAAGGCGCCCTTTGCCCAGGGGCGCGGCCCCCAGCCCTGGCCGGTCACCCACGTGCCGCCGGTAAAGAGGACGCGCGCCGAGCGGGCGCTCTCGTTTGTCATGGACCAGAAGCGGGCGTAGCCGCTCCTGAGTTCGAGAAAGTCGATGGTCCCGCTCTCCCCCGCGAGGGCGTCCGGAGCGATGGATACGAAGGCCCCGCCAATGCCGCTCTGCCAGGAATTGCCGGAATCGCCTCCGTCATTCACGAGCTTTCCGGCTCCTCCCCCAGCGCCGATTTGCACGAATGTCGGGGCGAAACCACCTTCCACGCGATTGTAGCCGTAGCCGAGGCGCGACGCCGTGTCGTAAAGCGTCGCCGAAGCGTCGTCCCCCGCCGCGCACCCGACGCGCAGCGTCGAGGGCATGACGACGGCCCCTCCCGACACGAAAAGCGCGCCGTGGACGTCGATGACGCCCGGCTGCTCCGCCGGCGTAGAGGAAATCGTCAGCATTTCTCCGGCCGGAACCACGATGTCCGCCGTGGCGGCTAGCGGGGTGACCGTCGCGGCCGCTAATGCCGCCGAGGCAACGAATGTGCGTAGTGTTGTAGCGTTCATGTCTTGTTTCCCTTGGGTTGATTGGGTTCCCGGTGTGGTGAAATTATCGATTTCCGTCGATTGCAATCGATTTCCGTCAAAAACTGTCTGGTCGGGGTTTTGCGATGACGTGGGTGGTGACAGCGCTTCGGGCTCCCCGGACAATCCGGATATTCCGGATAATCCGGTTTGCGATGACGTGGGCGTCATCGCCACATCGGTGCGGCCGGAGGCCGCACCCCCCATGTCCTGCGCCTCGCCGGGGACGGCGAGGTTCCAAACCGCCGCTCCAAGCGCCGAGAGGCCGCAGAGCGCCAGCGCCAGCAGCAGCGCCTTGCCGCCGGGCTTCTTCGCCGCCGCGCCGAGCTTGGCGGCAAGGATCTTGCGCGCGTAGTGCAGGCGCCAGGTGATGGTGCTCGTCGGCGCAGAAAGGACGCGCGCCACCTCCTTCACGGGCATGTCCATGAAGTAGTGCAGGAGCAGCGTCTTCCTGATGTCCGGTGGAAGCGTCTCGATGGCGTCGCGCAATAGCGATGCGTCGAGCGCGCGGTAGGCCTCCCCTTCCGCAGTTTCGTCCGGGATTTCCGGCATGTCGCCGGTGAACGTCTCCAGCTGGCTGGACTTGCGCCGCGCGTTCCGCGCGAGCTTGCTCCTGAGAATCTGGCACATCCAGGCGAAGAACGCGGACTGCTCGACATAGCTGTCAATGTTTTCCACGACGGTCGCAAACGTGGCGTTCACCAGTTCTTCGGCATCGGAATCGTTGAGGCAGAAGCGGCGCGCAAGCGTCATGAGGCCGATTTTGTATTCGGCCTCAAGCCTGCGCGCCCCGCTTTCGCGGTCGCGTCTCAGTTCTTCGACAATGTCCATTCCGACTCAAAGCATCCCTTCAATAGATGTAAGCCGGATCGGGGAACTTTTGCTTGATGTTTTTTTGTCATCCCATGTAATGATCAACGCAGAGACGCAGAGGTTTCTGGCATTGTTTGCAAAAAGCCATGGGCAACCATCCCATCCAGGATATGGGCAAGTGGCGTCAGCGTTCTTATTCTCCGCGACTTTGCGTTAAAATACTTGTGGATCGCCGCCGTGCCCTCGCGCCCGCGGGCGCAACTGGGTATCACGGCGCGGAGAAAGCATCTTCGTCCGGACGGAACTCGACGGGGAACCAGGTGCGGTAGAAATCTCCCCGGCGCCAAGTGTCGCCAGCCGAGGCGTAGTCGCAGTAGAAGACGGTCGAAGGCAGGGCGCCGTCGGGGTTCTCGGAGTGCGTGCCGAGGGGAAGCGACGCGGAGTAGCATGCCGCGAAGTCGTCGGAGGGCGGCGCGGCCGGCGCGAAGAGCGCCGAACAGTCCTGTCCGTCGGCGATCGAATCGGGGCGGAACGGCTCTGCGAGGTCGCCGTCGCCGAAGCGGCTGTCGCGCGCCAGCAGCACCGGGCCGCGCGTGAATGCCGCGTGGTGCGCGCGGACGTGCGCCACGACCGGCATCTCGAACGAGATTTCCACGACGTCGCCGGGCCGCCACGCGCGCCGGATTGGGAGGTAGGCGCCCGGCGTCGCGCCGGGGATCGGCGCGTCGGCGACCTTGACGGAGGCCGAGGCGCAGTGCGCGGGGATGCGGAGGCGCAGGACGAAGTCGCCCGCCGTGCGGCAGACGAGCCGGGCGCCAGCGGCGCGCGGATAGAGGGAATAGCCGTCGAATTCGACGGCGCGGCCGTCGCCGAGCGTCGCCTTCATCCGGGCGGACGCGTAGAAGTTGAGCGTCGCGACGTCGCCGCGCGCGACGAAGAACTTGCGCAGGTACGCGAGGAACCCGCGCGGGCCGTTCGCGTTGCAGCAGTCGGTGTGCAGGTAGCAGTGGTGCTGCCCGTGCCAGCGGGAGCCGGATAGCGGCGTGTAGCCGGCGAATTCCGAACCGTCGGCCTTCATCGCCGCCAGGTAGGCGTTGTGGAACGTGAGCTCCAGCTGGTCGGCCCAGAAGGGGTCGTCCGTCACGTCGAGCAGCTTTTCGCATAGGCGCATCCACGTCGTCGTGACGCACGTCTCCTGGAGGCGGGTGTAGGCGAGGTGCTGCTTTCGGGCGCCGTGGAACCACGCTTCGCTCGAAGCGCATCCGCCGGCGAGGTTGATTTCCTCGGCGGCGATGTCGCGCGCCGATGCCAGGGCAGCGGCGCGGAGCGTCTCCGGGGGAACCGCCGCAGGCAGCCCCTCCTTTTCGGCCGTCTCCGCGTACTCGAGCATCCCCTGGTAGCAGGACATCATCTCGTAGGCCTTCCAGCGGTTGTGCTTCATCACGTACGCGCCTCCGGTCTCGGCAACGTTGCCGTGGCCGTTGCGGTCGGCGACGGAGACGCCGGCGAGCGCGAGATCGACGAGCCGCGGGCCGCCCTCGGGCTTGGAGAGGCCCTCGACGATGGACGAAGCGAAGTCGAAGAAGCGGCGCTCGCCCGTGCGGCGGTAGAGCCACACCACGGGTTCGAGGACGGAGGACGAGGCGTAGCCGCACCAGTTGCCGGTCTCCCACAGGGCGCGTCCGCGGCGGCCGCCGGGGCCGAGTTC
>JAFWPM010000227.1 GCA_017509565.1 Kiritimatiellia bacterium | reverse complement strand
GCGCCCCGGCACCTTCACCAGCAGGTGGAAGTGGTTGTCCATCACGCAGTAGTTCGCAACCTCCACGCCGGAGAACCGCTCCGCCCTCCCCAGTATCTTCAGGAACATCTCCTTGACCTCCGCGCCACCCAGAAGGTACTTCTGCAACGCGCACCTGCTCATCACGTGGTAGTATGCCTCACCGTCAACCTTTACTCTCGCCCGCCTCATGTGCTATTATTACCTCCATTTAGAAGGGTGTCTCCCTTCAGTTGTTTTAAGTTGCGCAATAAAAGTCGGGGTGGGTCAGATTTGAAGTTTTCGCCAGACGCGGACGACTTCGGAAAGGCTCCATGCCTGGGCCAGGCAGCCGCGCTGAGTATGCGGGGCGTCCCCGTCCACGATTTCGGGGAGATGGCCGACACTGCCGCCACCGGCAAGGATGGCGACAGAAGCAAGCCACGCCTTCGCGGCGGCGACATCCCCTGTCGTCATGGCATAGGCCTCGCACCACATAGGGAACTGCCAGCCCCAGGCGGTGCCATTGTGGTATGCGGGTTTGCGGCGGGTGTCCTCGTCGCCCTCATAGCGCCCCCAGTACGGGGCATTCGGGTCGTTCAGGAGGACTCCTTCGCGCAAAATTGGCTGCGGAGTCTGCACACGCGCGTCATCAAGCGACCTGATTGCGCCTGGGACCAATAGATTGGCCGTGGCGCCAACGACGCCGCGGGCCAGTGGGGTGTCGGATTTCACGGCGCCAAGCGTGACCGCAAGAATCTGGTTTGGCCTGATGGCGTCTTCGGGCAATGCACCGGAGGCTGGCGCGAATCTGCCATCCGGGGTACGGAGGCAGTCGGCCAGCCAGGCACCGGGCAACGCGAAAAATCTGCCGAGGCTAGACTTGGCCTTCGCTGCCATAGCCGCAAACTCATCTTCGCCAAGACGCTTCGCAGCGCCATCAAGCGCGGCGATCCAGAGCGCCTGAATGTCAACCGGGTATCCGGCGCGCGGGGTTCCGGCAGGATAGTTCGTATCCATCCACGTAAAGTGCGACGGACTGAACACCAGTCCACTTTCGGGATCGGCCCTGACACCGTTGGGAGTACCGGCCGCATATCCGCGGAGAATCGACTTTACGACATCGCCAATGGTTCGGCTCCCGCAACGCATCGCGGCGACCTGATCAGCGCCGACGGCGTCCATGAGGTCGCAAGCCGCGACCACGAACCACAGCGGCGCATCGGAAGTGTCGCGGTTGCCGACCGTGGTGCCATGGATGATGTTCGGCAGCGTCCCCTTCTCCTCGAAGCGCGCGAATTCCGTGAGAATCGATGCGGCGACATCGGTGCGTCCCGCCGCGACAAGACCACGCAGGACGATGAGCGTGTCGCGCCCCCAGTCAAGGAACCAGGGATAGCCGGCTATGACAGTAGTGTTCTCGTCACGGTCGGCCAGGAAAAGTCCAAGTGAATCGTCGGGAGCGATATCCTCGACCCAGCTGAGGAATGGCATTTGAACGGGGAGCCGCGCTGGCTTGGGGAATCGGCCGGATGCCCCGAGTTCGCCCGCTTCGAGGACAGTCACGCAGTGGTTTGCAAGCCGGACGGAGAACCAGCCTGGGCTGAACACATCGCCGTCAGGTTCAAGCCCGCGTTCCGCCTCAACCGGGTGCGGAACGCAGTACGTCCATTCCGGCTCATGGGTAAACCTGCCATTGACAAGGCGCATTTCGCATGGGATGCGGCCAGGCGGGGAGAATACGAATCCGTCGGCCCGCGGGCTGATGCTGGCCGGGAATGCGGATTCGGGCCCCGTGTAGGCGCGCGTTGGGCCATGGAAGTCGCGGGCCTCGATGTCGGGCCGCATCACAAGCGTGATTTCGCCTGGGGCGAGATCGCCAGAATCAATGCGGCTGAATGAAAGACGAACGCGGTTGGCATCCTCCGCCAGGCATAGAGTGGCGACCAGGCCGATTGCGCCGCCACCTGGAGACGGCACACTGAAGCGCCATGTGGCCTCGTGCGACGAAACAGGCCCGAATGACGACTGCGTGGTGGAATCAAGAGCGAACGAGTAGCCGCGATATCTGACCCAGGCGCGGCAACGGGTGAAGAACACCTGGCGGTTGGACGGGACGGCCGGGTCGGGGTTGAGCGCCAGCAGGGCGTCATACTGGCTTCGTATTTCGCCCCAGCGGGCGGCGGCCTGCGCCGCCGCGCCGCGCCTGTTGGCGAGGGATGCCTGGAGCGTCGGATCCGCCGCGATCCGGTTCCGGTCCGCCCCAAGGGACACCGTTGCGTTTTCGGCCGAGGGTAGCAGGGTGACCCAGGAGTTGGTTTTGGAGACACCGTCGCCAAAGCCGGCGATTTCGAGACGAATGCGCTTCGGTGCGGCGATTGGGGCAAGCGCGCTGAAGTCAAGGGTAGCGGAATGGGTGCCGCCTGCGCGCCGGGAGGATACCGCGAGGCGGAACGGCCCGCCATCGACCCAGGCGAGGGCACGGAAAGGCATGGGGCTTTCAATATCAAGCGCATATCCAGGCGGGATGGGGACATCGCGCCGGGCGTCGGTCGGGAAACGGAAGCGCACAGTCCGGGCGAGGCGAGACGAAACCGGCGCCGGGCTTTGCCCGCCGTCGTCGGCGTCTGGCCAGTCAAAGGCGCCGCAATCGCGGCGGCGGCGCTCGGCTGCCTCGGCGGCGCGGAGCTGCGCGACATCGCCGACAAGCGCGACGAATCCGCCGGGAGGCAGGGAGAGCGTGGCGTTCGGTCCGTTGGTGCCAAGGGTCACTGGCTTGCCGGAGACAATGTCCCAGACGCATTCGGCGGAGAACAAGTCGCCGCGCCATTCGACAGCGGAAGATGCGAGGCAGTCGAGATTAACGGCCACAAGGCAGTTGCCGGCGGGCGTTTCCGCGCACCTTCGCAGTGCGGCGACGGCGTTTGAGCCGCCCTGGGTGACGATTTCGACGGTGGCGCCGAGTTTGAAAGCGGCGCAGGCGTCGAGAATGGCGTTTAGGCGTGAGATGAGGGCGATCTGGTTGTCCGCGGCGTCCCAGTTCAGCGGGGCAGCCCCGTGGACATCTATTTTGTCGGCGCAGAACCACTCAACGCCGGCGGTGATGCCGAAGGCGCCCTGCTGCGAAAGGAGGGCGGCCAGGGCGGTGCGCATTGAAGCGTAACGGCGCCCCTTGGCGGCAAGGCGGTCGTTGTCGTGCGTTTCGGCGAAGTTCACAAGCGGCCCGATGGACTCGGAACGAGGCAGGGCTCCGCCGAGATACCACTCGATCGCGCCACGGTCGTATTGCTGGAAAATTTCGGAATAGGCCCAATCAAGGCCGCGCTGGGCAATGAGGTCGTCGGTAGTCTCAAGCTTGCCGCCAAGCCCTTCGAGGAGGAATACGGTGTCCGGGAATGCCATGCGCACCCTGGAGGTTATGCGGTCCCAGGCTTCGGCGGGAATCATGTATCCGGCGTCGCAACGGAAGCCATCCACGCCTTTGGCGCACCAGAAGAGGAAGACATCCGCCATAGCGTCGGCGACGGCGGGGTTGCCAAAGTCGAGTTCGACGAGATCGGCCCAGGTCACCCCCCAGGCTCCCGGGGAATGGAAGGAGCCGTCCTCGTTGCGACGGAAAAACTCAGGGTGGCGGGTCTGGAGAGTCGAGGCCCAACCGGTATGGTTCGCCGGAAGATCGAGGAAAATGGAGGCGCCGCGACCGTGGACGGCATCGACAAGTTCGACAAACTGGTCAAGGGGCGTGGTGCGTCCGTCAAATTCGGCCAGGGCCGGGTCAACGGAGAAGAAATCGAGGCTTGCGAAGGGGCTCCCGAAACGACCCATGCGGGCGTATGTCGTGGGCACAGGGTGAATCGGGAGCAGTTGGATGATCCTGAAGCCGAGGTCGCCGACAATATGGTCGAGGCGGCGGCCAAGTTCGCGGAACGTGCCTGAAGGAGGGATCGCGTTCCATCCTGCGGCATCGAGGGAGGCGGCGCCGACGGAGGAATTCGCGGCGCGGCCGTCGTCGCTGGAAAACTGGCGGACAAAGGCCGTGTAGATGGAATTGGAGCGCCTGGTGCGCGCCGGCGCCACCTTGACGTGGAGATTGTCGCCGTCTGGCCAGAAAGGTTCGCCGTCGCCTGAATCCGGGACGAAGAGTGCCTTCACGGCAAACACGCCTGGGGAGCGGAGCGGGATTTCGGCGATGAACGAGCCGTCGCGGCGCCGTGACATGGCGATGTCGCGCCATGGGAAGCCTGGGGCGGCGCGGCGCGATTCCGCAGGTATCGTGGTGCGGACAAAGGCCGCGCCGGGAGGAAGCCCCCCGTCCGCCGAAATGGTAACTGACAGAATGTCGCCAGCGCACTTGAGGATGCTGGCGCCAGGTGCCGGATATTGGTAAAGGCGAGGCATTGGGAAAATCTCCGCGACTCAGCTTGGGCTATTGTGCGAGGCCCGCGACATGGCGGGCTGGAAAAAACGAGGGCCGGCATCGCTGCCGGCCCTCGCGCGGGGTCATTCGCCCCTGGCTTCGGCGTCGCGCTCGCGCATTGCCTCCTTGCGGCTCAGCTTGATGTGGCCGCGGTCGTCAATGGCGATGCACTTGACCCATATTTTGTCGCCAACCTTGCAGACATCCTCGACCTTGCCGATGCGCTTGTCCGCGAGTTCGGAGATATGGCAGAGGCCGTCCTGGCCGGGAAGGATTTCGACGAATGCGCCGAACTCCTTTATGCCGGTGACGGTGCCTTCGTAGATCATGCCCTCCTCTGGCTCGGCGATTACGGAGTTGACGGCCTTGACCGCCGCCTCCATCTGGTCGCCGGCAGTGGCGAAGATCGTGACGATGCCCTTGCCGTCCTTCTCGTCGATGTCGATCTGGGCGCCGGTCGTATCGCAGATGCCGCGGATCGTCTCGCCGCCCTTGCCAATAAGGGCGCCGATCTTGTCGGCCGGGATGATGACCGTCTCGATGCGCGGCGCGTAGGGCGAAAGCTCGGCGCGCGGCGCAGGGATGACGCTCTCGATGAAGTCGAGTATCTTCATGCGGGCGGCGCGGGTCTGGCGGATTGCCTCCTCGACGATGTCCCAGGTCAGGCCGCGAATCTTGAGGTCGACCTGGAATCCAGTAATGCCCTTGCGAGTGCCGCAAACCTTGAAGTCCATGTCGCCGCAGTGGTCCTCGGCGCCGAGGATGTCGGTCACGACGACCTTCTTCGACTCGTCGGGCGTCGTGAAGAGGCCTGCGGAGATGCCGGCGACAGGCGCCTTGATCGGGACGCCGGCGTCCATCAGCGCGAGTGTGCCAACGCAGCAGGAGGCCATGGACGACGAACCGTTCGAGCCCATGATGTCGGAAACGACGCGGATCGTGTAGGGGTAGTTTTCGGGAATGACCGGGCGGAGCGAGCGTTCGGCGAGGGCGCCATGGCCGATTTCGCGGCGGCCGGTGCCGCCGATCTTGCGGACTTCGCCGGTGCAGTATGGCGGGAAGTTGTAGTGGAGCATGAAGGACTTGCCCTTGGGCCCGCCCGTTATGCTGTCCATTTCCTGAATGTCGGACTTGGTTCCGAGCGTGACGGTGCCGAGGGCCTGGGTCTCGCCGCGCATGAAAAGCGCCGAGCCATGCGGGCGCGGCAGGAGGCCGACTTCCGCCTGAAGCGGGCGGAGGTCATACTGGCCGCGGCCGTCGATGCGCTTGCCATAGTCGAGGACGTTGCTGCGCACCGTCTCGATTTCAAGGGCGTCGAAGAGGTGGATGAACTCGTTGTCGGTGAGTTCGGGCCACTTTTCGAGGCACTTGGCCTTCAGGTCGGCCTTGATGGCGTCAACCTTGCCCTGGCGTTCGAGCTTGCCGGGGATGACGAGGGCCTCGCGGAGCTCCGCGCCGGACGTGGCGCGCAGGAAGTCCATCTTCTCGGGATCCTGCGGGATCTCGACAATGACCTTGTCGGCCTTGCCGAGCTTGCGGCGCAGTTCAATCTGGATGTCGATCAGCTTGACGACCTCCTCCTGGGCGCGCTTCATCGCGGCGATGAAGTCTGCTTCGGGGATTTCGTCGGCGCCGCCCTCCATCATCAGGAAGCGGTCGCGGGTGCCGGCGTACATCAGGTCGAGGTCGCTCTCGGCGCGCTGCTTCTGCGTCGGGTTGATGACCCATTCGCCGTTGATGCGGCCGATGCGGACGGCCGCGATCGGGCCGTAGAATGGAACCTCGGAGATGTGGAGGGCGGCCGAAGCCGCCGTAACGCTGAGGACGTCTGGATCGTTTTCGCCATCCGCCGAAAGCAACATGTTCATTATCTGGACATCGTTGTAGTAGCCTTCGGGGAAGAGCGGGCGGATCGGGCGGTCCGTGAGTCGCGCGATTAGCGTCTCATGGTCGCTGGGGCGGGATTCGCGCTTGAAGTAGCCGCCGGGGAACTGCCCGGCCGCGTAGAACTTCTCGCGGTAGTCGACCTGGAGCGGGAAGTAGTCGATTCCCTCTCGCGGCGAGTCCGTGTGGCACACGGCCGAGAAAAGCACCGTGTCGGCCAGGCGGACAGTCACGCTTCCAGCGGCCTGGAGGGCCATGCGGCCTGTTTCAATTGTAATGGTCTTGCCGCCGATTTCGGCGGAAACTGAGATTGGGTTGTTCATCTTGGAATGCTCCTTCGCTGTTGCCTAGCCTCTTGTGCGGCGTACGCCCTGTGCGGACGCCGCGGCGAAGCAACTACCGGCGGATGCCGAGTTCCTTAATGATCTTCTGGTAGCCGGCCTCGTCCTTGCGCTTAAGATAGTCGAGTAGCTTGCGGCGCGCGGAGACCATGCGAATCAGGCCATAGCGGGACGAAACGTCCTTCTTGTGTGTTTTGAGGTGGCCGGTCAGCGCCTCGATCTTCTTGGAGAGAATGGCGATCTGGACTTCGCTGGATCCCGTATCGCCTTCGTGACGCTGGAACTGCTGGCGTATTGCCGCCTTGTCGATCTGGCTCATTTTCGAGTCCTGTTCTGCCCGGTCTTAGGAAGGTTTGGGCGCAATCGCCCAGGGTTTTGTTGAAGCGGCAGACCACGCACCCGGCTCGGGGCGCGGCTGCGGATTCGCGCCCGGAATCGGCGACCGGTGCGAGGCCGAAATCAGGACTCAAATGCCGCAACGGGGAGCGAACTCCACTCGCCGCAGGTTAATGGATATAAGATATTACCATAATGCCGGGGAAATGTCAAAAAGGCAGCCAGTCCGCGGCCTGCATCCAATGCTGTGAAGAAGCGCCGCAATGGAAGCGCAGTTGTAGAGGAAGTGCGCCAACGCGGCCGAGCGAAGCCCCCCTAGGCGCCGTGCCACGGAAAAGCAGAGCGAGACAAGGAAAAGCGCGGCGAAGTGGAGGAGCGTCAAGTGGCATGCGGCAAAAAGCGCGGCGGTCACAAGCGCCGGAAGGAGACGGCGGCCGATGCGGCGTTCAAGCCATCCCTGGACGAGACCTCTGAAAAAAAACTCTTCGGTGATCGGCGCAAAGACCAGCGCGCCGAATAGCAGCCAGCCAAGAATCCTGGCACGGGCCATGCCGCCGCTTGCAGCCGAGAGTTCAGCCTCAAGGGCGACAAGCCACTGCGGCGTGGCCTCGTAGGCTATTCCAAGGCGATCGCAAAATTCTACGGAGAGCCTCGATGCGCCACTGGAAAGCAATATGGCCGCAATCGAGCATGGAACGGCGATCCCAAGCGCACGGTTGAATGTCCGCAAGGCTGGCATGAAATGCCACTAGCGGCGGACGAAATGCAGGACGGGTTCTTCCTTGAAAAGGAGCTTGGTGTAGGCCTCCTCGCTCTGCATGGCGGGCTTGCCATCGGATGCGGGCCATACGACCATCGTCTTGATGGCGTTGTACGGGACCTTGAACACAACTGGCTGGCCATCCTTTGTCGCGCCGCGGTATTTCCAGCGATACGCGGCACGGCCTGCACCGCGGCAGTAGACCGTTGCGCCAGGCGGATCAGTGGTAACAGTCACAGGAGTCATGCAACCGGCAAAAGCCGCGGCGACAGCGAGAAATGGGATGAGTTTGAGTTTCATGGTAGCCTTCGAAAAGTTTGCTGTATTCTATCACAATGGCCCGCGCCATGTCAAGGTTTTCAGCCGCGCGCCGCATTTCGCGCCTTGCGCGAAGCCGGCCTCCGTGCCATAATATGGATTGGCATTGAACGAGCGACCGCGCTTGAGGGTCACTTGACATCGTAAAATTGATTCGATCAGGCATCTCATGGATTTTCCCCGCAGTCACGGGCGCAACCGCTTCCAAACAGTGGGGGCCGACTGCTAGATCCGAAACGCGGACGCTCCCGTAGTGCCAGCGGTTCGGCAGCCCCCAGTGGGGACCGCGCGAAAGTTCTTCCCCGTCGAGAAGCAGGATGTAGCGTTCGTCGGCAGAAACATTGAGCTCCAGGATTTGGTGTCGCCGCGAGAATGGCGCTCGGGGACGGAAAATTTGTCGTGTTTCATGGGAAGCTGCTTCGTCGCCGGAGTTCCGGCCGGCGTCATGCGGCGGTGTCGTTCGACGATCGTCTCGCGGCTTGCATGGCGCAAATTCTGAACCGCAAGGAGGAAATTGTCAAGGAGTGCTGAGGATGGAGAGGTTGCGGATCCAGAACGAGAGGCGCATGCCGAGCGGGTTGGCGCCGAGGCGGATGGCCTCGATGCCGGAAAGGTCGGCAACTGCGGAAAGTTCGACGTAGCGCCGCTCCCACGCGCCGCTCGGCGGGGCGTATGGCAGGTAGTCGTTGGCGGAGCCTTCGCCGTCCGGCCGCACGAGCATGAAGTTGCTGCCGCCGACCTTGAAGTCGTTTTCTACTTTGTCCTGCGCGCTTTTCACCTCGAAGACGGCGCGGACGGCGCCGGGCAGTCCGCGCAGTTCCGGCGGCAGCGGCAGCACCGGGTAGAGCCAGCGGTCGACCTTGGGATCCGTCCACTCGACGTCGAAGCGCACGGCCTGCTCGGTTTCGTCCCACGTGGCGCGGTACGTGGCGGCGGAGTCGTTGCGCTGCCATGCCGCAGGATCGCGCCACGGCAGCTCCACGGTCTCGCACGAGGCGAGGAGCGCCCTTTCGAAGAGGACGGGCATCACGAGGTGCGAGGCTTCGCGGCCGTTGAAGGAGCCGGTCAGCACAAGCGTTGCGTTGACGGTGGGCGCGGCGGCGGATGTGGGCGGCGCGACTGGCGGGACGGGCTTGAGCACGCAATCGAACTCCGCCTTTCCGAAGGGCGCGATTTCGATAGTCCCGTCGGGGAGTCCGGCGAGCGCTGCCCCGGCGGCGGCGACGGTGCCGGTCGCGACGGTGCCGGTCGCGACGGTGCCGGAGAGGTTCCAGACCTGGACGCGCAACTTCGGCTCGTCCACCTTGGCCACGGCCAGCGTCTTGCTCCCGGAGATATCGAAGTCGCCGGGCGCGAGATCGACGCGGAAGACGACCGTGGAGGGGGCAGGAGAGACGGCGTGTGCGGCGCGGTGCGACGCACCGCGCTCGCCAGCGCCTGCAGGACGCGACGCGGCCGCGAGGCCGCGCAGTCCGGAAACGTAGGCCGGGTAGCGCGTGGCCGGGAGATG
Organism: Kiritimatiellia bacterium; assembly: GCA_017509565.1. Lineage (GTDB taxonomy): Bacteria > Verrucomicrobiota > Kiritimatiellia > RFP12 > JAAYLN01 > RGIG5952. The sequence goes on along the minus strand of JAFWPM010000227.1, from coordinate 1,535 downwards.
CAGCGCTCCGGAGGCGTCCGGCTCGGCGGCGGAGACGCCGCCGCACATGTCGGCGATGCGGATTGTCCCGCCCGCAGACGCGGGCGGATGCAAAACCGACAGGGGGTAGGCGGTCTCCAGACCGCCGAGTGTCCCGGATTCGCCGTCTGCGGGCATTGCACCGCACACGGGCGCGGGCGGTTGCAAAACCCACTCGCGCACGCAGTCCGATTCGGCATCGACGAGCGTCGTGTTCGACGGCGCGTCGTCAAGCGGGGATTCGGCCCAGTAGGCCACGGTCTGCGAGCCGTCGGGGTGCTCGTAGAGATACGCGCGGATGCCATCGGGGGCGTCCATGCGGCCCGCGAGCGTGGCGTTGCCAAGTTCGCGGATCTGCGTGGCCAGCGCGGCATAAACGGGCTTTGCCGTGCCGTCGCGGCGGAGCATGCCCCAGTCCTTTTTGCCGCCGCGCTCGCTGTAGGCGCCGAGGACGAAGGTGTAGTTGCGCGCAATGCCCTCCATCTGGAGCGAGACGTTGGCCTTGGCGCAGTGTTCGGCCACAACGAGTTCCTGTCCCGGCGAATGGGCGGTGAATTCTGGCCGCACCCCCGGATCGGTGGCCGGGCCCTCGTTGTTCGTGCCGCATTCCGTGATCCAGACGGGGCGGTTGTCCGCTCCGGCCGCGGCAAGCGCTTCGCGCTGGCTCGCGAAGATGGTCGGATACAGCGACAGGGCGGCGTATGTGTGGTAGTTGAAAACGTCGAAGTACGGCGCCGCGCCGTTCGCGAAGAGCTGCGTTTCGTAGGCGCTCGCGGGCGGACGGCACAGCCCGCCGTTCAGGACCGGCATGGCGGGCCGCGCGGACTTGAAGCCGAGGTAGGCCGCCTTGAGCGCGGCGGCGTAGTCCCAAACCGGTTCCGGCGCGAAGTCGATGTCCGGCTCGTTCCAGAACTCCCAGTCTTCCATGCGACCGTCGAAGGCGGCTGCGGTTTCGGCGCAGAAGCGATAAATCGCCCCGAGGTCGCCGGGCAGTTTCTGAAGACGGCCGGCCCACGGCGGGCAGTCGTGGAAGCAGCCGGAGAGCGCGATGCCGCGCTCGGCAAACAGGTCGGCGGCGGCAAGCAGGCGCGAAAAGTCGGGCGGGGCGTCCGGCGAAGGCTGAACCTCGCTCCAGCGCATGCGTTCGCGGACGTGGCGGATGCCGGCGAGCGCCGCCAGGTCGGCGATGGTGCGGATGGCGTCGCCGCCGTTCCACGGGCAGTCGAAGGCACCGCGGGCGATGTAGGAGGCGGCGGAATCCGCGGCGAAGAAGGAGGCGGCAGCGCCCCCCTCCGCCCCCCGTCGGGGGGAACCCGCAACCCCGCAAGGGGGATTGCGGCAGGACGGTGCGACCACGGCCAGCATGGCAAGGGGCTGTCGGGGCGCGGGCGGCTCGCCCGCATCGCCCTCCAGCCGGTAGTACCCAGGCGGGAGCGGCGGAAGGTCGGCGCGGCCTTCGGAATCGAAGGCGCCGGCCATGCCGATGTCGCGGCCGCGCCAATCAACGAGCCGCCACG
>JAFWPM010000026.1 GCA_017509565.1 Kiritimatiellia bacterium | reverse complement strand
TCAAGCGTCAGCCCTATTGTGGCCCAGTAAGGGTTGGGCGGATGCGGCCTGCTCCCCGGCGGGGAAGTTCCTGCACACGACCTGCCTGCCCTGGAGGCGCTCAAGCTGCCAGACGACGGCGTCGCCCAGGCGGACTGGCCGCAGGCTTTCCTTTGCCGGGCCAAGCCCCTGGTGGCGGGCCAGTGTCAGGCGGATGCAGTCCGCGCCGTCGAGGGCCCGGCGGCGCAATTCGTCGCGCAATTCGCCGGGCAGCGCCGTGCGGGGGCGGAAATCACCTTCATCGAAATCTTCCATTTGCCTGAACCTTTCATTCGCGCCGCGCCGCCGTCTCGCGGAAGAACGCATCGACATCGCCCCAGCCGGCGCAACGGCGGAAAGCAGGCGTCGGCATCTTCGTCCCCGCGTTCCACGGGCGCCCGAAGACGGCCGTGCGGCAGCCTTCAAGCCGCGCGAGGTGCCCAAGCGCGATCGGGGAGTCCTCGACGGCGAAATCGAACCTCATCCGGTAAAAGTCCTCAAGGGTGACGACATAGTCCCGCGAGTTGAACATAACGGCGAGCTCGCGCCCGAACTTGTCGACGTGGATTACCGGAATCGAGCCGAGGCCGCGGCGTTCGAGCCACCTGCAGGTGCCGTCATGGGTGGAGGACGGGCGGCCCGTGACCACGGTCACGTCGTGGCCGCCGGCCAGCCATGCGGCAAGCGTGGCCGTCGCGCCGGGCGTCTCCTCGTATGCGGCCAGGTCCGGCTCCGAATGGGCGCGCTCCATGAGGGCGCCGACCTGGGCGTCGTCGAGCGAAAGCGACTTGCGGAGGTCGAATTCGAAAACGTCGTCGTATGCGACATTGCGCCCGAACATCTCATGGGCGATGCCGCACAGCCGCCGGGCCGTTTCCGTCACGACGTCGTCAAAGTCCACGTATATCTTCATCCGGCTTGCTCCAGACGCGCCATGACGCCGTCGGCGAAGGCCTTCAGGTCGTCCTCCAGAAACGCCGCCATTCCGTCGTAGGGTGTTTCGTCGCGGTTGACGATAGCGAGGCGGCCGCCATGGCGGAGCGTCCGCAGCGGTATCTGGGCGGCAGGGTGCACGGTGAGCGACGAGCCGAGGACCACGCATAGGTCCGCGGCGTCGGCAAGCGCCATGGCGCCATTAAACGCCTCCTCGGGGAGCATTTCCCCGAAAAAGGTTATGTCGGGCTTGTAGACGCCGCCGCATCTGGCGCAGCGCGGGACGGCGCCGGGGACGCCGCCTCGGATGGCGGCGATTTCGTCGAATGTCTTCGCGTCGCCGCACCCGAGGCAGTGGTGGACAGCCGGCGAGCCGTGGACCGCGAACACAGGCGAGGACCCGGCGCGCTCGTGGAGACCGTCGATGTTCTGCGTGACCACGCCGCGGCTGTGCCCCGCGCGCTCAAGCGCGGCGAGGGCGCGGTGGACTGGACCCGGCCTGATGCCGCCGCTGCCGTAGACGAGGCTTTCGGCCTTGGAGTAGAAGAAGGAGGGATCTGCCCGGAAAAGTTCTATTTCGAACATCCGCGCGGCGTCGGGGTCGCGGTAAAGGCCGTTCGGCCCGCGGAAGTCGGGGATGCCGCAGAGGGTCGAGACCCCGGCGCCTGTGAAGAAATACGGCGCCTCGGCGGAGAATATCGCGTCAATGAGACCTGAAGGCATAAGCTAGCGTCCAAACCCCCTGCCCTTGATTGTGAAGTCAAAGGAGCGGTGCTGCCGTCCCTCGCGAGAGGCCATCGCGCGTGCGAGGCCCCCAACCTGGGCGTCAAGGTAGTCGCGCCCGTCCTGCGCCTGCGACGACTTCATGCAGTCCCATGCGAGCGTTGCGGAGCGCCCGTCCTTGAACAGGATTTTAAGGTAGTCGGGGCTGTCGGTGTTGATAGAGCGGATTGCCGACACCGGAATCGCGGCCTTTCCGTCGGCGAGGAAATCTATGAGCCTCAGGGCGGCGATGCCCATCGCCGATGGGACGTCCCGCCCGCCAGTCATGCCAAATGCGGCGTCGAGCGAGGAGGGGACGATTCTGTTGCCAGCCTGTAGGCTTGACGGGAGCGCGCCATCGATGGCGACCAACCCCTCCATGCCGACCTTGCGGAATGCGAAGACGTTGCCGTCGCGGTCCACGGCCAGGCCATTGCCGGCGATGCGCACAAGGGGGATGCGCTCCGTCGCCCTGATTGTCACCTTGCCGGAGAACTCGCGGGAGACCGAAAGCGATGCGAGCGTGGGATTGGCCGAGGCCCGCGCGTGGGCCACGCGCAAATCCGGGGAGAAGAAGAGGCGGGCCCGGCTTCCGAACAGCGGGGCGCCCCGCTCCAGGCCCAGCCACCCCATCAGGATTTCGGGGGTGACGGTGTCGCCTGTCAGTATATCGACCTCGGAAATCGTCGGCCCGGGTTCCTCGAAGCCGAGGAAGCGGCCGCCGAACAGGTAGAAATTGGTGAGGCCGTAGAGGAACGCGACCGCGACAAGCGCGGCCGACGCCTTCGCGGCGACAACCACTATCCTGGATCCGTCGTCTAGCATTGCCGAAGAATCTCCGGCGCGAAGCGGGCGAGGACGCCGCGCGCGAAATGGCGCACCTGCGCCGCGGTGGCGGCGCCTTCAATTATTTGCACGACGCGCGCGGCCTCGGAATGCGGGACGCGGCGCACCGTCTCCTTGACCAGCGGGATTGCGGCGGGCGCCATGCTGAATGTCCTGACGCCCAGGCCGAGGAGGACGATGGCCGAGAGCGGGTCGGCGGCCATTTCCCCGCATACGGATACGCCGATGGAGGCCGCGCACGCCGCCTCGACGGTTCCGCGCACAAGCCGCAGCACGGCCGGGTGGAGCGGCTGGTAGAGGGTGGCGACGCTTTCGCTGCACCTGTCCACCGCAAGGGTGTACTGGGCCAGGTCGTTGGTCCCGATTGAGAAGTAGTCGCAATGGCGTGCGAAGGCGGCTGCCGAAACCGCCGCCGCCGGGACCTCGACCATGATGCCGAGCCGCGGCTCGATGCATTCGACGCCGTGGCGCGCAAACGAGTCGGCCGTTTCGCGGATCAGCTCGCGGGTCTTGACTATTTCCGACATGTCGCTTACCATCGGGATGGTGAAATCAAGCCGGCGGCCCGTCGCGGCGCCGGCGCGGAGGACGGCCCGGATCTGGGTCTTGAAGAAATTCTCGTTGCGGAGCAGGAAGCGTATCGAGCGGAGCCCGAGGAACGGGTTCGCCTCATGTTCGCCGACCGAGGCGCTGCCGTGGAACTTGTCGCCGCCAAGGTCGAAGGCCCTGATGGCGAAAGGGCGGTCGCCCAGTTCGCGGGCCATCGCCGTGTAGATCTCCGCCTGGCGCTCCTCGGCAACAGGCCGCCCCTCCGCGAGCCACAGGTATTCGGTGCGGAACAGCCCGACGCCCGCGCCGCCGCTGGCGGCGATCCCAGCCACGTCGCCCTCGTTTTCGACATTCGCGAGGAATGCCACCTCGACGCCATCCGGGGTCACGGCCGGCTCGGCGGCCCGCCGGCGCGCCATCTCGACAAGGTTCCCGCGCTCCGCCTCCATAGAACGGAGGCGCCCGGTCTCGCCTGCGCCGGGGGAAAGTATCGCCACGCCGCCGTTGCCATCCAGCGCGACCTCATCGCCGCTCCTGACGCGGCTGGAAAAGTTCCCTAGGCCGAATACCGCCGGGATGCCGATCGCGCGGACAAGCAGCGCGGCGTGCGAAGTGGCGCCGCCACGGTCCAGCGCGACACCGACGACGCGGTCGCGCGGCAGCGCAAGGGTCTCCGAAGGCGAAAGGTTCCCGGCCACGACAATGCGCCTCCCCTCGAAGCTGAACTGCGGGGTGGAATCGACGCCCATGAGCGACTGCAGCAGACGGCGGGCGACATCGTCGATGTCGCCCGCGCGCTCCGCAAGAAGCTCGTTGCCGGACGAGCGCAGCTTGGCGGCGTAGCGGGACGCCACTTCCGAGACGGCCCATTCGGCGTTGCGGCCCATCTTGAATATCTCGTCGCGCAGCTCCTTGATGAAAAGCTCGTCCTCCAGGGCCATCAGGTGGGCTTCGAGAATGCCCCCTTCCCCGCCGGAAGTCTCAAGGTCGAGCGCCACAAGCGTCCTGCGGATGTCGCGCGCAGTGCTGTCCCTTGCGTCGCGCAGGCGGCTCCACTCCCCCTCGGCCTCGCCGGGCGCGCCAAGCGTCCGCCGCGGAAGCCGCAGCTCGGCCGAACGGTAGACAAAGGCCGGGGCCATCGCCACGCCTGGCGACACGCCTACACCTTCGAATCTCTCCTCGCCGTCCATTTTGCCTCCCGCGTGAACCATTGCGGAAAACTACTGTTCGTCCGGCAGGTCGAACTTTCGCTCAACCAGCGCCGCAAGGTCCTGCAGCGCCGCCTCGGCGTCGGGGCCTTCGGCGCGGACCGTCAGCACGGAGCCGCATACGGCCTCAAGCGTGAGAAGCGCCATGATGCTCTTGCCGGATACGGAGTTGCCGTCCTTCGTCACCGTTATGGCGGACGAATGGCGCGACGCGATCTTCGCGAAAAGACCCGCCGGCCTGACATGCATGCCATACTTGTTGCGGAGCGTCATCTCCATCTCTTGAACTTCATCTGCCATCTGTTTGCCCTGCCTTAAATGAATCAGTGTTTCGCCGCAACCATCTGGACGTTGCGGCGCTTGATGCGCTCGTCAAGCTCGACATGCGCTATCTGCCCGGACCGGCGCAGGCAGAATTCCTGCGCCACCGTTTCTACAAAATTCACCAAGTCGCGCCCCGGAGCAACGGGGACCACTACCTGCGGTATGTCAACGCCAAGGAATGTCCTGTACCGCACATTCTCGCCCGTGCGGTCTATTTCATCGGCGCAGTCGGCCTGGCGCTTTAGCGTGACGACCAGGTCAACCTGCTTTTCGCCGCGGACCGACGCGGCCCCGAAAATGGACGGGACATGGATTATTCCAAGCCCGCGCATCTCCATGAAGAACCTGGTGAGCGGGACGGCCGACGCGACAAGGCTTCCGTCGCCGGACCGCCGCAGCTCCGTGCAGTCGTCCGCCACCAGCGCGTAGCCGCGCTTGATCAGGCCAAGCGCCGTTTCGCTCTTGCCAATGCCCGGGACGCCCTCGATCAGGATCCCCATTCCGGCCACCTCCATCATCGTGGCGTGGACGCGGACGCGCGGGGCGGTCAGCTCGTCCATGAGAATCGTGGCGGCATTGGCAAACGGCCCCGTGATCATCTGCGTCCTGAGAAGCGGGACGGAATACTTCTCGGCCAGCGCGCGGACGGCGGCGTCCGGCTGGCGACGGCGGCAGTATACGACGCACGGGACGCGCGTTTCAAATAGCTTCGCGATCCGCGACCGCCGAACCTCCTCCGGCAGCGACATTATGTAGGCGGATTCCGCATGGCCGACAAGCTGGATGCGCTTTGCTGGGAAATAGCGGTAGAAGCCGGCGAGCGCCAGGCCTGGCCGGTTGATGGCAGGCTCGCGTATCTGGCGGTCAAGGCCGCTTTCGCCGGCGACAAGCGTCAGCGAAAGCCGCCTTTTCCCGGCTTCATAGAACTGCTTTACGGTCGTAGGTACGGCCGTTTTCCCGTCGTCCGCCACGCCGCGCTACGCCTTGCGGTTGTCCCCGACGATGTCGCGGCGCTTCCGTATCTGGGCGTAAATCCTGGCGTATGCCGCGTCAATGGCCTTCACAAAGCTCTCGGGATCGTCGGCCTCGGCCTCGAACCCCTCGCCAACCACTGTCGCCGAAAGGCGCGCCTTGTACTGGTGGCGCTCCGTGTCAAGCACCGCCCGCACCTGCGACACCTTTTCAAAACCGCCCTCAAGCTCCGCTGCCTTCGCCCTCGCGTAGTCAAGCGCACCCGCCGGAATCTCCTTGTCCCGTGACGTAACTTCTATTGCCATTGTCTTGTCCTTTCCCAAGGTTGCCCTTGTCTTGATTAAACTCCGGAACCTGGCTCCCGCCAGTTTCCATGCAGCGACGCGGCCACGGCCCCGTCACATTCTAAAGTCGTCCCCCAGATAGACCTTCCTGGCCTCCGGGTCATTGATCAGGAACTCGCTCGTCCCCTCGCGCAGCACGCCGCCCTCGTAAATCAGGTAGGCCCTGTCTACGACGGAAAGCGTCTCGCGGACATTGTGGTCGGTTATCATAACGCCAAGCCCCCTGTTGCGCAGGTCGATTACGATTTGCTGTATGTCGTGGACCGCAAGCGGGTCCACGCCGCTGAACGGTTCGTCCAGCATCAGAATCGTCGGACGCCGCACAAGGGCACGCGCGATTTCAAGCTTGCGCCGCTCGCCGCCAGACAGCGTGAAGGCCATCTGCTTCGCGACATGCGACAGCCGCAGCTCCTCAAGCAGCTCTTCAAGTCGGGCCCTGCGCTCCTGGCGCGACATGTCCATGACTTCGAGAATCGCCTTGATGTTGTCCTCAACGGATAGCTTGCGGAAAACCGACGCCTCCTGCGCCAGATAGCCCAGGCCCTTGCGCGCGCGCTTGTATACCGGGAGGCGCGTGACGTCCTCCCCCTGGAAGAAGACACGGCCGGCATTCGGCCTGACAAGCCCGACTATCATGTAGAACGACGTTGTCTTCCCGGCGCCATTGGGGCCCAGTATGCCTACGGTCTCGCCGCATCGCGCCTTGATCGACACGCCCTTGACAACGGTGCGCCCGTGGTAAGTCTTCACCAGCCCCTGGGCCTCGATGTCCGGAGGACGGCCCGTATCAACGGCTGGGGCTTTGTTCAGTTCTTCTGCTGAGGCCATTGTCACTTCGGGAGGATGTTGCCCGCCCCGCCCTTCTTGCTATTGACGGTGCTCTCCTGGAGCACCATGCGCGCCGGCTCGCATTCGACGCGCTCGTCGTTGAGCCAAATCGTGATCTTCGTTCCGGACATCTGGTCCTTGGCGCGCTGGACCAAGACCTCGCGGCCGGTCATGACGACCTTGCCGTCGGCCTTCGTGTAAATCGCCTCGTCGCATTTCGCGTTGCGGTCGCCGTTGACCAGGATGACATTGCGCGTGGCCTTGATCCACTTTACGTCGTTTGTGGAGTTGAGCATGACCACCAGGCGCTCGCAGGTCATCGTGTATTCCGGGTTCTGGACTTTCACGTTCTCCTCGAATATGATCGACGAGCGCGAGTAGTCGTACTCCATCCGGCTGGATGTGATCACCGTGTCGCCCTTGACCGCGCCGGACGCCAACGCCGTTGGCGCGAACGCCGCGAAAATGGCCGCGCCGGCGGCCGCGGCCACCATTGTCCTGAAACCTATCATCTGAAAGCTCCTCCTAGTTCGCCCATTATGCCAGACATGGTCACCTTGGGCTCCGAAAGTATTGTCGCGTCGCGGGTCGCGAGATTCCATTGCATCCCCACCCCGTCGAGCCTGATGTTGCGCCCCGGCGCCTTGTATTCCATCCGCACAGGCCCGTCGCAGTATCCGACGCGCGTCGTGCGGTCGAAGATGCAGTTGTCCGCGACATATATCCCTATTACCGCGCCGGCCTCGTTGTAGAGCTCGATGTAGACATCCTTGGCCCTGACGAACGCGGACTCGTCACTGGGCAGGATGGCCCACCGCGCGCTGAACTGCGCACGCACCGTCCCGTCCTCAAAGTGGTCGATGGGGAATGAAAGCCCCTCCATCGGCACCCCTTCAGGGTCGTCGGCGTCGCCATTCCTCCAGGCAGCCACGAGCGCCTCGCCGATGCGGCCTTCCGGCGTTTCCGCCTCGCCGGCGCGGATTGCGGCAGGCACGCACGCGACGGCAAGGGCAAGCGCCAGCAACGGCAAATGGCATATTTTCTTTTCCATGCTCTTATCCATCGTTGCGAAAAGTATACCAAAACCGCGTGTAAAAGGCAATCGCCAGAAAATCAAAATTCCCAACACGGGCCAAGGAAGTCGCAGACCTCAGCCCTCTGCGACTTCGAAAGTTTGCATTTTTCGTGGCAATGTGGTAGAATTGGAGACAATGTAAATCATCCGTTTTGTCAGCGCTGTCCGGGCTCTCATGGCTGACTGCCCGTCCGGCCTGCGGATGGTGCCCGCGCAAGCGGGGAAACCAAGGACAAAGCAATGCCCAAACAGAAAACAAAGCGCGCCGCCACTAAGCGGTTCAAAAAGTCGGCCACGGGCAAGATACTGCGCACCTGCGGCGGGAAGTCCCACCTCAACGCCTGCAAGTCGCGCAAGCGGAAACGCAATCTCCGTGGCATGAAAACCCTGGACGAAGCCTTCCAGCCATCGCTGAAGCGCTCGCTCGCAACCTACAACGTCTAACATAGGGAGACTAGCCAATGTCACGGACAACGACTGCGCCTGCATCCCGCCGGCGCCACAAAAAGATACTTGAGCGCGCGAAGGGCTTTTACGGCAACAGGAGCAAGACCTACACGCAGGCCGCCGCGGCTGTCAAGCGCGCGATGGCCATGGCCACAGAGCACCGCAAGCTGAAAAAGCGCCAGTTCCGCCAGCTCTGGATTGCGCGCGTCAACGCGGCCGCACGCGAGAACGGCACTACCTACAGCCGTCTCATCGAAGGGCTCGCGAAGGCGAAGATCGCCCTCAACCGCAAGATGCTCTCCGAGATCGCCATCCACGACCCCGAGGGCTTCAAGGCCATCGTGGCGAAAGCCGCCGATGCCCTTAAGTAAAGCAAAATGCCGGGCACGATCGTGTCCGGCATTTTTTTTGCCTGTATTGTGCATAAAGGGACTGCGCTAAGGGACAAGGGACTGCACAAAGGGACAGACATTCTGTTGGCAGCGCACATGGTGCGCACAAAGGCGCATAGGTCGTGCATAAAGAGACATTTTATCGACGGATACGGACTGGCCGGATATGGAACACTCCGGTACCACTGGCAAGCATGCCGGTGCCGTGGCAAGAAAAAAGGCCGGGCGCGAAAGCGTCCGGCCTGGC
>JAFWPM010000226.1 GCA_017509565.1 Kiritimatiellia bacterium | reverse complement strand
GGCACGGGGCCGGGCGCGGGTGAGAGGCCCGTAACGGTAAGCCGGTAGCTGCCGATTTTGACTGTGTCGCCGTCGCAGAGACGGCGCGGCACGGACGGGGCGACAGCCTCGCCATTCACCTCGGTGCCATTGCTGGAGCCGAGGTCCTCCAACTCGGCAGTGGTGCCGGCTACGCGCAGGACCGCGTGGCGCTCGCTTATGGCTGGTTCGCGCAGGCGAATCTTCGCGCCCTCGCCGCGTCCGATGGCGTAGTCGCCATCCTGCAAGTTGCACTTTACCGGCGCCGACACGCCGGAGGCTATCGATAGGTGGATCATGACTTTTATTTTCGCTTAGCTAGGACATAATAGCAAAATGCGGTGGATTATGCTATGATTTTGTCATGGACAAACACATATACGCAGTGATAATGGCCGGCGGAAGCGGCGACCGTTTCTGGCCGATGAGCACTTCCGAGCGGCCGAAGCAGTTTGTATCCCTGTTCGGCGGCAAGCCGCTGATCCGCCATGCGACAGACCGGCTTTCGGGGCTTGTGCCGCCGGAGCGGACCATCGTCGTCACGGCCAGGTCGCTAGAGGAGGCGACGGCCGCGGCCTGCCCCGGCCTTCCGCGCGGGAACATCGTCGGTGAGCCGTGCCGGCGGGACACCGCCGCCGCCGCCGCGCTCGCGTGCGGGCTTGTCGCCGCCCGCGACCCGAAGGGCGTCGCCTTGCTGCTGACAGCCGACCAGCTTGTGGAGGACGAGACGCGCTTCCGCCGCATTCTCGCCGACTCCGCCGCGATTGCCGCCAAGGGGGGCGCAATCGTCACGATAGGCATCGAGCCAACCTTCCCCGCCACTGGATACGGATACATCGAGGCCGCCGGGCGGGTCGAATCCGACTCCGAAACAGTCTTCTACAAATCCGGGCGATTCGTTGAAAAGCCGGACGCGGCCATGGCCGCCGACTACCTGGCAAGGGGCGGATTCTACTGGAACTCGGGGATGTTCATCTGGTCGGTTGCGACGATGGGCGCGGCGGTCAGGGAATACGCGCCCGGACTCGTCGCCCTCCTCTCGCTTCCGTCCAGAGCCGGTTCGCCCGCCGAACTCGCGGCGCGGCTGGACGAAATATACCCGACGCTGCCGCGCATATCCGTTGACTACGCCATAATGGAGCGCTACCCGCATGTCATCATGGCCAGCGGCGCCTTCGGCTGGGACGACGTGGGCTCGTGGCCGGCGGTGGCGAAGCACTTCCCCTCCGACGATGCCAGGAACACCAAAATCGGCCCCGTGACGACCCTTGACGCAAACGGGAATGTCATAGTCGCCGACTCCGGGAAGGTCATCGCCGCGCTGGGCGTGAACGACCTGATAATAGTCCAGACGAAGGACGCCACGCTTGTCTGCCGCAAGGACAGGGCGCAGGATCTGAAGCGCCTGGTCGCGACGCTGGCGAAGTGACGGCGGGGGCCTAGCCAGCAGGCGTTTCCAGGACGATTGTCACGGGGCCGTCGTTCAGGAGCCGCACGTCCATGTGCGTCTGGAACACGCCAGTCCCGACCCTGCCGGCGCCAAGGCGCTCGCGGAGTTTCGCGACGACGCACTCGTAGAGCCTGCGCGCGTCATCCGCGCCGGCGGCCTCGATGAAGCTCGGGCGATTCCCCTTGCGGCAGTCCGCAAGCAGGGTGAACTGCGACACGACAATGACGGAGCCGCCAATGTCGTCGAGCGAGAGGTTCATGCGGTCGGCATCGTCCTCGAACAGGCGCATCCCGGCGATCTTCCTGGATATCCAGTCAGCCTCCCCTTCGCCGTCGCCGCGCCTCACGCCAAGGAGCACGAGGAAGCCGCGCCCGATTTGCGAGACGAGGCGCCCGTCAACCGTGACGGACGCCTCGCGTACCCTTTGGACAACCGCCTTCATTGGCGAGCATCCTCTCCGTATCACAGGCGCGGCGCGCTACTGGGAGGCCTTGACGCGGTCCCACGCCTTGACGTAGATCGCGTTGAAGTCGCCCAGGTCGCGGATGGTCTCGGACTTTTCGCGGATTTCCGCGGGAATGAAAATCGACTCGTCCTTCCTGACCTCCTCCGGGAGGAACTCATACGCCGGCCTGTTCGGGCAGAGGTAGCACGTGTATTCCATGTTCCGGGCGGCGATCTCCGGATCGTGGACGAAGTTGATGAAGGCGTAGGCGAGGTCGAGCTCCTTGGCGCCGCTGAGGATGACCATCTCGTCGCAGGCGATCGAGACGCCCTCCTTCGGGAGCGCGTAGACGATGTTATCGTTCTCCTCGATGACCTGGCCGAGGTCGCCGTTGTAGCCATGGACGAGGACGAAGTGGCCGTTCGCGATGCCGTTCTTGTAGAGTTCGTTGTCGAACTTGGCGATGTTCTTCGACCATTCGATGACCAGGTCGGCCGCCTGGGCGACTTCGGCCTCATTCGTGGTGTTGAGGCTGTAGCCGAGTGTCTTGAGCGCCGCGCCGAGTGTCTCGCGCATGTCGTTGAGAAGGGTGCAGGAGCGGGCGTAGCGCTTGTCGCCGAAGACGCGCCATGTGGGCTCGAAGTCCTTGCAGAGCTCCTCGTTGTAGGCGATGCCGGCGTTGGACATCATGTACGGGACGCTGTAGTGGAATGTCGGGTCGGCGATCACGGAGTCGTAGTCGTGGTCGATGTTGGCGAGATTGGGGATGCGGGAAACGTCGATTTCCTGAATGAAGCCCTGGTCGCGCATCAGCTCGACCATGTAGCTGGACGGGAACACGATGTCGTAGCCGGTGGCGCCGGCCTTCAGCTTGGCGAACATCGACTCGTTCAGGTCGAACGTGTCTGTTACCACCTTGCAGTTGAACTGCTGCTCGAACTCCTTCACTATTTCCGGGTCGATGTAGTCCGACCAGTTGTAGAGGTGGAGCTTGGGCTTGGACTGCCCGCAGCCGCAGATGGCGGCCGCGACGGTGGCTGCTGCGAATGCAGCAATGACGGATCTCTTCATCTTTACTAGTTTTTCCTCCTAAAAAAAACGCCATTTATTTTATCAAAAAAAGCCGAAATGTTTGACAACCGTTTTTTGATGTCCTAGAATAGAGTTTCCGCAAAATTGGCAAATTGACACCATGAACAAGTCATCTTCAAGCGCGAAGTGGCCATCCCGGCCAGTGACCATTCTCATCGTCGGCGCGGGATCGCGCGGATTCAGCTACGCCCAATACGCCAAGACATGGCCAAGGCTCGCCAAGGTAGTCGCCGTCGCGGAACCGCGCGCGGAGTACCGCGAAAAGATGGCCGTGGAGCACGGCATTGACCGGTCGCTGGTCTTCGACGGCTGGCGCGGGGCCGCGAAGGCGGGGCGCGTGGCGGACGCCGTGGCGATCTGCACGATGGACGCCATGCACGAGGAGTGCGTAATGGCCTTCGCGCGCCAGGGGTACCACATCCTTCTTGAGAAGCCCGTCGCCCCCACGGCCGCCGCATGCCGCCGCATCGTGGCCGAAGTCAAAAAGTACGGCAAGCTGTTCGCCGTCTGCCACGTCCTGCGCTACACGCAATACACCCGCGCCGTAAAGAAGATCGTCGACTCCGGCGCAATAGGGGACATAGTGTCCGTAGAGCATCTGGAGCCCGTCGGCTTCTGGCACCAGGCCCACTCCTTCGTCCGCGGCAACTGGCGCAACGAAAAGGAGAGTTCCTTCATGCTGCTCCAGAAGTCATGCCACGACATTGACTGGCTCAGCTACATCATCGGGAGGCCATGCCGGCGCGTGTCCTCATTCGGCGGACTGTACTACTTCCGGGAGGAAAACCAGCCGCGCGGCGCGGCGGACCGCTGCATGGACTGCAAGCTCTCGAAGAAGTGCCCCTACTCCGCCAGGGAATTCTACCTGGGCAAGCTGCGGCGCGGGGAACTCGACTGGCCGCTCGACGTCGTCGACCAGACGCTGAAGTTCACCCGGGAAAGCGTGGAGATGGCGCTGCGCGAAGGCCCCTACGGGCGCTGCGTGTTCAAGTGCGACAACGACGTCGTGGACCACCAGGTCGTCAATCTGGAATACGAGGGCGGGGTGACCGCATCCTTTACTATGACCGCCTTCAACGAGGGCGGCGGCAGGAAGACGCGCATTTTCGGCACCCGGGGGACCATCGAGACGGACGACAGCTCGACGGTTCGGGTCTACGACTTCCTCACGCGCAAGGAAAAGGCAATCGACACCAACGCGACCGCGGCCAACGTCGCCGGCGGGCACGGTGGCGGCGACGCCGGGATATTCAACGCCTTCTGCCGCGCGGTCGGCCTTGGCAGGGCCGACCTGATTGTCTCCGGGGCGGACGCGACGCTAGAATCCCACCTCACCACCTTCGCGGCGGAAAAGGCCCGACGGACTGGCAGGGTCGTGGAAGTCAGGTAGGGGCGCGCTACAGCACCTTCGAGATGAAGTCCCGGAGGCGCTGGTTCTCGATGTCGCCGAAGAAATCCGCCGTGGGCTTGTCCACGGCTATTTTCCCGCCGTCGATGAAGAGCATCCGCGACGCGATTTCGCGCGCGAACGAGAGTTCGTGCGTGACGGTGATCATCGTCATGTGCTCCGAAGCGAGATCGCGCATGACCTGGAGCACCTCGCCGACCATTTCAGGGTCGAGGGCGGAAGTGGGCTCGTCGAACAGCATTACGCGCGGCTGCATGGCCAGCGAGCGGACAATGGCGATGCGCTGCTTCTGGCCGCCG
>JAFWPM010000004.1 GCA_017509565.1 Kiritimatiellia bacterium | reverse complement strand
TTTTGGCGTGCTGGACGCCCACGTAGCGGATGTGCCATTCCTCGCCGATGATGCCGGTCAGGTCCTCTTTTTCATCGGTATAGCGCATGATGAAGCCGTAATCCCAGCAGTGCTGCTTCAGCCATATATACTGGGCGGTATCCACAAAGAACTGGTCCGGCACGTTCAGGTCGAAGGCCAGGCCGGTGTGGTGCTCGCTGCAGCCGGGGTCGGCCACAGTGAGCCGGGTGTTGGAAACGGCCTGGCTCCGGGTGGCGCCTTCGTGCTCGGAAAGGTATCTGCTGACCCGGTTGTCGAAAATGCGCTGCTGATCCTTGATGGTGCGGTACGCGCCGCCGATTTTCCAGGGGGTGATGCCGTCGGCCTTGGCCGCCTGGATCATGCGGATCAGCGCTTCCACCGCCTCCCGGACGCCCTGGAAAACGGGGCGCGGGCGATTTCCAGGGCCCTCGCGACTGACCACAGCGTGCCGGAGGGCCTCGCCGCGAGGCTTCGCCCGTACCAGAACGAGGGCTACGCCTGGCTCGCAAAGCTCGCCGATTGCGGCATAGGCTCGTGCCTGGCCGACGACATGGGCCTCGGCAAGACCGTCCAGCTGCTGGCGCTTCTGCTTGAGCGCTCCGCAGGGGGCGCATCGCTTGTAGTGGCGCCGGCCGGCGTCTGCGCCAACTGGGTTTCCGAGGCGGCGCGCTTCGCGCCGGGCCTCCGGGCGGTCCTCGCGGCCGAGTCCGCCGAACTTCCGGCGGACCTCGGCCCGGGCGACCTCGTCGTCGCCAGCTACGGCCTCGCCGCAACGCGCTCGGGGCAATTCGCGGCGACGGAATGGAACGGCATCGTCCTCGACGAGGCGCAGGCGATCAAGAACCCGGCGACACGGCGCGCCGAGGCCGTGAAGACCTTCCGCTCGAAGTGGCGCTGCGCGGCGACCGGAACCCCGGTGGAGAACCGCCTCTCCGACTTGTGGAGCATATTCGACTTCCTCAATCCGGGGCTGCTCGGGACGCTTCCGAACTTCCGGGCGCGGTTTGTCATGAAGGACGGGCGCCCTGCGGCCTCCCTGCGCTCGCTCGTGCGCCCGCTCATCCTACGGCGCCTGAAGGGCGAGGTGCTTGCCGAACTCCCGCCCAAGACTGAAATCAACCTCCCGGTCGAACTTGGCGACGAGGAGCGCGCCGAATACGAATCCCTGCGCGAACAGGCCCTGGCGGAGGTCGTCGGCAACCGCGGCGGCGGCAGGATGCGGATCCTGGCCGCGCTGACGCGGCTCCGCCGCTACTGCTGCTCGCCTTCGCTCGTCATCGCAGGCGGCCGCGCCGGCGCTAAGCTGGAGGCCCTTGAGGAACTTCTCGGGAATCTTCGGGAAAACGGGCACAGGGCCCTTGTGTTCAGCCAGTTCACAGATGTCCTCGCCCTGGTGCGCCCGATTCTTGAGCGGAACGGGTGGGGCTACGAATACCTTGACGGCTCGACTCCGCAAGTTGAACGGCAGGAGCGGGTCGTAGAGTTCCAGCGCGGGACGGCGCCCTTTTTCCTGATTAGCCTCAAGGCCGGCGGCACCGGGCTGAACCTTACCGCCGCGAACTACGTGGTCCTGCTGGACCCGTGGTGGAATCCCGCGGTCGAGGACCAGGCGGCAAACCGCGCGCACAGGATCGGGCAGTCCAACCCGGTTACCGTCTACAGGCTTGTCGCCGCGCATACTGTCGAGGAGAAGGTCATCCAACTCCACGGGCAGAAACGCGGCATTTCGGAGGCGGTGCTCGACGGCGCTTCCGACGCCACCCTAAGCGAGGACGACCTCGTCGCCCTCCTTCGGTGACGGGCGGCCGCAAAGGCCCGGCCCCGGGGGCTGGCGCCCCATGCCAAAAAAATAACTTGACAAAATCCACAAAAACTGTATAATTGTGCGCTTGACAACCATAGTCCCAACAACGGAAAACAAGGCATGGAAATGGCAAGACATACCAACTGGGCGGCCCGCAGCGCGTTTACGCTAATTGAAATGCTGGTCGTAATTGCGATCATAAGCGTAGTCGCGACGGCGTCCGTCAGCTCGATCAGGGGGGCCGCACGGCAGGCGAGAAGCGCCAAGTGCCAGGCCAACATGCACTCTCTCTTCAAGGCCGTCAGCGCCTACCGCGCCGACACCAACGTCTATCCGCCGGCCGCCGGATACGAGGTGTTCGACAAAATCGGCGGCAACTACATCCACAGGCGAGGCTGGGTGAACTGGGTCCTGAAGTCAGGCAACAGGAGCCGCAGGAAGGACAAGACGAGCCCCTACTACGGGAGGTCGAAAAAGGTGGACTCGGACAGCTCGTCGCACGCCAACGAATTCCGCTACGTCGGGACCGGCGCGTTCAATGACGACACCTCCAAGCAGGCCGTCCACCGCTCCATCGACGAGGGCGCGATCTTCGCCTACGCCGACAAGAGCACCTCCATCTACTGCTGCGACGAATTCAAGTCCGTGTACGGCCAGAACAGCATGCGGTCGTACGCGATGAACAAAATATTCGGGTGCGGGCGCAACAGGCTCTACGACCTGAGGTGGGACACCCCTGGATTCGCGAACCGCCTTGCCATGTTCGTCGAACTCGGCAACGCCGGGCTGAAAAAACCGGCCGACGCCCTCAAGACCAAGGTCGGCGGCTCGGCTTCCGGCGTAGCGGGCGACGCAAAGGACAGCTCCTCGTATTGGAACGACGACTCCGTGTGGGACTGGGACAAGGACGAGAACATCGGCGTGATGCACCGCAAGTCCGGGAGGATGTTCGGCCATGTGATTTTCGCGGACGGGCACCTCGAATCGCTTGAAATCCCCAAAAGCGGCAACGACCAGAAGGAGCAGCGCGAGGACCTCGGCGGTGGCGGCTACGGCGACTAGCCAGGCAGGGAAGCGGCTTTATGGCAAAGACAAAACAGGACAACCCCGCGGATACGCGGAAAAAGGCCACCGGCGCCAAAGCCGCGCCGGCAGTTAAAAAGCAGGAGGAGGCCGCCGGGCGGGAGCAGCCGGCAATGGCCGCCGAGCCGCCGCCCCAGGACGTGCAGCCCGCGCCCAGGAAGCGCGGCCGCCCGAGGAAGGGCGAAGTCCGCCCGCCGCCTCCGCCGAACCAGCCAAAGAGAAAGCGCGGCCGCCCGACCAAGGAGGAGGTGGCCCGCAGGCTCGCCGCCCAGAACGGCGGGGAACCGCCGGAGGAGATGCTCGTCGACCCCGGCCTCGACTTGGATTTCCCGGACGACCTCTCCCTTGAGGAGGAGCTTTTCGAGGAGGAGCAGTCGCTTTCGGAGGGCTTCGACACCGACCGCGAGGGCGGGGGCGCCGACAGCTTCTTCGACAACATCGACGACACCGACCCCGAGGAGGACTTCTCCGACGTGATCAAGGACGTCGTGACCAAGCTCCAGCAGCGCGCCGAGTCGCGCAACGGCTACGTCACCTTCGACGAGATCAACCAGGCGCTCCCGACCGACATCCGCGACGAGGCCAATGTCGAGTCCTGCCAGACGCTCCTGACAAAGCTCAACGTTGCCGTAATCGCGAAGGAGGACGAGGAGGACTGGCAGAAAAACCACCCGCAGCCATCCTCCGGGATCGACTACTTCGACGACCCGATCAGGATGTACCTCCACCAGATGGGCCAGGTGCCGCTGCTTTCGCAGGAACGCGAAATCGAAATCTGCCGGAAGATCGACGACTACCAGACGACCATTCGCGAATACTTCTGCCACTTCGGCTTCATCCCCGACCTCTGCATCGACAAGCTTGAGGAGCTCGAAGCCGGCAAGGAGCGCTTCGACCGCGTCATCACCGACAAGGTGTCGAGCTCCCGCGACCAGTACATGGCGAACAAGCCCGTCCTCAAGAAGAAGCTCGAAAAGTGCCGCGACGCGATTTCGTCGGCCTACGCCGCCATGCGCGCGGCGAAGGACCCGAAGGAGATGGCGCGCGCCGAGAAGCGCCGCGACCGCGCGAGGGCGCAGTTCAAGGAGGTCGTCGAGGAGCTCAGCTTCAAGCAGAAGATGCTGGAGCAGATATTCGAGACCGGCGGCCAGGAGCGCTACTACAAGCAGTACCTCGACCTCAAGGACCAGGAGAGGAACTGGAAGAAGACCCCGAAGGTGAGGCGCGACCAGAGCGTGTACGAGGCCATCACCGCGCGCTCCCAGGCCCTTGAGGAGGCCACCTGCATGACGGAGGAGGAGTTCGTGTCCGACTTCCAGAAGGTGCGCGAGGCCCTGAAGGGCGTCCAGGAGGCGCGCAACGAGATGGTCAGCGCCAACCTGCGCCTCGTGATTTCGATTGTCAAGAAGTACATGAACCGCGGGCTGGGCTTCCTCGACCTCATCCAGGAGGGCAACACCGGCCTGATCAAGGCCGTTGAGAAATTCGAATACCGCCGCGGCTACAAGTTCTCGACATACGCCACATGGTGGATCAGGCAGGCCGCCACCCGCGCCATCGCCGACCAGGGCCGCACGATCCGCATCCCGGTCCACATGATCGAGACGATCAACCGCCTCCAGCGCATCCAGAAGCGCCTCAACCAGAAGTTCGGGCGCGAACCGACGCACGAGGAGATGGCCGAGGCAATGGGGTGCAGCGAGGAGCGCGTCCGCGAAATCCAGCGCATGGCGATGCACCCGACGTCCCTGCAGAAGCCGGTTGGCGACGGCGACGACGCCACCTACGGCGACTTCCTGCCCGACACCAGCGCCGACAGCCCGCCCGAGCGGACTGCCAAGAACCTGACCCACGAGAGCCTCCGCGAAGTCCTCGGGACCCTCGCCAAGCGCGAACGCGATGTCATCATCATGCGCTTCGGCCTTGACGACGGCAGCCAGAAGACCCTTGAGGAGGTCGGCCGCGCATTCGGCGTCACGCGCGAGCGCATCCGCCAGATCGAGGCGAAGGCCCTGCGCAAGCTCCGCCGCCCGATGCGCAAGGAGCGCCTGGAGGGGCTGCTCACATCGTAGGCCGCGCGCCTGCGCCACCAGGCGGCCGGCCCCCCGGCCGCGACCGAACAACACCAACAGACTAAACACTAACCACCGGAACGCCCATGTTTCAAATCTTCGGAACTACAATCCAGCATCAGACCGTGGCCGCCGCCGCGGCGTCGCTGCTCCTGGGAATCGTGATTGGCTGCATCGCCGGACGGCTCGCCGCGCGGCGCCAGCGCTTCGGCCGCAAGTTCAAGAAATCCGCACCGGGGATGGTCGAAATCTACATCGGCAACCTCAGCTACGACACCACCGAGGCATACCTGCGCAAGGAATTCGAAAAATACGGCGAGGTCGCCACCGTCAGGATCATCACCGGCCATTCCAGCCACAAGTCCAAGGGCTACGGCTTCATCGAAATGCCCAACCGCCCCGAGGCCGAAAAGGCAATCGCGGCCATGCACGGCGCCGACGTCCAGGGACGCAGGCTGCACGTCAACGAGGCGCGCAACAGCAAGAACTAGCCCGAAATGGAATGCAAGGCCTCTTTCCCGGCCTATGCCAAGGTCAACCTGACCTTGCGCATATTGGGGCGCAGGGACGATGGCTTCCACGCCCTTTGCAGCATCGTCGCGCCGCTGTCGCTCCACGACGACGTCTCGGTGTCGCTCCGCTTCGGGGCGCACCCCGGCGGTGGCCTCCCGCGCGTCTCCATTGAAACCACACCCGGCGGCGTGGACTGCTCGTCCATCGGCCCGGCGGACGCGAACCTCTGCGCGAAGGCGCTCTCCGCCTACTGGCGCAGGCTGCCCCCGGAATCGCGGATGCGGCTGGCCGAGGAGGCTTCCATTGGAATCGTCAAGCGCATCCCCATCGGCGGCGGGCTTGGCGGCGGCAGCGCCGACGCCGCGGCAACCATCCTCGCCCTCCAGCGAATCGCCGGGGCCGACGCCCTCCCGGCGGCGGACATCCTCGCCCTGGCGGCGGACGTCGGGAGCGACGTCCCCGCGCTTCTTTCCGGCGGCCCCGTCATCATGGAGGGCCGCGGCGAATGCGTCTCGCCCATCGCCCCAGGCCTCCTTGCGCCCCTTCCGGTCGTCCTCGCGAATCCAGGCATCCATGTCTCCACGCCGGCCGCGTACGCCGCCTTCGACAGGCTTTGCGGCGGGCGCGCCGCGCCCGCCGAGCCCCGCGCCCCCGCCTCCCGCATCTCCTCCGCCCGGGACTACGCCGGGATTCTCGTGAACGACCTTGAGGAACCGGTATTCGCGATACACCCAGCCGTGCGGGAAACTGCCGACCTGCTGCGCCGCGCCGGCGCAAAGGCGCCGCTGATGTCAGGAAGCGGCGCAACCGTCTTCGCGATCTGCGACTCGGCGGAGGAGGCGCGGGCCATTGCCGACGCCCTCCCGCCCGGCTTCTGGCGCGCAACGGCGCGGCTCATGGCCGCGCCGCCACATTCGGCATAGCACCCCACTCTCTTGCACCGTCAATCTTCCCACACCATGAAAACGATCCGCATGCACAGCTGCTTCGGCGACCACATGGTCGTCCAGCGCGATTTTCCCGTCCGCTTCTCCGGCACGGCCAGGCCCGGCGCCGCAGTTTCCGGCACCTTCCGCGGAGTCTCCGCGACCGCCACGGCCTCCGCCTCCGGCGACTGGGAGCTCGAATTCCCGGCCGGCGGGGCGGGCGGCCCTTTCGAATTTTCGGCGACCTGCGACGGCGCCAGGACGGAGCTGCACGACATCCTCTGCGGCGAAGTCTGGCTCTGCTCGGGCCAGTCGAACATGGAGTACCCGGTGATTCCATCCGGCCCATTCTGGGGACTGCCGGAGGGGCACGACGTGGCAACGCGCGGCGACCCGTCGGTGCGCCTGCTCCAAATCCCGCGCCGCATGGCGCCGGATGGCGAAATCCCGGAAACGCCCGCTTCGGCCAAATGGAAAGTCGCCGACGCCCCGGACGCCATTCTCGAATTCAGCGCCGTCGCCTGGTTCTTCGGCCTGGCGCTGCGCAGGGAGCTAGGCGTCCCCGTCGGACTCGTCCACTCCAGCTGGGGCGGCACCGCCATCCAGCCGTGGATTTCGCGCGACGCCTTCGCCAGGTCCGGGCGCACCGTCGAACTTGAGACCCTTGAAAAGGCGCTCTCCGACAACCCCGAAGACCACAAACTTGACGACAACTACCTCCGGCAGGTCGCCGCCGTCAGGGAATGGCTGCGTGACAAGTACTTCCAGACCGACCCCGGCACGACCGCCGAGGCCGTGGCGCGCTGGGCCGCGCCGGAGCTGCCCGCCGGGGAGGAGGCGAAGTGGCGGCGCGGGCCGCGCGGATGCCTAGCCGGGCTGGCCGTCCCGGGCGTCTGCTGGTTCCGCAGGGAGTTCGTCCTGCCGGAATCGTGGAACGGGCGGGAGCTCGTCCTCCACGCGGACGGGGTCAACGACTGCGACGAAATGTTCGTCGACGGCGCCAAGATCGGCGAGACCTTCCTCGAAACGCCGGGATGGTGGGCGGCGCCGAGGGACTACGCCTTCACGCCGAAGGCCGCACCCGGCGGGCGCCACGTCCTTGCCGTGCGCGTCCAGAACCACTTCGCCTCCGGCTCCTTCAACGGGGAGCTGTTCATCCAGCCCTCCGGGGACTGCGACTCCGCCCCCGTCGAACTCTCCGACGGCGACTGGCTCGAACGCATCGAGTTCCGCGTTGACAAGAAGAAGGCCGGGGTGCGCCCGCCCGTCAGCTCCGACGCCGGGATGACGCGCGACTCCGCGCAGCTGCCGACCACGCTTTTCAATGGCATGGTGGCGTGCCTTCGCCCGCTAACCCTGCGCGGCGCAATCTGGTACCAGGGCTGCACAAACCGCGGCGACCCCGGATCATACGCGGAACTCCAGGACATCCTCATAGACAGCTGGCGGCACGCTTTCCGCAATCCCGGGCTTGTATTCATCGGGACGCAGCTGGCCGCATTCCGCGAACACCACCCCGAACTGCGCCTCCCGGAGGACTGGTGGCGCGGCCTTACCCCGGGGGAAAGCATCGACGGGCAGTCGTTCGTGTACATACGCGAAGCGCAGGCGCTGCTGCTGGACAGGCCCGGATGCGGGGTTGCGTGCACGATTGACGTCGGGGACCATTCCGACATCCACCCGCGGTGGAAGAAACCCGTGGGGGAGAGGCTGGCGCACGAGGCGCTTCGCCTCGCCTACGGGAGGAGTGACGCGCTGCCCGGGCCGAGGGCGGCGAAGGCCGAGCGCCTCCCGGACGGCGAGGTGCGCGTGACGCTGCGCGACGCCGGGGGCGGGCTTGAAATCCGCTCCGCGAAAACTGGCGAGGCGGCATCGGCCATAGGCCCGCACCTCTTTGCGCTGCATGGGGACGACGGCCAATGCGCATGGGCGGACGCGACTCTTGAACCTGACGGGACGATTGCCGTCAGAAGCGGAAAAATCGCCAACCCCGTCCGGGTGGAATATGCCTGGAGCGACTACCCGCCGGATGCGGACATCCGCCGCGCCACCGACTCCCTGCCGCTCTTCCCCTTCTCCCTTGAAGTCACGCCGAAGGCCCGTTGAACACCAACGGGCTAACGGCCGCGAATAATCCGAAGCCGCTCCTCCAAATCTCGGCGTCTGCCGTGCTTGTCCTGGAGGGATTCAGGATGGCAGTCTTCAAAACGGCGGAGCCAATCTGCAACTTCGTCCGGATCGCGCATTCCATCAAAGCGCGCATCCATGGCCTTGGCAACGGCCTCCGCGACAGACATCCAGTCGGCAACCTGTTCGGTCTTGGAAGGATCCGACGGCCAGGCATATTTGATTCGACGCCGCAAGCTTGCGTATTCCTTTTCAAGCTTTTCCTGCCGCCGCTGACGGTTGCGCTCTACAGCATCCATGTCTTGCTCGGCCCTGAACCGCAGCGGAGTCGCAACACGGCTCCTCCGGAAGCCACTTACGCTTTCTGTTACTGGCCTGTATTCGGATTCCAACTCCTCGTCTGGCGGATCTGCCGAAATTGAGACTGCATCCACACCATCTGGCAAATCAAACTCCAGAGATGCCGCATCAAGCTTGAAGCGCCTCTCGCCGGCGGAGACAGTCCAGACTACGCTTTCAGCCAATGGGTTGACCATCCTGACGCGCCTCGGCAGCAATGTCAGTCGCGGGGCGAAAATGTCTGTCGCGGTTCCTGCATTTCCAAAGGTCGCCTCGGCACGAATCCCCCCGGAAATCTCATAGTTTTCCGGTGCGGAGTAGGCGATTGTGCACCTACTGCGTGGCGAACCTTCGATGGCGATGGAGTTGCCGGCGGCGACTTCGCGCCCTGCACCGCCGTCGACGCTCAACGTGATTGCAACATCGTTCCTGTTCCTTACGATTACAGTTGGATTCCCCCTGAACTCCGGGGTGTCGGAGAATGGCACACGGCCCGCTCCTGGCAGTTCAACCACCTTTTCATGCGTCTCGTAGTAATCAGGCGACAGCATGCCTGACACATTCGCGGTGATTCTTGCGTTCGCGCAAGGTTTCATGGCTATGTCCATGCCGCCATTAGGCAGGACTTCGTAGCCTATGCCGTTCACGTAGTATGTCACCGGGACGTTCATGTTGTTGGACAGGGCCAGAACCGGATGGAGCGCGTCGAACTTCCGCCGCAGATCCGCGAAGCCGTCAACTGCCCTTTGAAGCCGCGCATTCAGGTCGTCGTACCCGGTGCCCGCCTCCTTGGCGGCCTTCGCCTTGGCGGCGTCATTGTCGATCTTCCTTGAGAACGCCTGGTATTTTCCCCGGTCCCAATCGGAAGTCTGCGTCAGCGTGTCCATGTCGTCGTCGCGCAGCTCCTCAAATTCCCGGACTTTGCCCAACGCTTCTTTGCGCCTCTGCTCTTCAATGTCCCTCTGCTTTTCGGATATGGCCTTCCGCACCTTCGCGACGGCGTCGGCCACCATTCCCCTCTGCGCCTCAATCCTGTCGCCAGGGACATTTTCCCCGCGCGCCGAGGCCACAGCGGTTTCAAATCTGTTACTTTGGGTCTCCACCTCTGGCAGGAAACCGCCCGGCTGGTCGCTCTTTCCGATGTCGGGGATCATTCCATTCATCCTAAATTCCTCTGTTGGGAATCAAGGAAGCTCGAACAAGCCAATAGCAACGGGCGATTCCAGTATTTTTGGTTTTCACAAAAAGGTGAGTGACGGCGGTTCCGATATTTCGTATACTTACAGTTGTTCAAAGA
>JAFWPM010000225.1 GCA_017509565.1 Kiritimatiellia bacterium | reverse complement strand
TTCTGGTTTCGCCCGATGTCGACATTCTTCTTCTCGACATTCGGCTACCCGAACCACGCGGGATCATTCTTCCTCCTCATGTCGGCGCTGAACATGGGGCTCCTGATCCGGGCCCTTGCGTCGCTCGATGACAACAACCACCCGATATTCTTCACGGTGACGCTCATTTTCAACATCCTTGGCGTCTACCTGTCGGTCTGCCGCGCGGCGATTGTCCTGGAAACGGGCCTCATCGTCTTCGCGCTGGTCTACGGGTGCACATACCTTTTCCGGCGCGTAGGCGGCGTGGGCATAGCCAAGATCGTAACGGCGTCGGTGGGGATTTTCCTCTGCCTTGGGATATTCGCATTCAGCCGTGACACGCCAATGGCAAAGGAAGTCAAGTCGATCACGGGCGAAGCGATGAGCAGCGTCTACGGCGGCGACCGCGAAATGCTCGCGGACGCGGCGGTGAAGATATGGCAGGACAACCCATGGCCGGGCGTCGGGGGCTGGGGCTTCAAGGAACATGTCGGGCTATACATCCCGGAAAAGGACTGGCACATCCTCGAACAGCGCGGCAAGGCCAACGTGCACAACGACATTCTCCAGTTCCTCTGCGAGCACGGCGCGATAGGCTTCGGGCTCATGGCCGCAATTGTCATCGCGATACTGGTGCAGCTTATATGGAACCTCATCCACATGGAGCGTCTCCTCAACGACCAGACGGGGCGCAATTCGTCGTGGGTCGGGAGCATACCGCCGACGGTCGTGCTGTCACTCGCGGGCCTCACCTGCGTTGTGATCCACTGCACGATTGACCTGCCATTCAGGAGCACGGCCATACTGCTGTCCTGGTTCATCATCCTGGCCTGCCTGCCGGGGATTGTCCACAGGCGCAGCTGACATGGAGGATAACGTCGATGCCAAGGCGCATTCTTGTCACAGGGGCTGCCGGCTTCATAGGAGCCGCCCTGTCGTCCCGCCTCCTCGACCTTGGGCACGAGGTATTCGGGGCGGACAACTTCAACGACTACTACACCCCTGCCCTGAAGGAGGCGCGGATTGCCCGCCTTGAGGGGCGCCGGGGATTTTCCATGGCGCGGCTCGACATCGCCGACAAGGCCGCGCTGCAAGACGCGTTCGCGAAGTTCCGCCCCGAAGTTGTCGTGAACCTCGCGGCCCAGGCCGGAGTCCGCTACTCGCTGAAGAACCCCGACTCCTACATACGCTCCAACATCGTCGGCTTCCTGAACATCCTCGAATGCTGCCGCCACGCCGACCCGCAACCGAGGCTCCTGTACGCGTCGTCCTCCTCCGTCTACGGCGGCAACCGCGAAATGCCCTTCAGGGAGGACCAGAAGGTCGACAACCCCGTGAGCCTCTACGCCGCCACCAAGAAATCCAACGAGCTGATGGCGCACAGCTACTCGCACCTCTACGGGTTCCAGACGCTTGGGTTCCGCTTCTTCACCGTCTACGGCCCGTGGGGGCGCCCTGACATGGCCTACTGGCTGTTCGCCGACGCGATGCTCGCTGGCCGCCCGATCAAGGTCTTCAACAACGGCGACATGCTCCGCGACTTCACTTACGTGGACGACATCGTGGCGGGCGTCGTCGCCTCGGTGGAGGCGGCGGAGCGCCTTCCGCAGTGCGACGTCTACAACATAGGCAACAACCGCAGCGAGCGTCTGCTGGACATGATCCGCACCCTTGCGGACGCCCTTGGCGTAGGAGAGCCGAAGATGGAGTTTCTCCCGATGCAGGACGGCGACGTGCCCGCGACATTCGCAAGCATCGACAAGCTCCAAGCCGCAGTGGGATACACACCAACGACGACGATACAGGAAGGCCTTCCGAAATTCGCCGCCTGGTTCAGGGAATGGAAGGCCACCCACTAGGAAGCAGGCGCAATGACTGACGGCAAGATCAACTACGGCAACTACAGGCGGCTGCTCGGCTTCGCCCTGAAATACCGCGCCCGCCTCGCCGTCGGCATAGTCGCCGGCATACTCAGCGCAGGCTCGTTCTTCGGGCTGCTGGCCTTCATGCCAAACGCATTCGAGGCATTCAAGGTTTCGGAGAACGGCGGCAAGATCAGCCACACCACCTTCGACGGCTCCTACGACATGGACGACGACTCTGCCGCCAGGGCCGCGACGGAGGCCGCTGCGGCCGCGGGGACGCATCGCCACCACCGCCTGGTGGCCGAGAACCGCGGCCCGGCCAAGCCAACCATGCCAGGATGGTTCAGGAAGGCGGAGCGCATCGCCGAGCGCTTCGGCATCCCGCTGCGCCACAACGACGACACGCTCACATGGCAGGCGCTGGCACTTGGACTGATGCTCCTGCCCATCATAGTCTTCGCGCGGATATTCACGTCGTTCCTCAACCACTACTGCATGCGGTGGGTCGGCGCCGCAGTCGTCCGCGACCTGCGCTCGGACCTCTTCGCAACGCTCCAGCGCCAGTCGCTGAAATTCTTCGGCAACTGCGACATCGGCCAGCTCATATCGAGCTGCGTCAACGACACCGCCAGCGTCGAGCACGTAATATCAAGCACCATAGCGGACGCCGCTCGCGCCCCGTTTGAAATCGTCGCCGCCGTGGCCTTCGCGATCATATTCGCCGTGCAGAACGGCCTCGGCGAATTCATCCTGGTGGTATGCGTGCTGCTTCCTCTGTGCCTGGTGCCGATAGTCATTCTTGGCGCCCGCGTCAAGCGCTGGACGAAGCGATCGCTTGAGCGCATTTCGCTGCTCGTCTCCAGGATGCACGAGAACTTCACAGGCATCCGGGTAGTCAAGGCCTTCGCCATGGAGCGGCAGGAGGACGAAAAATTCCGGGAACTGAACGGGAACTACTTCCTTGCGGTCGCGAAGTCGCTCAAGGCCGAGCTGCTGATGTCGCCGCTGATGGAGATGGCGGCTACGATCATCGCGACCGGCTTCATCGTCGCCTGCTTCATATTCCACATAAGGCTCTCCGAAATCCTGATCATAGGCGTGGCGGTCTACTCCGCCTACCGCCCGATGCGCCAGCTTGCGC
The DNA here is from genome assembly GCA_017509565.1 of Kiritimatiellia bacterium. Classification (GTDB taxonomy): domain Bacteria; phylum Verrucomicrobiota; class Kiritimatiellia; order RFP12; family JAAYLN01; genus RGIG5952. Next base: position 13,495 of record JAFWPM010000225.1, on the reverse strand, counting down.
AGATAAACGCGTGGCTCCAGCGCGGCGCGGCGGCGCTTGACCGCATATTCACGCTGCTCGACACGGACACCTCGCTTCCAGAGCCCGCATCCCCCGCCCCGAAACGCGACTTCACCGACCGGATCGCATTCGACCACGTGTCGTTCCGGTTCTCGCCGGACGGCCCGCTCGTGGTTGACGACGCCAATTTCGAGATCCCCCGCGGGGCGCTGGTCGCGCTCGTGGGCGAAACAGGTTCCGGGAAGAGCACCTACGCCAACCTGCTCGCGCGCTTCTACGACCCCACTGCGGGCAGGGTCACGCTTGACGGCATCCCGCTCAACCGCATTGCGACGGACGACCTCCGCAGGCTGGTGGGCGTAGTCACGCAGGACACGATTCTCTTCAACGACACCATCGCCGCGAACATCTCGTACGGTTCGCCGGACGCCACGCAGGCGGACATCGAGCGCGCGGCGAAGATGGCGAACGCGCACGACTTCATCGTGTCGCATCCTGATGGCTATTCGCGAATCTGCGGCGACAAGGGCTTTCTCCTCTCCGGCGGCGAGAAGCAGCGCGTCGCCCTGGCCCGGGCGATACTGCGGAACCCGCCGATACTCATCCTCGACGAGGCGACAAGCGCCCTCGACACCGTGACCGAGCGCCTTGTCCAGGACGCCATCGCAAAGGTCATGGCAGGGCGCACTACGCTGGCGATCGCGCACCGCCTGAGCACCGTCCGGGACGCCAACCTCATACTCGTGATCGAGAAGGGGCGCATAGTCGAGTCTGGAACGCACGACGAGCTCTACGCCCGTGGCGGGCGCTACCGCCATCTGTGCGACATACAGCTTGGATCGTAGGCGACTGGCGGACATGGCCTGCATCGAGCTCCAGAACGCGGAATTCACGGCGGTCGATTTCGAAACCACCGGATCGGTTCCGGGATGGCCAAACGAGCCATGGCAGATCGGGGCGTTCCGTTTTTCCACGGGCGGCGCGGCATCGTCTACCTTCAGTTCATTCCTGCGCATCTCCACCGGGCGGCCATTCAACAGATACGCGCCTGGGCGCCACGCCCAGATCCGCGGCACACTCGCGGAATCCCCGACCCTGGCGGGAATTTGGGGGGAGCTGTCGCCATGGCTCAGGGGCGGGCCGCTCGTGGCGCACAACATCGGCACGGAGAGGACGATACTCCGCGCCGCGGCGCCCCTCGACCGCCTCGGCCCGTGGATAGACACGCTGGAGCTTTCCCGCCGCCTCCTGCCCGGGCGCGCGTCCTACGCGCTTGAGGACATCATCCCGGACCTCGGCCTCGGCGCCGATGTCGCGGCCCTGGCACCGGCCGGCGCCGGGCCGCACGACGCGCTCTACGACGCCATAGCATGCGGGGTCCTGCTGCGCCACTTCGCCGCGGGGGGGCTGGCATTCTGCGAGGCGTCCCGATAGCGCAAGGCCACGCATGAAGAACATCCTCTACTTCCAATACCCGTGGCGGCTCTGGCGCCTGCGCCTCGCCGGGATTTTCCGCTACGCCACGCCCAGGAAGTGGCGGATACAGATCGCCGAACACGGGCTGACGGCAATGTCCATCGCCGAAAGCCTCAGGTTCTGGGCGCCGGACGGATGCATTGTCGAGCGAAGCATCATGGATGTCCCGGGCTTCGACCCGAGCGACTTCAAAGGCCTCCATGTTGTGTACTGCGACCCCGACCTGCAGAAGTTCCCGGCGCCGTGCCTCGCGGTAAAGCACGACTCCGACATAACGGCCACGACCGCCGCGAACGAACTAGTCAAGCTAGGGCTTGCCCACTTCGCCTACGTCGGCAACATATTTCCCAGGGACTGGTCCGCCCGCAGGCGCGAGACAATGGCGGCCGCGGCTGCGGCGGCGGGCGGGACATTCACGGACTTCGAGCCCTCCGGCCCGGACTGCGTGACGGCCTTCTTCGACAGCATCCGCCCATGGCTGAAAAAACTTCCCCGCCCATGCGGCATACTCGCGGCGAACGACATCACGGGCGACCTGGTACTACAGGCCTGCCGAATGGAGCGGCTGCGCGTCCCGGACGACATCGCCGTAATTGGAATCGACAACGACGAACTCATCTGCGAACACACCACGCCCACACTTACCAGCGCCGTCTCCGACTTCGAACTGAGCGGCTTCATCGCCGCCCAGCTTCTTGACGACGCCATGCAGGGGCGCGCGCATGCGCCGTGCGTCCGCTACTTCGGCGCCAAGGACATCTTCCTCCGCAGCTCGACGCGCGTTTTCAAGCGCCGCGACGGGGCCGTGCGCCACGCCATCGAGCTCATAAGGAGCCAGGCGTGCAGCGGCCTCACTCCCGCAAGGGTCTGCCGCGAAATAGGCGGCAGCCGCAGGATGGCCGAGACGCGTTTCCGCAATTTCGCCGGCCGCACCATCGGCGACGAAATCCGCGAGGCCCGGGTCGCCCGCGCGAAATCGCTGCTGCTTGAAAAGACGCAGAGCATCGAATCCATCTACTTCAAGTGCGGCTACGCCGACGCGTCCGCCCTCCGCCGCGCCTTCAAGCAGTCCACCGGGATGTCCATGCGCGCATGGCGCGCCACAAACGCCAAGCTCTGAAGCCGCAGGCGCGATGCGCCTCCGCGAGCTTCGCCCGCACACCCCGATTCCCGACTTTTGATAAAATGGCTGCATGAAAAATCACAATATCGCAACCTTTTTCGCGACCGTCCTCTGCGCCGCGCGCCCCCTTTGCGCCGACATTCCCGAATTCGACCTGCCATCCGCGCTGCGCCGCATATCCGCCGACGAAATCCGCGCGGCCGCCGCCAGGGCCACCGCCGACGCCTACCCGGACGCCGACACCGTCATCCTCGACTCCGTCACCTGCGAGATATACGAACCCGACGGGACCTCGGTCCTCTTCGACGACACCTACACGAAGATAATGACCGAGAAGGGCCGCCGCGCCGAATCAAAGTCATCGTTCCATTTCAACGCCTTCTACTCGGAAATCGAAATCGCCGCCGCCGAAATCATCAAGGCCGACGGCACCGTCGCGCCAATCGACCTCGGGCGCAACTGCAAGCTCTCGATTGACCCCGGCATGATGTCGTCGAACATCTACGACCCCGACGACAAGGTGCTGACGGTATCCTTCCCAGGCCTGGAACCTGGCGACGTGGCGCGCGTCGCGATTCGCAAGGCCGAGAAGCGCGCCCGCGTCCCGGGCCTGTGGTGCGACTACCAGGTCTTCGAGGGGACCGACCCGATCATGCGCTACACCTACTGCGTGTCGGCGCCGGAGACGCTGCCGATACACCACCAGGCGCTTCGCGACCCCGTCGAGGGGACCCTCGCCGGAAGCCGGACCGTGGCCGACGGCGGGCGCACCATCCACATCTGGGATTTCGAAAACGTCCCGCAGGCATTCCCCGAACCGTCGATGCCGCCGCTGCACACAGTCTGCCAGCGCCTCCTTGTCAGCACCGCCTCCGACTGGGCGGAACTTTCACGCTGGTACTGGGGGCTCTGCAAGCCCCACCTCGACGCGGTTTCGGGCGAGATGCGCAAGACCGTGGAGGGGCTCGTGGAGGGCGTTCTCACAGAGCAGGAGAAAATCTGGCGGATATTCACATGGGTGTCGCAGAACATCCGCTACATGGGCGTCACGACGGAAACCGAGTCGCCCGGATACGAGCCGCACGACTCGTCAGTCACCTTCGAGCGCCGCCACGGCGTATGCCGCGACAAGGCCGCCCTGCTGGCATCGATGCTCCGGCTGGCCGGGATAGACGCCTTTCCGGTCCTGATCCACGTGGGCGAGAAGCGCGATCCCGAAGTCCCGATGAACTTCTTCAACCACGCGATCATCGGGGTGCGCGAATCGGCCGGGGAATACCTGCTAATGGACCCGACCAACGAGAATTCGGCCGACTTCCTCCCGGCATACCTGGCCGGCAAGAGCTACCTCGTGGCGACGCCGGAGGGCGACCCGCTGCGGGTGTCCGGCGAAGTCCCCGCCGCCGCCAACATGGTTTTCGCCACGACAAGGGCGAAGGTTGACGTCTCCGGCAAGATCACGGCAACGACGAAATTCGACTTCACCGGCCTAAACGACAGCGCCTACCGCGGGGCCCTGGTCCGACGGCCGGCCGAAAAGAGGCGCCAGTTCCTCGAAGGCGTCGCCCGCGACACAATCCCGGGCGCCAAGCTTGAATCGTTCTCCATTGAGCCGGAAGACCTCCGCGACACCGAGACCCCGCTTTCGATAACAATCTCGGTTTCCGCGCCCGACTTCCCGATAAACGGCTCCGGCGCCACGATGGCTGACATTCCCCGGTTCACCTCCGCAATCGGATACCACAACTTCATACTCGACTCGACTGGTCTCCAGAAGCGCCGCTTCCCCTTCGAAACCGAGGACGCCTGCGGCGCGGAGGAGAAAATCGAAATCGAGTTCGACGCGATGCCCGAGGCCATTGCCCTGCCGGACAACATCTCCTTCAAGACCAACGGCATAACCTACTCGCAAAGCGCATTCGCCGTCACGGCCCAGGACTCGGGGAAACGCGTCCTGAAGGCTTCAAGCAGGCTTGAGTTCAACCTGACGTCATACCCGCCATCGCTTTACCGTGACTTCAAGGAGACCCTGCACACCATATCCAGGCTAGCGCGGCAAATCGCGGTGTTCGGACAGGCGCCGACGCGCGAGGAGATCACCGCCGACTCCCGCATACTTTCGCGCGAGGCCGTCTACGACGTAACGGCGCCCGGGGAATACACGGCCACGGTAACGACGCGCCGGAAGATACTGACCTACGCGGGGCGCCGCGCCTTCTCCGAGCTGAAAATCCCGTACAACCCGGCATGGCAGGATGTCGAGATACTGGAGGCCTCGGTCTCAAACGAAAACGGGCGCGTCCAACTCGCGACGGACTCCGAAATCAACACCCTCGACGCGCCGTGGGCCGCATCCGCGCCGCGCTACCCTGCGGGGAAGACACTGGTAGTGAGCCTCCCGGGCGTCGAAGTCGGCTCGGTCGTCACAACGTCGTACCGCATCACCCAGCGGGAGGCGCCATTCTTCAGCGTCGCCACCACCTTCAACGGCCCGACGCCCGTGGACGAGTACACGGTCGCGATGCGCTTCACCGGCGCGGCATACGACGAACTCCGCCGCCGCCTGGACCGGGACGACGGCAGGAGAGTCGCTAAGACATACAACCTAGACCCCGGGGACGCGTCCTGCATGTTCGACCACGAGGACCACCCGGACAAAAAGACATTCGCAATCATTGAACGGGTCACGGCGCCGCCCACGCTCCCCCAGGAGACGCACCTCCCGGACCCCGCCGCCTACGCGATCCTCTCGGCATTCTCGCTGGGCGACTGGGACGAATACGCAGCCGCGCTCCGCGACGCCATCTCCGTTGCGACATCGCCATCCAACACCGTCAAGTGCGCCGAACTCTCGAATGCGCTCTGCTCCGGCCTCACCTCCGTGGAGGCGAAAATCACAGCCATACGCGACTTCGTCGAGAAAAACATCCGCCTCGCGGGGCCGTCGTTCACCGACCTGCCCCTCCACGCCACCCCGGCCGACACGACTCTCACGGACGGCTACGGGAATCTCCTCGACCATGCCGTCCTCCTCTCCGCCCTACTGCTTGACGCCGGCATAGACAACAACGTCGTGTTCGCGTCGGACACCGAGCTCCAGGAGACGATAGACGGCGACATTGCATGGCGCCTCGCCATCCCTTCAGCATCCACATTCGACTACCCGCTCGTCGAAATCGCCATCGACGACGGGACCCTGCCGATATACCTCAACGACACTGACCAGTACGCCACGCTGGGCATGACCCACCACTACGGGCACCATGCGCTGACGACGCTGGCGGACGACCCGGACATCGGGCTCCTTGACGAAGAGTACGACGCTGACGCCATCGGCCCGATCAAGCCGATTTTCATGGACACGGCATTTGAACCGATTGCCACGCAGATGACAACCATCGACCTGCTTGCCAATGGCGACGCCACTGTCCACGTGGAGCGGCAAGTCTGCGGCGTGGGGGCAGACGCCGTTTTGAAGCGATACGCAGAAATGACGCCGGAGCGTCTGTCCCGCCACCACCAGGAGCTGGTGGGGGAGATCGCAGTGTCAGCCGTCCCCGAGGGGGATTTGGAAATTTCGACAAACTCGCCGCCGTACACGGTCGCCTTCACGGCGAAGGTTCCCGGGTTCGCAACCGTCACCGGCGGCACGCTGTCAATCGGGCTTCCACACAGGACATCGGTCTCGCCGTTCCAGGCAGAGGAGCGCCGCCTGCCATTCAGCCTCTCCCGAAGCCGCGGCGCCGTCGAGGCGGTGACGGTCAACCTGCCTCCCGAAACCCGCATGATACTCTCCAAGCCGGCGGAAATCAGCTGGAACTACGAGGCCAACGGCTTCAAGTCGTTCACGCGCACGGTCACCGAGGAGGACGGGGAGGACGGCAAGTCCATCACGGTCGTGACGGAGGAGTCGCCGCGGAATTTCGCGACCTACGGGCCGGAATTCTACAAGGTGATGCTTGAGCTTGACCGTGAGCTGGGGCGTCCAGAAGCCTCGATGCTCGTGATCGAAGTCGGGGAAGGCAAAGCCCCGGAGGGGCCCGCTGCCGCCTCCGGGGCTGGTGAACCGACGGAGCCGTAGGCCCGTCATCCAATCTTCGGGAGCTTGGCGAAGCTTTCCTCAAGATCGGCGTCGGATGGCACGTAGTCCTGCATCTTGCCGTCGTTGTAGCTCTGGTAGGCGGTGAGGTCGAAGTAGCCGGTGCCGGTGAGGCCGAAGACGATAGTCTCCTCCCTGCCCTCGGCCTTGCAGCGCAGGGCCTCGTCGATGGCGGCGCGGATCGCGTGGCTGGATTCGGGGGCGGGCAGGATGCCCTCGACGCGCGCGAACTGCTCGGCGGCCGCGAACACGGCCGTCTGCTCCACGGCGCGGGCCTCAAGCATGCCCTGGTCGTATAGTTCGGACAGGGCGGAGCTCATGCCGTGGTAGCGCAGGCCGCCGGCGTGGCTGGGCGACGGGATGAAATCGTGTCCAAGAGTGTACATCTTGGCAAGCGGGCAGACCCTGCCGGTGTCGCAGAAGTCATAGGCATAGCGGCCCCTGGTAAGCGACGGGCACGAGGCCGGCTCGACGGCGACGATGCGGTAGTCGGCCTCGCCGCGCAGTTTCTCGCCCATGAACGGGGCGATAAGGCCGCCGAGGTTGGAGCCGCCGCCGGCGCAGCCGATGATCACATCCGGCTTGACGCCAAGCTTCCTCAGCGCGGCCTGAGTTTCAAGGCCGATGATCGACTGGTGGAGCAGCACCTGGCTCAGGACGCTTCCCAGGACGTAGCGGTACCCCTCATGGGAGACAGCGGCCTCGACGGCTTCGGAGATCGCGCAGCCAAGGGACCCAGTAGTGCCTGGGTGCGCGGCGTTGATGCGGCGTCCGACCTCCGTCTCCATCGACGGCGACGGGGTGACCGACGCCCCGTATGTCCGCATGACCTCGCGGCGGAAAGGCTTCTGCTCGTAGGAGCACTTGACCATGAACACCTTGCAGTCAAGCTTGAAGAACGAACAGGCCATGGAGAGGGCCGTGCCCCACTGGCCGGCGCCGGTCTCGGTGGTTACGCCCTTCAGGCCCTGGGCCTTGGCGTAGTAGGCCTGGGCGACGGCGCTGTTGAGCTTGTGCGAGCCGGAGGTGTTGTTGCCCTCGAACTTGTAGAAAATCTTCGCCGGGGTGCCCAGGGCGCGTTCGAGGAAGTAGGCCCTGACGAGCGGTGACGGGCGGAACATCCGGTAGAAGTCGAGGATTTCGCCCGGAATCGGGATTTGCGGGGTGTCGTTGTCCAGTTCCTGCTTGACGAGCTCGTCGCAGAACACGTGGCCAAGTTCCTCGGCCGTGACCGGCTTGCCGGTTCCTGGATTGAGTAGCGGCGCCGGCTTCTTCTTCATGTCGGCCCGCATGTTGTACCACGCCTTCGGCGTTTCGTTCTCTTCAAGATAGGTCTTGTATGGTATGTCCTGCTTCACTGCAATGCTCCTTCCCAGTTCCTGATTCAACGTTTTGCCCGGCTGACACCGCCGGATTTCGACATTAAGATTAGCACAATTCCCGTTTCTTTGCAACAGAATTTTTCTATTTATAGAAACGCAGTTTCCGGCAAATCCGCATATTCGCGCCATGTTTGCTATAATAATAGGGTGAATCACACCCCTTTAAGGAAATTACGCACATGGACGACCAGACTCTTCTTTTGAACGGCGACGAAGCCGTGGCATACGCGGCGCTTGACTGCGGCGTGGACCTAGGCGCGGGCTATCCGGGCACCCCGTCGACGGAGATTCTTGAAAAATTCGCGGAACTCGGCGGTTCGGCCGAGTGGTCGCCTAACGAGAAGGTGGCCCTTGAGGTCTCGATTGGCGCGGCATTTGGCCACGCCCGCGTGATAACGACGATGAAGCACGTCGGGCTCAACGTCGCCGCCGACCCGCTTTTCACGGCCACCTACACCGGCGTGGACGGCGGGCTGGTGGTGATCGTCGCCGACGACCCCGGCATGGCCTCCAGCCAGAACGAGCAGGACTCCCGCCGCCACGCGATCGCCTCCGGCGCGCCGGTGATCGAGCCGTGCGACGCCCAGCAGGCATACGACTGCCTTGAGAAGGCATTCTTTGTTTCGGAGCGCTGGCACATACCGGTCATCCTGCGTCTCACGACGCGCGTGAGCCACTCGAAGACGCTCGTCACCCGCCGCCCGCTCTCCCGCGCGGCGCACCAGCCGTCGTATGCAAAGGACGCCTCGCTCCACGTCATGGTCCCGGCGAACGCCCGAAAGGCGCACGTCAGGCTCCGCGGCAAGCTTGAAGAAATCGCGGCGTGGGCCTCCGGCGAATGCGTCCGCGTCGCGCAGGAGGGCAAGGCCGGGGCGCCGGCCATTGTCGCTTCGGGCATAAGCGTCGCCCTGGCCAGCGAGGCCGCCCCCGACGCCCGAATCGTCCAGACGCAGATGGTCCACCCCTTCCCCGCGGACGGCATCAGGGCCGCCCTTGGCGGCGCCGCCGACATCCGCGTGGTAGAGGAGGGCGACCCGGTCCTTTTCGAGCAGTGCCGCCTCGTCGGCATCCCGGCGAGGGCCAACCCGCGGATATACCGCTTCGGCGAACTTTCCGTGTCGCGCGTCCGCCGCCTCCTCGACGGCATCGAGACGCCGGAGCCGCCGCCGCCCCCGGGCCAGCCGCCGGCCCTCTGCCCCGGCTGCCCGCACCGCAGCGCATACCAGGTCCTCGCCGACCGCAAGGCCATCGTGACGGGCGACATCGGCTGCTACACCCTAGGCGTAATGCCGCCCTTCTCCGCCGTGGACACCTGCGTCTGCATGGGCGGCGGGATCACCGTCGGGCTCGGTCTCCGCAAGGTCCTCCCGCCCGAGCAGGCAAGGCGCGTGATTTCGGTCATCGGCGACTCCACCTTCGTCCACTCAGGCCTCACCGGCATCGCCGAAATGGTCTACAACCCGCCGCCCACGGGGCACGTCGTGGTGATTCTCGACAACTCCATCACGGCAATGACCGGCATGCAGGAGAATCCGGCGACCGGGCGCAACCTCAAGCATGAAATCACCTACAAGATGTCGCTTGAGGACGTCGTCAGGGCCATGGGCGTCCCGAACGTCCACGTGGTGGACCATGTCGCGCACCCGGAGGAATTCGCGGCGCTGCTCGACCGCGCCGAGGCCGAGGGCGGGCTATGGACGATAATCGTCCGCCGCCCGTGCCTCATCGCAGCGCCGAAGATCCGCCAGTACGACCAGGCCAACGCGGCGGGCATCCCGATCATGCCGCCGCCGGCCAGGCCATGCGACTCGGCCCCGGCCCCGCGCCAGGCCCCGCCGGCCGGCGGCAGGACGACCTCCGTCGTCATTGCCGGACTGGGCGGCCAGGGCGTCGTCAAGGCCTCGGACATTTTCGCCGACGCCGTGTTCCGCGCGGGATACGACGTAAAGAAGGCCGAAGTCCACGGCATGAGCCAGCGCGGCGGCTCCGTCAACACCGACATCCGCTTCGGCTCCGCGGTCCAGAGCCCGATGGTCCCCGACGGCGAGGCCGACATCCTCCTCGTCATGGACCAGTCGCAGATCGCGAACACCAGGCACCGCCTCGCCGAAGGCGGCCTCCTCCTCGACAACTCCTGCCTCGCGACCGTCAAGTACGGCTCGCCGAAGTGCGCCACCGTGGCGATGCTAGGCGTCCTCAGCGCGCACCTCGGGATCCCGCTCGACAACTGGATGGAGGCAATCAGGGCCAACCTCCCCGAAAAGCTCCACGAAATGAACATCGCGGCCTTCGAGGCCGGCCGCGCCTACGCCGCCGCCCAATAGCGCGGGCGACGCAATGCCGCGTCCGGCCGCCGGCAGGCGGCCACGCCAACCTTTTCAAACAGCAACATCTGCAACCCCATGAATCTACTGAAATTCATCTTCGGGACGAAAACCCAGCGCGAACTTAAGAAGCTCTGGCCCATCGTCAGGAAAATCAACGAAATCGAAACCTCCTACCAGTCGCTTTCAGATGGCGAACTCAAGGCGAAGACAGAGGAATTCCGCTCGCGCCTTGCCGCCGGCGAGACGCTCGACGACCTGCTGCCAGAGGCATACGCCGCCGTCAAGAACGCCTGCCGCCGCCTCACCGAGGCCAAGGCGACGCGCATGGTATGCGGCCATGAGCTCGTCTGGGAGATGATTCCGTTCGACGTCCAGCTGATAGGCGGCATCGTCCTCCACCAGGGCAAGATTTCCGAAATGCAGACCGGCGAGGGCAAGACGCTCGTCGCAACGCTCCCGCTCTACCTCAACGCGCTCACGGGCAAGGGCGTCCACCTGGTGACCGTGAACGACTACCTCGCCCTGCGCGACAGCCAGTGGATGGGGACCGTGTTCGAGTTCATGGGCCTCACCGTTGGCTGCATCCAGAACAGCATGAACAGCGCCCAGCGCCGCGAGCAGTACGCCTGCGACATCACCTACGGCACGAACTCCGAATTCGGCTTCGACTACCTGCGCGACAACGGGATGGCCTACCGCCCAGAAGACCTCGTCCAGCGCGGCCACGAGTTCGCAATCATCGACGAAGTCGACTCCATCCTCATCGACGAGGCGCGCACCCCGCTGATCATCTCCGGACCGGCCGACGTCTCCTCCCACCAGTACGACGAGCTGAAGCCGAAAATAGAGGGGCTGGTGCGCCGCCAGAGGGAGCTCTGCAACGCCATCTCGTCGGAAATAAGGGCCGCACTCGACGCCGGCGACAACACCGCCGCGATGCACGGCCTCTACAAGCTCTACCACGGCATGCCGAAGCACAGGCAGTTCCTCCATCTCGTCGAGGACCCGGCCGTGCGCAAGCTCCACGAGCAGGTGGAGAGCATGATGCTCACCGAAATGCACAAGGAGGAGGCCCGCGCGCTTGTCGAACACCTGCTCTTCACAATCGACGAAAAGAGCCGCGAAGTCGCACTGACCGACAAGGGGTGCGAGTCGCTGGATCCATCGAATCCGGAGCTCTTCGTAATCCCGGACCTCGCGACAGCAATGTCGCAGCTCGACGGCGACAAGAGCCTCTCCCCGCAGGAGCGCATGGAGCGCCGCCGCACAATCCAGGCCGACTTCGCCCTGCGCTCCGAGCGCGTCCAGAACTGCGACCAGCTTCTCCGCGCGTACTGCCTCTACGAAAAGGACGTCGACTACGTCGTCCAGAACAACCACGTACTGATCGTCGACGAGTTCACCGGGCGCATCCTGCCCGGCCGGCGCTGGTCCGATGGCCTGCACCAGGCCGTCGAGGCCAAGGAGGGCGTCCAGATCGAGCGCGAGACCCAGACGCTCGCGACGATCACGATCCAGAACTACTTCCGCCTCTACAAAAAGCTGGCCGGCATGACCGGCACCGCCGAGACCGAGGCCGGCGAGTTCAAGGAGATATACAAGCTCGACGTGGTGCCGATTCCGACCAACCGGCCCATCCGGCGCGTCGACTACAACGACCTCATCTACAAGACCCAGCGCGAAAAGTTCGCCGCCATCATCCAGGAGGTCAAGGACTGCCACGGGCGCGGCCAGCCCGTCCTTCTCGGCACGGTCAACGTGGACACCTCCGAGCTACTTTCCCGCCTGCTCCGCATCGCCGGCATCCCGCACAACGTCCTCAACGCCAAGAACCACGCCCGCGAGGCGGAGATAGTTGCCCAGGCCGGCCAGGCCGGAATGGTGACCATCGCCACGAACATGGCCGGACGCGGCACCGACATCAAGCTCGGCCCCGGCGTCGTGTGGGTTGACGACGACACCATCAAGTCGCAACTTTCGCTCGACGCCAAGCCGAAGGGCGAAACCAGGACGCTGCGCGACCTGCTTGTCGAACGCCCATGCGGCCTCCACGTGATCGGCTCGGAGCGCCACGAGTCGCGCCGCATCGACCGCCAGCTGCGCGGCCGCTGCGCCCGCCAGGGCGACCCCGGCTCCTCCCGCTTCTACATCTCCCTTGAGGACTCCCTGATGAGGCTCTTCGGCTCCGAGCGCATGGCCAACATCATGACCCGCTTCGGGATGCAGGAGGGCGAGGCCCTTGAGCACCCGTGGCTGAACCGCTCCGTGGAGACCGCCCAGCGCCGCGTCGAGGAGCAGAACTTCTCCATCCGCAAGCGCACCCTCGAATACGACGACGTTATGAACAAGCAGCGCGAGGTGATCTACACCTTCCGCAACAAGGTCATAACCTCCAAGCCCGAGGATGTGCGCTCGGACATCCTCGACGTCGTAAACGACATCGTGATGACCCAGTGCGAAAAGTACCTTTCCGACAAGAAGGCCACCCTGGCCGAGGAGCTGGTGGACTGGACGCACGCCAACTTCCCGGTGGCGATCGACCCCGAGGCCGTGGCCGCCCTTGCCGGAGAGCCGGAGGAGGCCGGGCGCCTGATTTTCGGCAAGATAGAGGAGGCGTACACGGAGAAGTGCTCCTTCGAGAACCAGGAGTCCCTGCCCTACGTCGAGCGCATGATAATCCTCCAGTCGATCGACTCGCAGTGGCAGCAGTTCCTGCGCGCCATGGACGAACTGCGCCACGGCGTTGGACTCCGCGCCTACGGCCAGCGCGACCCGCTCGTCGAATACAAGCGCGAGGCGTTCGGGATGTTCGAGGAGCTGATGGCGAACATCAAGATGCGAATCGCCCAGACGATCTTCCGCGCCTACACATCCCCCGAGACCGTCGAAAAGCTGCGCGCTTTCGTCAACAGGGCCATGGCGATACGCAGCCGCCAGCAGGCGACGCACGCACAGGTCAACCTCATGGCCGCCGCCCAGCAGATGGCCGCCGCCCAGCAGGCGGCAAGGGCGCGCGCCGCCGGCGGTACGCCGCCGGCCGCCCAGGTCCAGGCGCCCCAGGGCCAGCGCATCCCGCAGCCCCAGGCCC
>JAFWPM010000224.1 GCA_017509565.1 Kiritimatiellia bacterium | reverse complement strand
AGCGACGCGAGGATTCGCCTGCGGCGCGCGGCTGGGGCAGGCCGCACGGCCGCGCGGGCGCCCAGCCCCCAGGCCGCGAAAGGCAGGAAGCCGAAGGGGGCGAGAAGCAGCGTGAACTGCCGGCGCAGGTCGGTGAAGTAGTCGCCAAGCTGGCTGACAAAGCGCATCGTGAAAATGTTCGTCGGCTTTATCGCCTCGTATTGGCCGCGCGTGATCGCGTGCTTGAAGCCCTCCCAGGTCCTCGGGTAGCCCCAGTTCATTGGCGGGTTTCGGAGGTCGGAGACGATGGGCATGTAGACGTAGAACGACAGGCCCAGTTCGGCGGCGAAGTAGGTCGCCGCGACGGAGCGTCCGTTGGGGAGGGCCAGCGCCGCAAGCGCCAGCAGCGCGAAGTTGAAGAATGCCGGGGCGCAGAACCACCATGTGCTCGGATGCGTGAGCCCGAGGAGGACGCCCTTCAGGACGAGGATGTAGAGGACAACCTCGATTGCCGCGACCGGGAGCGCGAAGAGCAGCCCGCCCCTGGCCGTCGCGGCGAGGGCCAGCAGCGCGACGACGCCAATGGCGAACATGGCGTTGTACTGGCCGATGCCCAGGACGGGGACAGACCGGGTGTCGATGTTCGCCGGCAGGACCGGGCCCGGAATGGCGGCCGCGGAGAAAAGCGCGATTGCCGCGAGCAGCGCGGCGCCGATTGCCGGGGCGAAGAACAGCGGGTCGTCCCGGCCGCCGCCCCTGCGGAAGGCCGCGGCGTATGCGCCCAGTCCGAGGACGCCGGCCAGCAGCGTCGCGAAGCGAAGGTATTTCATTGGCTCCATTAGCGCGATGTTCGCCGGGTTTTCGGTCCCGACGACGCCCTCGGCCGCGAACGACCCGGCGAAAAGGAGGCACAGCAGCGACGCGCCCAGGAGCGCTCCGGCCACTATGGCGAAAACACTGCGCCGGCGGTCGGCGACGGCGACTCCGCCGTCGCGCCCGTCCTGGCGCGCGGAGGCCGCGTAGGCCACCATCGCGGCCAGGGCCAGGCCGAGCGCCACGGCCCCGGCCGTGCAAAGGGCCGCGTTCGGGATTGGCACCGCGGCCTTGAGCGGGACCCGCTTCGGCAGGTCAATCTGCTGCGCCAGGGAGCCAAGCTTCAGAATCGTCGCGCCGAGCCCGAAGGGGATTGTCACGAGCATGAAGTCGCGGAAAAGCGCGGCGTTGCGCAGGAAGATGATTACGACAAGCGGGAGCGCGGAAAGCAGCAGGACCTGGTAGTTCGTGAGGCCGAGCCCGAAGACGAAGGCCGTTATCCAGAGGAGCTTGTCGGACGGCCGCCGCATCCAGCGGTATGTCAGCAGCATCACAAGCATCAGGAAGAATGCGCCCAGCGAATACACCTCGACAATCGTCGACTGCGACCACATGACGGGGGAAAATGCAAAGACAAGGCTGCCGGAGACGCCGCCGACAAAGCACCAGCGGTCCAGATCCCGGCGCGGCGCGGGCGGGATTCCCCCGTCCCCCTCGTCCCTGCCCATCAGCTCCAGCATGTCGCGCGCGGAGCGCGTTATCAGCATCGCCGTGCATCCGGCGGCAAGGGCGCCAAACACGGCGGAGCCAAGCGCGATCGCCCATGCTGGGTTCGGCTGGCCGCGGAAGGTCACGAAGCTGAAAACCCGCGCGAAGCAGAACGAGATTATGCTCCATATCGGGTAGCCGGGCGGGTGGGGGACGCCGAGGTGGTCGCCCGCGACGGCCAGCTCCCCGGAGTCCTCAAGCCCGACCGAGGGCCCGAGCGTGAAGAAGTAGACGAGAAACGAAAGCATCGTCGCCGTCCAGAACGACGCCCAGTCAACCCTCCTGAAAAACGGGGTCTTCGCGATTTTTTCCTGTAAATCCATACAAAAATCCATTCTGAACAATTCTACTAACAAGGCGCGGAAATTTCAAGGATTGGCGCCGCGCGCGTCAAAACGCGCTTTCGACGAGCCTGCGCGTATAGGGGTCGCGCGGGTTGTCGAGAACCTCGTCCGGCGTCCCCTCCTCGACTATGCGGCCGCCGTTCATCACGGCGATCCTGTCGGCGATGTGGCGCGCGACGGCGAGGTCGTGCGTAATGAAGAGATACGACAGGCCGTGCCGGTCGCGGAGGTCGAGCAGGAGGTTCAGCACCTGGGCGCGGACTGAAAGGTCGAGGGCGCTGACGGCCTCGTCGCAAATCACCGCGCGAGGGGAAAGCGCCATTGCGCGGGCGATGGCTATGCGCTGGCGCTGCCCGCCGGAAAACTCATGCGGGAGGCGGTGGAGGATGTCTCCCGGAAGGCCGACCTCGGCGAGCAGGCGCCTCGCCTCGGCCGGGGCCTCGCGGCGCGTGGCTAGCCCCTGCTCCACCATCGCGCCGGTCACCAGCTCCAGCACCATATGGCGCGGGTTGAGCGAGGCGAACGGATCCTGGAAGACCACCTGGAGCGAACGGCGCAGCGCCTTGCGCCCGGCCGCCCCGGCCGTGGCGGGATCGGCCCCGAAGAGCGTCACCGACCCCGAATGGAGCGGCGCCAGGCCAAGCAGCGCCCGGGAAACGGTCGTCTTGCCTGAGCCGGACTCGCCGACAATCGCGAGGGTCTCGCCCTGGGCCAGGGTGAAGGAAACGCCGTCAACGGCCTTGACCCATCCGGTCGTGCGCGAAAAAAGACCGCCCCGGACCGGATACCAAACCCGTATGTCGCGCGCGACGATGGCGGCCTCCGGCGACTGCTTTCGGGCGCAATCGGGCGCATTCGGCTGCTTTCGATTGCCTTCGACTGCTCTCGGCTGCTCTCGGCTGCAATCGGGCGCATTCGCCCGCATTCGCGGGCATTCGGCGCCGGCGCCATCGCATTCCCCGCGGTATGGGCAGCGCGGCCTGAAGCGGCAGCCCGGCATTGCGGCGCATTCGGCCGGAGTCGGGACAAAGCCCTCGATTACGGGCAGCCGCCGGCCTCGCTTCTCCCGCGTAGGCAGGGAGGCCAGAAGGGCCTGGGTGTACGGGTGGCGCGGGTTGGCGAAAAGCTCGTCGCGGGGCGCCGTCTCGACAATCCGCCCGGCATACATCACCGCGACCCTCGTCGCCATCCTGCGGACCACGCCCATGTCGTGGGTGACAAGCAGCATGGCGCGGCCTCCATCCATCAGCCCCCGCATAAGATCGAGCACCTGCGCCTGTGTGACGGCGTCAAGCGCGGTTGTCGGCTCGTCGGCAATCAGGAGACGGGGGTTGTTCACAAGCGCCATGGCGATCATCACGCGCTGCTGCATCCCGCCGGAAAGCTCATGGGGGTAGGCGCGCGCGACGCGGCCCGGGTCGCCGATTCCTACGCGCTCGAGCCAGTCGCGGACAATCGCATCCAGTTCCGGCCGCGACGCCCTGCGGTGCAGCAGAACCGCCTCGGAAATCTGCCGGCCGATCCTGTGCAACGGGGACAGCGCCGTCATCGGATCCTGGAATACCGTGCCGACGACGCTGCCGCGAAGACGGCGGAGCGCTGGAAGCGCGTCCCCGACGCCGCTGGCGACCTCCTCGCCGCATATCCGCACCGATTCGGCCGCCACCATGGCTGGCGGCTCGGCAAGCAGGCGCGGCACGGCCATGGCGAGCGAGGACTTGCCGCAGCCGGACTCGCCGACAAGCGCCAGAATCTCGCCTTCGCGAATGTCCAGCGAGACGCCGGAGACGGCCTCGACGCCCCCGTAGGAGACGCGGAGGTTTTTCACGGACAGCACCGTCGCGCCATCGTTGTCCCGGCATCCATTCATTTCGCGTGCCCGAACTTCCTGTCCAGCTCGCGCGTCGACGTGAAGAGCATCGTCGGATTGCCGCGCGGGCTTGTGTAAGGCATTTTGGTTTTCGAAAGGTCCTCGACCAGGGCGGCGAGGGCGCGCCACGGCAGGGCGCCCATGCGCGAAACCGCCGACTGCGCCGCCGCCCGCGCCATGGCGTTGCGCCTCCAGTCGGGCAGGCCGCCGCGCGCCGGCGCCTCGGCCATGCCGCGGGCGATGTCGGCCAGGAAACTCCGTATATCGGACAGCTCCACCCCGACGGGGAGCGACTCCACGATGAAGGTGTTGTCGCCAAATGGGTCGATGCCTATCCCCATGGCGCGGATGGAGTCGATGTTCGAGGAGATGCGCTCGGCATCCTCGGGCGGGAGCGTCGCCGTCTGCGGCGCGAGAAGGGCCTGGGACGGGTCGCGTTCGCCGCGCGCGCCTTCGAGCATGCGCTCGTAGAGGACGCGCTCGTGCGCCGCGCCGGGGTCCAGGACCACATAGCCGCCGTCGGTCTCCATAAGGAGATAGCCGCCCGAAATCTGCCCAAGCAGCCGGCACCAGCGCCAAAGCCCGGTTCCGGCATCCGCGTCGGCGACGGGCAGTTCGAGCTGGACCGGCGCCGGTGCGAAGGCCGGGGCCACCGGCGGCTCGGCGGGACTTGGCGCGGGAGCGGGGGTGGGGGTGATGGCCGGCGCGGGGGCGGGCGGCCTGTAGCGCGGCGCCGAAAGCGCGGCGGCCAGCGCGCCGTCGCCACCGTATGGACGATCCTCGCCCGCGGTGGCGACGGGCGGCGGCGCTGGCTGATGCGGCAGGGCGGCCGACGCACCGGAAAACGAGCCAAGCCCCAGCGCCTTCTGGATGGCGACAATCAGCCCGTCGCGGACGGCGCGCGCGTCGCGGAAGCGCACCTCCCTCTTCGTCGGGTGGACATTCACGTCCACCTCGGTCGGCGGGACCTCGATGAAAAGTATCGCGACGGGCTTGCGGTCCCCTTCGAGTGGCGGATATGCCTCGCGCAGCGCGTATGGGATGATCGCCGCCGTGGCCGCGCGGCGGTTGACGAAGACATATTGCTCGGAACGGTCCGCGCGCGTGAGCGTCGGCAGGCCGACGAAGCCGGTTATTCTCACCCCGGGGCCGGTGTAGTCAACCTTGCGCAGCGAATCCAGGATCCCGGCGCCGAAAAGGTCGTGGACCCGCTCCTCGGGCGTCGCGCCGCCAGCCACGGAGACCAAATCGCGCCCGTCGGCGCGCAGCTTCAGCGAGGCCTCCGGGTGCGCGAGGGCCTGGAGCAGGAAAACCGTCCTGACGTGGGCCTGTTCGGTGCCGTATGATTTCAGGAACTTCCGCCGCGCCGGGACGTTGAAGAAAAGGTCGCGCACCTCGAAGGTGGTGCCGGCCGGGAAGCCGATCTCCGACACGGAGCGGACCCTGCCGCCGTCAACTTCGACGCACGTCCCGGAAGCGTCGCCGCGCGCGCAGGTGCGGATGACCATCCGGGAGACCGACGCGACGGACGGCACGGCCTCGCCGCGGAAGCCGTAGGTGTCGATGCGCTCGATGTCGTCGATGTCGCGGATCTTGCTCGTCGCCTGCGGTTCAAGGCACAGCAGGGCGTCGTCGCGCTCCATGCCGCATCCGTTGTCGGCCACGGATATCAGCTTGCGCCCGCCGGCGACGATGTCAACCTCGATGCGCGTGGCCCCGGCGTCGAAGGAATTCTCCATGAACTCCTTCACAACGGATGCGGGGCGCTCGACGACCTCGCCGGCGGCAATCTTGTTCGCCACCGCGGCAGGCAAAAGCCTGATATGTCTGCGCTCCTGTTCCATAACCAAACAAGTATACCAAAAACGAAATTTCAGATATCAAGATCTCAAGATTTCAAATCTCAGATCTCAAATTTCAGATTTCAGATTTCCAATTTCAGATTTCAGATTTCAAATTTCAATTTT
>JAFWPM010000223.1 GCA_017509565.1 Kiritimatiellia bacterium | reverse complement strand
GCGCCCCCCCGCCCAGCCGACGGTTGACTTCGTTTTCGTCGGCGAGCAGGAGGGCGTCCAGGGCAACAGGGCGAAGTACTCCGAAACCCTGCGCAAGATGGTCCTGTCCATGGGTTACGGCAAAGGGCAGGCGCTATTCACCAACATCTGCATTGGCCGACGCGAAGCGACTCCGCCATCGCAGGGGGAAATGGCGGCCGCAATGCCGGCCTTCCGCGCCTTCATCGCCAAGGCCCGCCCGCGGGGATTGGTCGTGCTTGGCCCCACGGCCCTGCTCGGCCTCCTCGGGAAAAACGACGTCTCGGCCGTCCACGGCCATGTGTTCGCCTTTGACGGAATCCCGGCAATCCCCACATACCACCCTGCGTACATGGAGATGTTCCCATCCGTAAAACGCGACGCCTGCCGCGACCTCTGCAACGCCCTCAAGGCCATTGGCCGCCAGGTGACACCCGCTCTAGCGCCATTCCAATGAAACACATTCCAGCATTTCTCCATTTCGCCCCAATCTACAAGGACTACCTCTGGGGCGGCAACAGAATCGCAGGGCGCTTCCGCCGCTCCGGCTGCCCCGAACCAACTGCGGAATCATGGGAAATCTCGGCGCATCCCGACGGCGACTCGACAGTTGACTACGGTCCGCTGGCCGGTCGGACGCTCTCGTCGCTCTCATCCGAATTCGGCCGCGAACTGCTCGGTTCGCGCTCGCCATCCCCTTCCCGCTTCCCGCTGATGGCGAAGGTCATCGACGCCAGGCTGCCGCTCAGCGTGCAGGTACACCCTTCGCCCGCCGACCCTTCGGCGAACCCTTCCGAGTTCAAGAACGAATGCTGGCACATCCTCGGCACCGAGGGCGATTGCGCCATCTACGCCGGCATATCCAGGGAAATTGGCGACGCCACGTCGCTCCGCGCCATCGCCACCGGTGACCCCGGCGCACTGGCGTCGGCCCTCGTCCGCCATTCGCCCCGGGAAGGCGAGACGCTTTACATCCCGGCCGGCCTCGTCCACGCCATCGGCGCCGGGGCGCTTGTCTACGAAGTCCAGCAGAACTCCAACACAACATACCGCCTGTACGACTGGGACCGGGTTGGACCGGACGGCAAGCCGCGCGCCCTGCATCTCGACGCGGCCATCCGCTCTATCGACTTCTCCCTTCCCGCGCCGCGCTTCATCGCGCCTTCGCACGGCGGCGCGATCCCCGGCTCAAAATTGTGCCTTAAGACCCCATACTTCGAGTTGGACGAGGTGTCCGGGAGTGGCGCCGTAGCCCTCGGGGGCGAGACTTTCAATATTTTCTTCGTCAAGCGCGGGGCATTCGACCTGGAGGCGGGGCATGGGGAACGCTTCCATGCCGCCGCCGGCGTCTCGCTCCTCATCCCCGCCTCGGCCTCGTACTCGTTCGTCCCCGCCGCCCCTGACTCAGCGGCTATCGTCACCTCGCTCTGAGCAATGTCCCGAATGCCAAAGACGCCAGCGCCAATCGCGGCCATTGCGACGGCAATTGCCGCTGCGACGGCCTGCGCCGCCAGCAATATGCCGCTCGACAGGGTGGCGGGCGAACTCGCGCTGGAAGAAATCGAAAATACGACAAACATCGTCACCCTGGCCGATGGTACAAACACCGTCGTCCTCCATCCCGGATACAGGCGTATGTCCCTGAACGGAATCGCCGTCTGGCTCAACAGCCCGGCCGAGGCGGATTTCCGCAAGACATCGCGCCTCTCAGGGGGCGACGTCACGCACCTGCTAAAGCCAATACTCGACGGCATCCGCTGCGGCGATGCGACAAACATCCCGCCCATGCGGGTGTTCATCGACCCCGGCCACGGCGGGGAAGACGCCGGGGCAATTTCCACCGCCACCGGGCAAAATGAGAAGGACGTTGTCCTAGACATATCAATGCGCCTCGGCGAACTCCTCGTGGACAGCGGATGCGAGGTCGCTTTCTCGCGGACAAACGACACCTTCGTTACGCTCGCGGGACGCGGGGACATGGCCGCCAAGGAAAATGCCGACATTTTCGTCAGCGTCCACGCAAATACGTCGTCGCGCGGCGAGGCCCGCGGCATTGAAACCTATACGCTTGCATTCCAGGGATGCGACTCAACCTCCGGCGATGCGAGAATAGCGAAGAAAAGCTGGCCCGCCAACGCCTTTGACGCCGAAAGCTCCTATCTCGGTTTCTGCATCCACTCCGCGGTAAACACGGAACGCGGCGACGCCGACAGGGGCCTGCGGCACGCCCGCTTCCAGGTGCTGCGCCAGGCCCCCTGCCCCGCAATTCTCATCGAATGCGGGTTCCTTTCCAACTCCGCCGAAAACGCCAGCCTGGGAAGCCCCCGCTACCGCCAGCGCCTCGCCGTCGCTATCGCTAACGGCATCAAGGCCTACCGCGCTTCCGCCCGCGTGGCCCAGTCGCCCCCCCCTGCCGCAAATCCGGAAAACGCGCCCGCCAAAAAGCAAGATGGAAATGTAGGCGACATTGTGGCGGCCAGTACCGAAAATACGGCGGCACAGGCCGAATCCCAGGACAAATGACCGCATTTCTGCACAATCTGCTTGCCGTCGGTGAACAGGTCCTCATCCTCTTCGCCCTTATAGGGCTCGGCGCCCTGTCCCGCGTTGTCAGGACAATGGACGACGATGCGATTCGAGGCGCAACCGCACTTCTCTTGAACTTTGTCACGCCATGCCTGCTCATAGCGACATTCCAGCGCGACTACTCGCACGACCAGCTCGCGACAATAGGCCTCGCGGCCGCAATAGGCTTCGCATTCCACTTCATAAGCATCGCGCTCGCCTACGCCTTTCTCCACGATTCAGACCCCTCCCGCGACACAGTCCTGAAATTCGCCGTGGTCTTCACCAATGCCGGTTTCATGTCTCTCCCGCTTCAAAAGGAGGTCCTGGGCCCCGACGGCGTATTCTGCGGCGCGGTTATCGTCGGGGTGTTCCAAATACTCTGCTGGACATTCGGAGTCTGGCTAATGGGCGGGCGCGGAACCAAGCTGCCGCTTTCGAAAATCGCATTCAACCCTGGCATCCTCGGAACGGCCGCCGCGCTGGCGCTTTTCCTGTCCGGCATCAGGCTCCCGCCTCTTCTTGCAAAGCCATGCGCAATGATGGGCGAACTCAACACTCCTCTCGCAATGGTCGTCATCGGGTACCACCTTGCCGGCTCGCATGTGTCCGGCGTCCTACACGACCGCAAGGCTTTCATCGCGATGTTCCTGCGGCTGGCAGTGTCCCCGCTTGCGATTGTGGCGATGCTCGCCGCCTTTGGGCACTGGGACAGAACCCTCCTCGTGGCATCTGTCATTGCGGCAAGCGCCCCGACAGCCGCCATAACCACGATGCTCGCCGTCCAGTACAAGCGCGACATTGCCCTGAGCGTTGAACTGGTCTCCTTCACGACCCTGGCGTCCATAATATCAATGCCGGTTGTCGTCGCCCTGGCCGAAACGCTGCTCGCGCGTTAGTTCCCCCAATAAGGCCTCTTTGCCCGCATTGGCACAACTTAAGGGAGACACCCTTCATATATATGGTGTAGGCCATGGTTTCGCCACGCCTCCCCTTGTTTTTCAGGCGCTTCGCCTCCCCGTGCAGAACAGCGGCGTACTTCGCTCGCCGGTGCCGAACATCACCGGCTTGG
>JAFWPM010000222.1 GCA_017509565.1 Kiritimatiellia bacterium | reverse complement strand
GCCGCTCGCGCGCTCGCGTTACTGATTTGCGCGTCCGCCGCAGTCGCGGCTGACGCGCCGCGCGTCTGGGATTTCACGGCAGGCCTTCCGGACGGCGGGCGGCTCCAGGCCGCGGCGCGCATCGACGGCGGGCTCGTGGCCGGGTCCCCCGGCGACACGGCGGACCGCGGCGGCTTCGTCCTCGACGGCGCATTCACGCCGCAGGGCGCGTTTCTCTTCGAGGCGGAGTTCGTACCGAACGCGCCGGACATGTCCGAGTATGCCGCGAAGGAGGAAGGCATGCTCTGGGACGACATGTGCGTCTTCTACGGGCCCAAGGCGACGAACCGCGGGATGCAGCTCCAGTTCCACGTCCTTCGTGACGTGTGGAAGCCGACGCTCCACCTTGGATTCGGCGACGCCACCGCGAACGTTGCGGGGCCGGAAGTGGCGCTCCGCGGCGGCGAAACGGCGAAAATCTCCTTCCTCTACGGCGCGGACGGAACGGTGCGCTGGAACTTCAACGGCATCGAAAAGACGTGCCGGACAGGCCGCGTCGCGGGCCTCGCGCCGGCGACGCGCCAGCGCCCCGTGATTGGCAACCGCGGCACCTCGCTGTACCATCCCTTCGGCGGAAAGATCCTGCGCGTCGCGATCGAGGACCGGCCGCCAGCCCCCCTTGCGGCGAACGTCGCGGGGCGCGCCGCATTCGTGCGCGGCGAGCGCGACGCCGCGCTGGAAATCGAGGTGTCGAACCTCACCGCCGCGCCGCTCGAAAACGTCGAGGCCATGCTCGAGCACGAGGATGGAACGGCGGAGGGGATGCGGCCTTCCGGCCGCGTTGGGCCGACGCGGCTAAAAGCCGCATCCCCCATCGGCGAGGCCGCGATTCCGCTCGGTACGCTTCCCGCCGGCGGGACGGCGCGGTTCCGGGTCCCCGTCGAGACGCGGCTTTCTCCCGACTGGCGGTCATTCCGGCTCGTCCTCCGCGGCCGCACCGCCGGCGGCGAGACTGCGGGAATCGTCCAGACGCTGCGCGTCGGCATTGGCCCCGAGGCCCCGGAGCGCCTCCCTGCCCTGATGTGGTTCGCCGACGCCGACCCGAAAACCATCGCGGACTACGGCTTCACGCACCTGCTCAAAAATTTCCGCCTCCACGCCGGGCCCATCCCGGACGTCGAAATCGCCGAAATCCACGGCTTCCTGGACGAGGCGCTCGTCGCCGGGATCCGCGTCCTCGCGGCATTCCCGTTCATGTCGCCGCCGGAGGCGCCCGAGGATGTCTTCCACCGCCATTCGCGTTCGGGCGAGGACCGGAAGCATGGCGCAAAGCAGCGCCCGTGCTACGAGGCGTCGAACCCGGACGCCCTCAGCTACGGCCGCGAAATGGCCGCCGCCTACGCCGCCGCGCTCTCCGGCCATCCGGCCTTCTGCGGCGTCCTCCCCTGCTCCGAGCTGCGCGACCAGTCGTATCCGTCGTTTCCGCACGAGGCGGCGCGCTACAAGGCCGAAACCGGGCGCGAAGTCCCCGCCGAAATCGACTGGCGCAACCGCTTCGAAGCCGCGGCCGCCGCGGAGCGCTTCCCCGACGGCATCGTGCCCGAAGACGACCCGATTCTTTCCTACTACCGCTGGTTCTGGTCGGGCGGCGACGGCTGGCCCGGCTACATCGGCGCGGTGGCGGACGAATTCCGCGCACGGGCATCGCACGGCGGCGTCTTCTCATTCTGGGACCCCGCCGCGCGCTGTCCGCCGATCTGGGGCTCCGGCGGCTCCGTCGAAATGCTCGACCAGTGGGTGTACGCCAACCCCGAGCCGATGAATGTCGCCGGACCCGTCGAGGAACTTTTCGCCATGGCCGACGGCCGCCCCGGCCAGAAGGTCGGCATCATGACGCAGCTCATCTGCTACCGCGAACAGCTCGCGCCAAAGTCGCTTGCCGTGGAGAACCCGCCAGCCTGGGTGCTAGGCCGCCCCGACGCCGAATTCCCGACAATCCCGCCGGACAGCCTCCAGGAGGCGACGTGGTCGATGATCGCCAAGCCAGTCCAGGCCATCATGTACCACGGCTGGCAGACGGTGTGCGACACCGGCTCCACGCGCGCCTACGTCTACACCAACCCGCAGTCGGAAGCCCGCCTGAAGGAACTGCTGCACGGCACGGTGGCGCCCCTCGGCGCCATGCTGCCGAAACTGGGGCGCGAGCCCTCGCCCGTCGCCGTTCTCGAAAGCTTCACCACGGCCGCCCTGGGCGGCCCGGCGTCGTGGGGCTGGAAGGCGCCGGCCATCACCTTCCTCCAGCGCGCGCGCCTCGACCCGCGCGTGGTGTACGAAGAGACGATCCTGCGCGACGGCCTGGATGGCGTCCGCGTCCTCTACGCGCCGCAGGCGAGGTTCCTCACGCCGCGCATCGTCGCCACCATCAAGGACTGGCAGGCGGAGAGCGGCGTCCTCGTGGCCGACACCGAGTGCGTCGGCGCGCTTGCGCCCGACATCGTCGTGCCCGTCGTGAGCTTCGATCCGCCGCCGGAATCCGACCACACCGAGGAGGTCAACGCGATGGAAGGCGGCGCGGCGCCGGACGCCCAGGCGACGTGCGCGGCGACACGCCGCGCCAAGGAATGGATGCTCGCGCAGGCCGACGATTTCCGCCGGAAGCTCGCCGGACGCTACGCGCCGCGCGTGGACAGCGACTCCGCCGAAATCGTCGTCTATTCGCGCCGCTGGAGGGGCGTCGACTACGCCTTCGCCATAAACGACCGCCGCACATTCGGCGACTACGTCGGACCTTGGGGCAAGACGATGGAGAAGGGCCTTCCGCAGTCTGGGACGGTCACCGTCGAGGACGCGGAGGGCGCGATCCGCGCGGTCTACGAACTCTCGCGCGGCGGCGAGGTGTCTTTCACGCGCGAAGGGCGCCGCGTATCCGTCGCGGTGGATTTCGACACCAACGACGGGCGGCTTTTCGCCTTCCTGCCGCAGCGCATCGCAAGCGTCGAAATTGAGGCGCCGGACGAAGTCGCGCCGGGCGGCGCGTTCGAGGCGACGTTCCGGCTGCTGGACGGGCGCGGAGCGCCGGTCAACGCGCTCCTGCCCGTCGAGATGCGCCTCCTCGACGCCGCCGGGAAGGAAATCTGCGGCGGCTGGATGGCGGCCGAAGGCGGCATCTGCACGGCGCGCTTCACGACAAATCTCGACAACCCAGAAGGCGGCTACCGCCTCGAATGCCGCGACCGCGCATCCGGCCTCGCCGCCGTCAAGGCCCTGCGCCAGACGCCGCCCGCGGCGTCTCCCGATTCCATTGAAGAATGAACACCGTGAACGAAACATCGCAAAAAAACGGAGTTGGCAGACGTTCCTTTTTCCTGCTTGCCATGGCGGGATGCGGGGGGCTTCTCTTCGACTTCGGCGGAACGATCATCAACCCGGCGATTCCGTATCTGGAAAGCCTGGGGCTCTTCACGACGGAGCGGCTCTCGCACCTCACGAGCGCGGCGGTTCTCGGCGCGGCGGTGTCGGGCCTCGCGGCAGGCGCGATAGCGGAGTGGATTGGCCGCAAGAAGGCGATGCTGCTAGCGTCGGCGATCGCGGGGCTGGCCGCGTTGCCGATCTGCCTCGGCGGGGGCGCATACGCGCCATTTTACGCCGGGCGGCTCCTGCAGGGCGTCGCCGCCGGGATCGTTGGCGTCGTGGTGCCGATGTACCTCGCCGAGACGCTCGACGCCGCGAACCGCGGCAAGGGCGCCGGCGTCTTCCAGTTCATGGACGTCGCCGGCATCCTCTTCTGCTCGCTGGTGGGCGTGGCGGTCGTGAGGTTTTTCGGCGGACCCGGCGACCCCGCCACGGGGGAAGCGGCCAGGCAGGCCGCGTGGAAGGCCATCTTCTGGACGAGCGCCGCGCCGGCCCTGGTCTTCTTCATCGGCGCGCTGGGGCTGCCCGAGTCGCCGGTTAAACCGCGCCGTTGCCGGCGCGGCGCAGGACAGGAACCCCGGCCTTCCGGCCGGGGCACAGAACAGACAACCGACCGGGACGCGGGGCAGACCAACGGCCGGGACGCGGGGCAGAGGGCGGCGGATGCCGGGCCGGGGGATTCGCTGCTGCAACGACGGTACGTGGCGCCTTTTCTCCTCGCCGTGGCGGTGCTCGTCTGCAACCAGGCGACGGGCTGCAACGCCATCGCGTATTTCGCGCTCAAGATGCTGCGCGACGCCGGGCTCGGCGACTCCGCAGCTGGGGCGGCGAACGTCTCGCTATGGGCAGTCATGCTCGCGGCGACCGCCATCGCCTGCACGCTCGTGGACCGCAAGGGGCGCAAGTTTCTGCTGATGCTAGGCACCTCCGGGATGGTGCTGGCCGACATTTGCGCCGGATTCGTGTTCCTGGCGCTGAAACGCGGCTGGCTTGCGCCGTCGCTCCTCTCCGGCTGGGCGGCGGCCGCGTGTCTCGCGCTCTTCATCGCGGCCTTCTCGATCGGCCCCGGCGTCGTGGTGTGGCTCGCGCTCTCGGAAATCATGCCCGACCGCATCCGCGCGAACGGCATGGCCATCGGACTCTTCCTCAACATGATGGTCGCCTGGCTGGTCGCCGACCGGTTTCTCATCATTGCCGAACGCCACGGCTACGCGCCGCTTCTTTTCACTCTGGCCTTCTTCGCGGCAATCTACTTTGCAGTGGCCGCCTTTCTCCTGCCGGAGACGAAGGGCAAGACCCTCGCCGAAATCGAGGAATTCTTCAAATGACCGCAACCCAGCCACACCCGCTCAGGATCGCCGTCGCCCCGGATTCCTTCAAAGGGACGCTCACATCGGCCCAAGCGGCGGCCGCCATCGTCGGCGGCTTCCGCCGCGTCCTGCCGCCGGACACGGTCTACGACTGCATTCCAATGGCCGACGGTGGCGAGGGCACCGTGGACGCCTGGCTCTCGGCCACTGGCGCGGAGCGCGTGGAATGCGACACCGAAGACCCGCT
>JAFWPM010000221.1 GCA_017509565.1 Kiritimatiellia bacterium | reverse complement strand
GACCTCCCGCAGGCGCGTGCAGCCGTAGAACGAATACCCGCCGACAGTCGTCAGGTTCGGGCCGAGCGACGCAGACGTCATCTTCGTGCAGCCGAAGAACGAGTCCGCGCCGAGCGTCACGAGCGAATCCGGGAGAACCACACGCTCCAGAGCCGTGCAACGGCAGAACGAGCCGTACATCGCCGTAAGCGACGAGCCGAACACGACGTTCGTCAGAGCCGTGCATCCGCCGAACGCATACCAGGCCGTCGTCGGGTCGCTGTACGCATACTCGTTGTAGCTGTTCAGCGTCGTCACGCCGTCCCCGAGGACCACCTCGCCCAGGGACGTGCAGAGCGCGAACGCGCCGTACCCTATCGTCTTCACAGTATCTGTTATCACGAGCGAGGTGATGTTTTCGCAACCTTTCCCGACATTGTTCGCAATCGCCGTGACGGGGTTCCCTCCGGCCGACGACGGGACGGAGACCGCGCCATCGGCGGGTGCGACGGCGGTGATGGTGGCTTTGCCGCCGGAAAGTGAGTAGGTCCAGATCGAGCAGTTGTCGAAGACTCCGTCAAACAGCGCCTTCTGCGCATCTCCGTACTGGCGGACCAGGACGTTTTTCAGCGCCGTGCAGTTCGCGAAAGCGCATTCGCCCATGGCAGTCAGCCCCGTGCCGAGCGTGACCGTGGCAAGCGACTTGTTATGGTAGAAGGCGTTGACGCCGAGCGTCTGCACGGAGTCAGGAAGCGTCAGCGTCTTGAGCGCCTGGCATTCGGAGAAGGCGTGCGCACCGATACTGGCGATCTTCGATCCGAACGCCACGGTTTCCAGCTTGAGGCACTTGCCGAATGCGCCGTAGTTGGCGTATTCGTCGGGGTCGGAGGAGGAGGAAGGGTGCTCGCCGCCGCCGATGGAGACCAGTCCGTTGCCCAGGATGACGCCAGTCAGCTCCGTGCAGCCGGCAAAGGCCATGGCGCCAATTTCGGTCACGGTGTCCGCAACCGTCAGGTTCGTGATCGAATGGTTGTATCGACAGAATGCGGCGGCGATAGCCGTGACAGGTACGCCATTGACGGACGACGGGATGGCGAGCGCCCCAGACGGTTCGGCTCCGTCCGCCTGCGTGACGCTGGTGAGTGTGGCGGTTCCGGCACCGTTCGTGCGGTATGACCAGACAAGGCCGTTTTCGTTTGTGTATGAGTCGCCCAAGGCGATGGAGGCCGCTATTGCCGCAGTGGTGAAGGTCGCGAGAATTGGGGTTTTCATTTGTGTCTTTCCCTAGTGCCGTTGCCGTCCAAAACAATTCCACACAAAGCGGCCACAGGAGCGGCCGCCACACGGATTCCAAATTGTCCTGCCATCCGGCACGGTGTTGCCCGCACCGTAAATAATCGACATGATTATCCCATAAACCGCAAACGGCGTCAAGGTATTTTCCAAGCTTCGCCAGAGACACAGAGGTTTGGTGTTTTGAACCAAAAAAGAGCAGTTGAACTTCGCATCCCATACGGGACAGGCGCTCCGCGCGGAACACCAAAGCCGGCTTCGGCGGAGAACAGTTGCGCCGCCATGCGGCAAGGCCAGTCCAAGGACATTTGCATTGGAAGTTCCGATGGCTGGGAAGGTCGGGATAAGGGGTTGCGGGTGTAGGCCGTAGAATATCGGAGTTTTCCACCACAAAGGGATACAAAGACCTTGTGAACTCTGTGGCTGAAAACAATCCTGACAATCCTGTAAATCCTGTCCAAAAATCGGCGTCGCGGCGTGAGAAAAGCTAGGCCGCTTCACCGTTTCCGCTCGCGCCAGCTCAGCCCATCGCCTTTCGCCGAAGCGTTCCTATTCGCCCTCCCCATCATCCGCATCGTCGTCGCCGGCATCTTCTGCGTCATCCACCTCTGCCTCATCCCCGTCGCCGACGTCATCCATATCCGCCTCGTCTTCCGCATCCACGTAATCTTCTTCGCCGGCCTCATCTTCGTCCACGTCGTCAATGTCCGGCTCATAGGCGTCGGGGCCGGCGTCCTCTTCGTCGGGCTCGTCACCATCGTCCTCCACCGTCTCGAACGGGTTGAAGGCCGGATCGTAGTCAACCAGCTTGTCGAGGGCGCAGGCTATGCGGTCAAGGGCGTCAACCTCCTCAGGGGATAGGGAATCGGCAAGCGGGCGCATTGTTTCGAGGTAGTCGTTCGCGAACTCCCATGTGCCCTCCTCGATGTTCGGCTCGACCTCCTGGTCGTCGCGCCGGAGCGCATATTCCAGATAGTTTGCCAAATCGCGCGCAGGGAGCGCGGATTCGTCCTGGGTGAGGAAATACACGACTGGCGACTGCGAATCCCATATCTTGCAGTCATCGCCCTCGTCTCCGATTTCGGCCAGCCGCGCGATCTTATCCGCGAACTGCGCCCAGAGGGTGGAGTCGCCGTCCGCCGGAATGGCCGCCAGGGTCTCTTCGCCGAGCCGCCGCGTTTCAGGTTCCAGAAGCTTGAGCAGCCCCTGCGCGCGCACATCGTAGGAGGCCTCGGGCGAAACGAGCATCGCCGCGAGCGCCGCGCCTTCGGAACCATCCGCCGCAAAATCCCTCAGCCACAGGTCAAGGGCCGAGCGCCCCCCGCCAAACGTCCCCTTGCTTGCGGAGGCGTAGGCGTAAAGGTCGTCCCTTGAAACGCCCCGCGAGCGGAACCTGTCGGCCAGCGTTGCCGCCCCGTCCTCGGTTCCGAAGTCGCGCACCCAGTCGAGCAAGGTCAGGGGGACGCCGAGATCCTCATCCGCCATAAGGACATCGATAGCGCCGTCGTCAAGGGCGTCCGCCAGAAACAGCATCACACCGCCCATGGCCCTGTCTTCGGGGCTGCCGGAAAAAAGGAGCGCCGAGCCCTCCGCCGCCAACGCCGACGCATCATGCGACTGCGCGCTGTCCCATATTTTCGACGAAAAGGACTTCTCCGCTGCCATGGCAAGCAATTCTGGGTCGTCCTCGGGGATCGGGGCGGGCGTTGCGACATCCTCGCCGCCATCATCCTCTTCACCGGCAGCGTCTTCCACCTCATCTGACGCTACAGCGCGGGCCCGTCCAGCAAGATCGGGTGCCAGCTCCGGCTTTTCCACATGGCGGACTGGCTCCGCCTTGGGGACGTAAACCGCGCTCGGCCTTGACAGCGGCTTCACGCTTGAAGCATCCACGTCTCCTAAAGACGAGCCCCGGAGGGCCCAAATGGCCACGCCGGCGCAGAGCGCCACCGCGGCCGCCACTGCGGCAAACGAGATCCATCCAGCCCGGCGCCTGCGACTCCTATCCCTGACAATGTTCATCGTCCGCCTTCATGAACAAATCACTCAAAGGCCACTTACATCTTCTTCCACACGGCGTAGAGCTTGACCGTCTTGCCGCTCGCGACAAGGCCCTTGATTGCCGCCCCGTTCTTGTATTTCACCTTGCCGGCCTTGGCATTCGCCTTGCTCGTCGCCCAGCCGGCGAACTTCTTCCCCTTCGGCGCAACGAACTTGCACTTCGCCAAGGTGGTCGCCTTGCCGTATTTTACAGTCTGGACCACCGTGGCGCCGGCGCCGCCGTTCGCGTAGAAGGCCACCTTGTATTTCGGCTTGGCCCAGACCGCGTAGAGGGTCGTCGTGCCGCCGTCGGCGCGCACGTTCTTTACGCTTTGCGCGTTCTTGTAAGCGATGACGCACTTCTTGGCATTGGCCTTGCTTGTAGCCCAGCCCGCGAAGACGTAGCCCTCCTTCGTGAAGACGTTCTTCCTGAGCTTCGCGGCCTTGCCGTAAACTATCGTCTGCGCCGCCATAGTCTTGCCCGTTGGCAGCTTGCCGCCGTTGGCGTTGAACTTGATGGTGTATTTCGACAGGGCCCAGCGGGCAAAGAGCGTGACGCTCTTGCCGTCCACGACGAGCGGAAGGCTGATCGTCTTGCCGTATTCGTCCAGGAAGAGATCCGCCAGATATTGGATGGACGCCTTCGCATAGGTCGCCGTGTAGGTCGCGTCTGCGGTCACGTCCTCGATCGCCGGGGTCCAGCCGGTGAACAGATAGACGTTCTGTTTGTCGGCCGCCTTCTCCGGGGTGGCGGGTTCGGCGATGTCCGACGCCGCCGTGCCGTAGTTGTAGGCGGCAGAGGAAAGCACCGTGCCATTTTCGTCCACGAACTTCACCGTGCATTTGTTCGGCGTCCACTGCGCGGTGTACGTAGTGTCCTCGGCGGGCATCGTCGCCGGAAGGGCCGGCGACCAGCCGGCGAAGGTGTAGCCGGTCTTGGTCGGATTGGCGGGCGCCGCCACCACCGTGCCGTAGTCGTTCGTTATCACAACTACGTCGCTGTCGTTGGCGGGGTCGAACGTAATCGTGTATTTGTTGACCGTCCACTGCGCGTAAACTGTGGCGTCCGCATCGCCCATCTTGTTTGTCGCCGCGACTTCATAGCCGTTCGTCGCCGCCGTGAACCAGCCCGCGAACGTGTGGCCAATGCGGGTCGCTTCGGGCAGGTCGCCGAATTCTTCGCCCGCATAGAGGAAGCGGTTCGTCTCTACGCCCTCGGCGAATTCGCCGCCGTCCGGGTCGAACGTCAGCTTGTACGGCTCGACAAACGTCAGGCCG
This sequence comes from Kiritimatiellia bacterium, assembly GCA_017509565.1. GTDB lineage: Bacteria > Verrucomicrobiota > Kiritimatiellia > RFP12 > JAAYLN01 > RGIG5952. Next base: position 43,083 of record JAFWPM010000221.1, on the reverse strand, counting down.
GAAACATCCAGACCCGATGCGGCCAGGTGCGCCTTCACGCGCTCGCCGTCGCCGTAATCGACATTGACCGTCGAGAGCGCTGTGTACAGGAACGCGTCCTGCCCGATTTCCATAACGGACGACGGGATCGTCACGCTCGCAAGGTTCATGCTCATCAAGAACGCCTGGGATCCGATTGCCGTCACGGTGTCGGGAATCTCCAGGCTCTCAAGCGCGGAGCACATGGCGAACGCCATCATGCCGATATTCGTGACGCCGGCTTCAATGACGACGTTCGTCAGGCTGCTGCACATGCCAAACGCCGCCGGTCCGATTTCCGCCACGCTGCCGGGAACCGTCACGCTCGCAAGTTTCGCGCACGACACAAACGCCTGAGGCCCGATCGCCGTCACCGTGTCGGGGATTTCCACGCTCTCGAGCGCAGAGCACTCGATGAACGCGGAGTCGTCGATCGCAGTCACGCCTTCCTCGAGCGTCACGCTCGCCAGGCTGGTGCAGGACATAAACGCGCCGGCGGGAACCCTCGCCACGGTGCCGGGGATGGTCACGCTTTCGAGCGCACTCTCCCGGAACGCGTTGTCGGCGATGCCGCACGCGCCGGTCAAATCGAGGTTTTCAGGAAGCGCGTCGGTATAGCCGATGGCCCAGCCGTCCACCAGCGCCACGCCTGTAAGCGTCGTGGTGTCGAAGAGTTCCTCGCTGCAACCCTCGAATGCATCTTTGCCGATTGACGTGACGCTGTCCGGGATGGTCACGCTTGCAAAATTGTCGCAACCGCCGAACGCCCCTTCCCCTATCGACGTGACGCTGTCCGGGATGGTCACGCCCGTCAGATTGTCGCAGCCGTTGAATACGTATTCGGGGATTGTCGCCACCCCGTCCGGGATGATTACGCCCGTAATGACGTCGCATCCGGCGAATGCGCCGCCTGCGATGCCGCGGACGCCGGTCAAGTCAGGGTTTTCGGAGATGGAGGCCTTATCATAGCCGACGGCCCAGCCATCAACCAGTTTCACGCCGGCGAGATTCCCCGTCCCTTCTTCGTAGAGGGCGTCGCTGCAACCCGCGAACGCATCATCTCCGATTTCCTTGACGGAGTCCGGGATGGTCACGCTTGAGAGATTCTCGCAGCCGTCGAACGCGACTCTTCTGATTGTCTCCACGCCCTCTTCGAGCGTCACGCTCTCGAGTCCGGTGCAGTTCTGGAACGCCTGGGGTCCGATCGTCTTGACGCTGCCGGGAATCGTCAAACTCGTAAGGCTCTTGCAATCGCTGAATGCGGCTTCGCTGATCTCCGTGACGGTGCCAGGAATGGTTATGCTTGCCAGATTGACGCAGCGGGCGAACGCACGTTCGCCAATCGTCGTCGCGCCTTCCTCGATCGTCACGCTCGTTAGATTGGAGCAATCACGGAACGCGGCATGCGAGATCGTCTTGACGCTTCCGGGTATCGTCACGCTCGCAAGACCCGTGCATTGATAGAATGCACTATCGCCGATTGTCGTGACGTTGGTCGGTATCACCAGATTCAAGTTTGTGCAGCCGTTGAAATCGACGGCCGTGAGCACGCCGTTTTCAATCGTCAGGATGGGCTCGCGGAACTGCGCGTAGAACGTCGTGTCGGCGATGCCCATCAATGTTTCGTCCGTGACCTGCGTGCCGCCCGTCGCCGCCGTGAACCAGCCGACGAACGAATGGCCGGCCTTCACCGGGTCTGCGGCCGGCGTCGCGACCGCCTCGCCGACGACATTCGTCGTCACCGCATACGTCTCGCCATCGACATCGAACGTGGCGACCGCGAGGTAGGCGACTTCCACCTCCACGTCCCCGTCAGGCATCTGGAACGTCCATTCATTCGTCTTGCCCGTGACGGGGGTGACGGCGATTGCGTCCGTCCCATTCTTCGCCTTGACGCTCTTCACCTTGTTCTCTCCGGCGTAGGCGACGGTGACCGTGTTGCTCTCCGAAAGTCCCTCGCTGGGGGTGATAGTCCAGTTGTCGGCGTCCTCCGTGCCGTCCTTCAGCGTCGCGGTGTAGGTAGGATAGATGTAGGGGCTTTGGGTGATGCCGTCGGGATACACCGTGCCGCCGATCGTCACCGTGCCGCAAGAGCCGCCAGCGCCACTGCCGATGCTGCAAGGCGTATTCTGCTCGTACTTTGTGGCGACGACCTTCGTCACGGTATCTGCTATCGTGATGGCGCCGCACGAACCATTGCCGCCGCCGCCGATGCCGGTCGCAAGGTAGCCGCCCGTCGCGACGATGTTGCCGCCCTCGATGGCGATGTTGCCGCACGAAATATTGTACCCGCCGCCGATGCCCGCGCCGTAGCCGTTGCTCGACGCGTCGAGCGAGCCGTCGCCCTTGATGGTCAGCGTCTTGCCCTCCGGCACGTAAATGCCGGGATACTCCTCGTAGAAGCCCTTGACGGTGTTCGCGCCCTTGAGAATGATGGTCGCGCCGCCCTCGCAGATGATGCCCGCCCACCCGCAGTCTTCGTCGTTCGCGCCGTTGATGACGACGCCGTCGAGCGTCACCGTCGCGCCGTCGGCGATGGAGATTTTGACCCTCTCGCCGAGCGTGCCCGTCAGCGTCGTGCCGTCGGCGACGATCGTATCCGCCGTCACCTCCGATAGGTTAATGCTGTCGGCCAATGCCGTCGCGGAGCCCACGGCAATGCCGATCGCCGCCGCGATTGTTGTTAGCAGTTTTTTCATTGGTTGCTTTCTTTTGGTTGGTGGGTGGGTGGTTAAGTGGTTGGTGGCTGGCTTTTCCGCGTCTCGCGTCCAACGTCTCGCGCCCGGAATGCGACCCCGGGACATGAGACGCGAGATGAGAGAGTGGCGAAATGGGACGGATGCGAAAAGGAACGGAAGCGACGCCAAGGGAATGTCCCTTGACGTCGCTTCCGTCCTTTTCGTCTCTTGGTTTTGAGTGCCGCGAGGTGGGCTGGAATCGCACGCCGCGTGGATCGCGAACGACTGCTCGCGGTCGATGAGCCGCGCCACCTCTGGCAGGCGCTCCAGCGCCGGCACCATGTAGTGCTTGCCAGGGACGCACGGCCCCGCTATGTTGAAATGTCGCTCCATGCACTATATTCTACCATATCCGCCACTGCTATTTCCAGACGGCGTAGAGCTTGACTGTCTTGCCCGTGGTGATGAGGTTCTTGACGGCCGCCTTGTTCCTGTATTTCACCTTGCCGGCCCTGGCCTTTGCCTTGCTTGTGGCCCAGCCCGCGAACTTCTTCCCCTTCGGTGCCTTGAACTTGCACTTCGCGAGCTTCGCGGCCTTGCCGTATTTAAGCGTCTGCACGACAGTCTTCCCCTTGCCGCCGTTCGCGTAGAAGGCGACCTTGTATTTCGGCTTGGCCCAGACCGCGTAGAGCGTAGTCGTCTTGCCGTCAGCGCGAAGGTTCTTCACCTTCTGCGCATTCACGTAGGCGATCACGCCCTTCTTGGCATTGGCCTTGCTCGTCGCCCAGCCGGCGAAGACGTAGCCGCTGCGCGTGAAGACGTTCTTGCGCAGTTTTGCGGCCTTGCCGTAAACTATCGTCTGCGCCGCCATCTTCTTGCCCTTGGGCAGCTTACCGCCGTTGGCGTTGAACTTGACCTTATACGGCAAAACCTGCCCGCCGGCGCATTCGGGCTTGGTTACACGCCCGATGAAGAGGACGATGCCGCTGCCTGTTTCGCGGATTAGGAAAAGGAAAGGCCTGTCGGCGACGAACGCCCTCGGCTTGGGCAATGGCCACATGGCGGAGGCGCAGACTATTGCGGCGGTTGCGGCGGAGGCCTCGGTCCCTTCCTCGTCAACGGTCACATTGGCCTTCTGAAGCGCCTGCGATATGTAAATATCCGGGGCGATGCCGGAAAAGTCGGCATCCGTGGCGGAAAATGCCGATGCCATCCCCATTGACGAAAGCATGGGCCTGAGATTGTGCGTGGAGTCGAAATTGAACTTCGGAAGCTTGATGGAGACGGTCCCGCTCCACGGGGACGAATCCAGCAGTTCAAGGAACGCGGTGCCAAGCTGCGACTCCACATCCGCAAGGGTGTTGGATGGGGACGGCAGGATGACCAGCATCTCCACGGCCCGGCCGCGGTATGGCAACCGCAAAGCGGCGCATTCCGGCGTATCAAGAATCTCGGCATCCCGCGTGTCGCGCATAAACGGAACACGGACGGCGCCGGACGGCGCGCGAAATGTTCCCGAATCCGTCATTGCGGCATCGAATGGCGTGTTCCATTTAGCCTTGAGATATATCGTATCCACGGCCACCATGCGCAACAACGGGTCGTCAAGGGAGGCCGGTGCGAGCAAATTCGGGATGCGCCCGTGCGTCTTTTCCGCAACGAAGCCGTTGATTGCCCTGCGCCCCGTTTCCCCCATCGTGGTGGTACGGGCCTCTGCGCAAAAGGCGTCGCGCACGATGTCGAGGAAGTCCTTTTGTGGGGCAAAACCTGGAGCAAGCCAAAGGGAGTCCGAGAGTTCCAGCGCGACGTCCTTCCCTGCGGCGGCGGTGATGGCGGAGCGCGCCTTGCGAAACGTTTCGGCCGTTTCGTCCGGAGAGGAATCACCGGTGCCAAGCCGAAGAGTGGCGGCGATTTCCCGCGCGGTGTCCCCGCGCGCGCCAGTCTGGAGCATTCCAAAGAGCGAAGCCACCCCCCAGGGGGAGAGAATGACGTTGGAATCCGCGCCCGCCGAGGCGGCGGCATTGCGATAGAGGTCGGCGGCGAAGTCGGCCTGCCGCCACGGCGCGGGGCTGACGTTCCCGATCTCCGTGTCGGCCAACGCGCTTGCGGCGAAAACAAGGGCAAGCGCAAAAAAAGTTAAAGAGGTTTTGCCTCGCTTCATCGTCATTTGGTGGCATCCGTTCAAAACAAATCCTTGGTCACAGGCCGACGACGTGCAGCGTCCTGCCGTCGAAGGCTACGTCGCGGCCGTAGGGCTTTTCGTCCCGGGGCTCGCCAGGGACGCATGGCCCCGCTATGTTGAAATGTCGCTCCATGCACTATATTCTACCATATCCGCCAAGGCTATTTCCACATGGCGTAGAGCTTGACGGTCTTGCCGGTGGCGACGAGGTTCTTGACGGCCGACTTGTTCCTGTATTTCACCTTGCCTGCCTTGGCTTGTAGTTTCCTTCCGACCTCCCCAGGATGTAAGGGATCGTTGATTTCCAGAAAATCGGCCCCTGGACCCGAGTCTCTATCCTCTGGCAAGACGTTTCCTTCCACGCACAAAATCTAGCACCCCGCCAAGAGCTTGCGCCATTCGGTAGAATCGAGAAGCGTGAATCGCATCAAGTTCTTTCCTGCACTTGCCAAGATTTTTCCTGAGTTTTTCAATTGTCGCATCGCGCTTAGCCAGACCTTCCCTGAATTCTGCGAGCTTTGCATCGCGTTTGGCGATTTTTTCCTTTTGTCTTTCGATAAAACCGCGTTTCTCGGCAATTGTGGCATCGCGTTTCGCCAGCTTCTCCTTGGCCTCTGCGAGCCAGGCATCGCGCTTTGCCACCTTTGCATCGCGTTCTGCGATTATTTCGTCTTTCCTTGCCATATTGGCAGTTAGAGAGATGTCTTTCCGCCTGACAAACCTCGATATAACAGCCTGCATGTCGGCTCCTGCCATGGTGAGGTCATAAGCTTCGCGATACATACCCAAATCAACCATTTCAGGATCGATTCCAACGAAGCCAAGTGCCTCTAATCCTCCATCCCGTATTGCTTCATATGTTTTCAAAGCCGATTCGCCGTTTTTCCGAAGAAGAAGCACATTAAAACAGGCCTTGACAGCTACTATGAAAAATTTCGTTTTCGTATTCTTATCGGCACCTATTTTTTCGAGGACGTCCTTTACTTGCATCAGAGCTTCGAGGAATCCCGTGGGATGCCTGTCAGCCAAGCCGATTTGACTCGTCGAGAGTCCTGAGCGATAGTAGTAGTAGGACTTCTCAAGATACGTTGTGCTTCGGGCAAGCGCCATGGCGGAAAAAACGAAGAAGGCATCATCCACCGCAGGCGTATTGTGGAATTCGAGACCGTTTTCCACTACGAATTTTCGTCGGAAGAGCTTGTCCCATGCGGCAAAACAAGCGTGCGGCAGGAAAACTAGCCCATCTTCGCGTTTCACAGGTTGGGCGGCTTTCAAAAACGTCTTTGGAATACGATGCTCGATGATGCGATAGTCAACATCGGTGTAGCAGAGGAAGCATTGGGCCACCACCATATCGCTACCATGGGCTTCGCCGGCGGCAACCATTCCTTCGAGCATGTCCGGGCGGCAGAAGTCGTCGGAATCGGCGAAAAAAAGCCATTCGCCCTTGGCCGCCGCCGCGCCTCTGTTCCGGGCCGCCGCCGCGCCGGAGTTTGTCTGCGTCAATAGACGGAAACGAGGGTCGCGCTCGACGAAAGCCCTGCAAATCGCGGGCGAATTGTCCGTCGAGCCGTCATCCACGCAAATCACCTCGAAATCCGTCAACGTCTGCGCTTCAAAGGAAAGAAGCGCCTCCTCAAGATATTCTGCGGCATTGTAGATAGGCATCACCACCGTCACGCGGATGCTGCCGCCGCCGCTTTCGGCACCCGCCTCGGGCAGCGGCTCTACGCCAAAAGCCCTTCTCCACAATGATACCCGGTCTTCTCCGGCATTTCTCCACCAGACATCGGAATATTGAACCTCAGGCTTGTTCCATGGCTTTGACGCACCCCCCGCATAATGGATGATGCGTGGAGACGCCTCACGCAGGAACTTCCGTTGACGGCGCATTCCTTCGCCGTATATCTGGATGTTCCAGGTTGGATCAATGAGTTTTATCCGTCCCTTGCAGGCGATGTTAAACGCGTCTTGATCCACGAGCCATTTCGATTCGCACGCGAGGTTGACCATTGTCCCGAGCATCGCGGCCTTCCGGAATTCCGCGAGATTCATCAGCAGGACGCCGGAGTTTATATATCGGGTATAATCTTCGATTCCCTTCGCACGAAGCCATTCCGCGTATTCGGTTATACGCCGGACATTCAAATAAATGCCGCAGTCTTCCACTCCGCCAAGGAGATTGTCGCCGATGTCGATTGCATAAAGTTCGGCGATGTCACACAGCACGGCAATGTCCACATCCAGATACACGATCTTGTCGTATTGAACGAGAATCTCCGGCAAGAGCAGCCGATACAATGACGCACAAGTGAGATGCCCCGTTTGCGTAAAATTCTCAAACACATGGGAATGCTCTGTCCTTGGGATATCGATGAACCGGACGGAGAACCTGGACCCGATCTTGCGGCTCGCCCAATCGATTAGCGAACTGGTCTTGTCCTCTGAAATCCCGCAATGCAGCACCATCAGGTCGATTTTGCCTTTCGACGATGCTGCGATGGAGGAGATGAGCACCTTCGTGTATGGCAGATAGTTCTCATCGGTGGAAATGGCGATAGGAGTGCTCGGCCCAGCGAAAGGGGGCGTTATGTCGGGTCTTGCGAGATCTATCATGGGCGTTCCTTTGTCAATCATATAATATGATACCAAAAAACGGACTGAAGCGATATAAGGCGGGCGCAGGCGCGTTGCACCACCTTGTGTCAGGGGAAAGGTTCGTCTCCGAATTGTGCGGGCGGGATGTCATTCGGCATCCCGAAAGGTTCGCTACTCCATTACACGCACAATCGTATTGCGGAAATTGACTTTCAGGCAAGTATGTGATAGCCTCTTTCCCGTCAATGTGAGATTCCACCTTCGCTCACATTATCTCACATGAACTCTTCTTTTTCATCTCACCCACACAATTTGGCGAAGAACCCGCTTCCCTGGCATGAAAAACATTTCACAAGCGCAGTCGGACATAAACAACATCCACTCGTCTCCACTGGTTTCCATAATTGTGCCGGTTCACAATGCGGAGCGGTTCCTGGATGCGGCATTTGACAGCATTTGTTCTCAATCCTATGGCAATCTAGACATCGTTGCCGTCGATGACGGCTCGACCGACTCTTCAGCATCGAAGCTTGAGAGTCGCAAGCAAAAAGACCCCAGGATACGAGTATTCAAGTCGGCGAATCGCGGTGCCGGAGCGGCCCGAAACATGGGTCTTCGTGAAGCCAAAGGCGAATATGTCATCTTCCTTGATGCGGACGACCTCTTTGACTCGGAAATGATTTCCAAAAGCATTGAAAAAATCCTGGAAACAGGGGCGGATATCGTCGCCTTTAAATTTTGCAGACTATCTCCGGATGGGAATTGCACAAAACCGCTTGGCTTAAATACAGGATACCTCACGCCTCAAACGGACGTTTTTTCGTGGCATGATTGCCCGGACAGAATTTTAAGCATAGTAAACCCGACTCCCTGGAACAAGCTGTATCGACGCGCCTTCTTAGTGGAAAACGATCTGCGCTTCGAAGAAATATCGTCCACCAACGACATAACTTTCGCCGCAGTTTCGGTGGCCATGGCGTCAAAGATTGCCTTGATGCCCGACTCATTCGTCACATATCGCATCGGCGAAAGCGGCTCGATTACCTCCACCAAGTCGAAGAATCTCAGGAATGTGATTGTCGCCGTTGAGAGTACCATCCGTCAAATCAAGAGGCTTCCGTACTATGAAGAGATTCGCAAATCGCTGCAATGCTTCGTCTTTGACAACTGTTATTTCAGCCTGACACACTATGTGGCCGATTTGAGCAGTAATGAAGCGGTTGATTTTTATGGTGCAATCCAAAATATCTTCACCGGCGAGGATTTCGATGATGTCAGTCCTGAAACTTTTAGGAATGATGCCTCGTATTGCGCGTTTATGGCTATTCGGAACAATGATGCCAAAGAATATGCGAGACGATTAGCTCTTCCTGTCGTAGCATCCTTGACTTCCTGGCCGGGCAGGATTTGCAGCGTTGCCCAATCCATCAAAACGCTACTTGCGCAGACGAGAAAACCTGACAGGATAATAATATGGCTCGCAAAGGGGCAATTTCCCGATCGTGAAGCAAGCCTGCCGGAAGACCTAATGGAAATCGTCAAGGCGGGAGATGTTGAATTGCGCTGGTGCGATAGCGATCTCAAGCCGCACAAAAAGTATTTTTACGCTTTGCAGGAATTCCCAAATTCAATCGTCATGACATTCGATGACGACCTCCTTTATCCCAGATATCTAGTGGAGCGGCTGATCCAATCATATATGGCGTTTCCATATGCGATATCTACGGCCAGGGCCAATCTCATGACAATGCGTCCCTCTGGAGAACCGCATTCTTACGAATTTTGGATTAAGTCGCAGAATGCCTTGATACTTCAACCCTCTCTGTTGCTGCTGGCGGGGACTGGCAGCGGAACGCTGTTCCCACCTGGTCTTTTGCCTAAAGAGGCCTTCAATGAGGAGATGATAAAGAAAACTTGTCTCTACGCCGATGATTTATGGCTTAAGGGTTTTGAGTTGCTGGCGGGCATTCCGGTCGTTCAAATCTCAAGAGCCATGCGGCTAGTCTATGTCCCAGGATCGCAGGAAGTCGCCCTGTTCAAGTCGAATGTGAAAGAAGATGGAAATGATATTCAGTTCGCCAATTTCTGGAAATGGGCCGAAACGACAAGAGGCGAAGAGAACATGCTAAAAAGGTGCCTTTCGAACGATTCCTTTTATCAATCAATGGTTGTATCCGAAGCGACACTTAGTCTTTTAGAGCAAAACCGCCAGCTTTCCATCCGGCAGGAAGTTGAATATTGGAAAAATAACGCCAGAAAATACTGGTCAAGGTGTGTGAAGCAGGAAAAGTGGATATTGGAATCCCAGACGCTTCGATACTGCTTGAAGACAGCCCTCCGCATTATTGTTGGTGCCTTGGCAGACATCGCCGGACTCCGCAGAAAACAAAGCAAGGACGATCTTTAACCACCAAAATCGGCGATATCGTTCGTCGAGCATCAAAGCGAATCAGTGAAATAGTTTTCGAGGCAGCCAGGTCAGCGCAAATCCCAGGCGGCACGAAAACGACCCGCGCAGGGTCTCCAGCGCCCTTGCGGACTTTGCGGACTTGCGCCTTTCCCCGGTCAATTCCCGTCTGGCCCGGGCCGCATCGTCCGCTGCCGTTTCGGCCTCCTTGCGGGCGCGCTTCTCGCGGGATGCCGCCGCGCTTTTGCAGCACGACGCCCGCGTCGAGGTCGGCCCATGGATAGACGTTCACGGAAACGACGTCGCCGTGGCGGCCGCAGGCGGCGAGGATTTCAGGCGCAAAGTCCAACGACGCGGAAAGCGGCCGTTCTCATCGCGTCATTCCTTCCAGGGAAGACCGGCGAGGAGGAAGAGCGGCGTGTCGCGCAGGGGGATGCGGTGGAGTTTGAGGACGCCGGGGGCGAGACGCTCGACGCTGGATTCCGGCAGCGGCTCCACGGTGCCGGCGAGCGGGTCGGCGAGGAGCGGCGAGGTTTCGACGCCGCGCCAGACGACGGTCGCGGTGCCATTGTATTCCACGGTGTGGAGCGGCGTCGGGTTCCAGTAGGCGAGACCGCGCGCGCCGCCGGCGAGTTCGAGCATCCCGAACACGAGTTCGCGTCCGGCCGGTTCGCGCATGCTCCAGCCGAGATGCGGCGCAGGATCGGCGCAGAACTGGACGGGCGCGTCCACGCGGCGCGGCGAGCCGCGCAGGATCGCGGCGAGATGCGCAAGCGCATGATACGACAGCTTGGGCGAATACGTCCCCGTGGCGCGGCCGTCGGGCCCGAACTCGGCCCCCAGCACCCCGAAGTAGCCGTAATCGAGGATGGAGCCGAGGTCGCCTGTCGCGCCGTTGAGCGCCTCCACCATGTCGAGGCAGGAGAAATAGGACGAGAACTCCACCCCGGCGAGGAGGTCGGCGACGGCGTGGCGCAGAAGCTGCCGCGCCTGCTTTCGCGGCGTCCAGGCCTGAACCTTCAGCGCTCCGTTGCCGTCGGGGCGCGACTGCGAACCGCTTTCGCCCTGGATGATGCGAATGTCCGGGTTGCGCAGGCGGAGCATCGCCTCGAGCATCTGCGCCTTCTCGATGGAACTGCGCTCGTCGTCCGTGTATTGGTGGTAGGTGAAGCCCCAGACGTCATCGAGTGCCCCGGTATCCACCACCTCATGGAACCAAGGCGTATCGACCCACATGCACATGGAGCCGGCGACGATCTTCGCCTCCGGGTCGGCCGCGCGCGCGGCGGCGGCGGTTTCGATGACGAAGCGCCCGTATTCCGTACCGCTTGGCCCGTGCTTCCAGCACCACTGGCCGTCCGGCTCGTTCCAGACCTCCCATGCGGCGACGCGGCCGCGGAAATGCGCGACGGTCGCCGTCACGTAGGCGCGCCAGGCACGGCGCTGCTCCTCCGTGGCGATCGGCGGGACGCCGACGGCGCCGAAGACCTTTTCCGCGCCGCCGCCATAAAGCGCGTTGCCGTAGCAGAGGCACATCCACGGCTTGAGGCCGAGGCCGACGAGCGAATCGACGATTTTGTCGAGCCACGCGAAGTCGTAAATACCCTTTTCGCGCTCCGTGCGCTGCCAGCCGCTCTGGAGCCGGATCCACGAAACGCCCGTGGCGGGCAGGAATGGATATGCCTTCGTCGGATCGAAAAGGTCGCGGTCGAGCTTTTCAAAGCCAAGGCCGAGGAATTCGGAACGGACGCCCGTTCGCGTGTCGAGGACAGGAATGGTGATTTTCATTTTTTATTTTTCGATTGCAATCGAATGCAGTCGAGTGTGGATGGTTGCTACCGCACGACCATCACGAAGGGCAATTTTCCGCGGCGGAGGAAGTCGGAGGGGGCGAGGATGCCGCGCGAGATGCGCAGTTCGTCGATTTCGCCGTCGAAGAAGGCGGTCGCGGAGGAGGATGCGCCGATCCAGACGGGCGCGTAGCCAGCGCCGTAGAAGAGGCGTCCGGAAACGGTCTTCTTCCAGGAGGGGGTCTCCTCGTAGTCTTTGTATATGCTCACGGTCGTCGAGGCGGACTCACCCTGCCCGGCGGTCGAAAGCGTGAGGGCGATGTGGTGGCGGCGGCCGTCGCCGACCACGACCGGCGTATCCTCGTTGATGCCGACGTTGTTCCACGAAGCGGCGGAGACGGTGGTGCAACGGACGCGCAGTTTCGTGCCGTCGTGTTCGTCGAAGGAAAGCCCCCAGACGGGAATGTCCGCCACGTCGCGGTAGAGGTTGCAGCGCAAAAGGCCGGCGAAGGGCGTCTGTGGGCCGGCCTTCACGAAGAACTCGACCGTCTGCTCGTCGAGGAGCGGCAGCAGGACGTTGCCGGGATACTTCACGACGCCCTGCTCAAACGAGAGCGCGGCAAGATTCAAGGAGCGCAGGGCGTTGCCCGCACCGTCCTCAATGCGCTCGCCGGAGCCGAGCGACACGAAAGCCGGGACGGCTCCGCCATCGCCGACGGCGGCGGCCGTGCCGTTCGTGAGAGCGAAGGCGGGAGCGTCGGCGGCAAGCGCGTCGTCGAACGCCGCCCACGCAACGGTGCTACCGGCCGGCACGAGGTTGTCGCGACGCAGGAACTCGCCGATGGTCAGCGCGCGCATGGTGATGCGCACATCGTCGATCGCGCCGTCGAAGGTGTAGAACACGCCGTCGTTGCTGTAGGATCCGCCGATGCAGACGGGCTTGTCCGTCGGCGCGCAGACGCGCGTGTAGTCCGCGCTACCGACCTGCTCATAGTCGCGAAAGAGCGCAATCGTCCCGCGGCCCCGATTGACGACGAGGGCCGCGTGGTGCCACTGCTCGTCGTCGGAGCGGACGGAGTCCACGATCGATACGGACGCTCCTGTATCGCCGGGGACGGACGCGGCGGTTAGTTTGCCGGCGTTCGCGCCGCCGCTGAAACCGAGGTTGAACTGGACATTGTAGCCGCCGAGGCGACGCACGAGCGGGATCCAACTGCCGAGCGTTTTCGAGGTCTTGTAGAAGCATTCCACGGTGAAGGTGCCGTTGGAGAAGACATCCTCTTCGGGCTGCCACTGGAGGCAGGTCGGAACGGTCTTGCCGCCGGAGGCCTGCGTCGCATTGAGGAGACTCTTCGCGTTCGGCGCGCCTATCGCGTCGAGAAGGTTCGCGAACACCGGGGTGAACGGCACGTCGGCCGCGCCCTGCGGGTAGTAGTTGGCTACGAGGCAGTCGAGGGCGGAGCCGTTCGCCGCGTCGTTGAAGAAGGCGCTCGGGGTCGAAATCCCGGCAACCGGCTCGAACGTCACGTGCAGCACGGTGTCGGGATCTTCCTCCGCCGCCGGCGCCATGCTCTTGAAGTGCAGGAATTCAGAAGGCGAGAGAGCCGCGTCGGAGACGCGGAAATGGGCGATCGAGCCGCCGAAGGGTCCGGTCGTCTGCGGCGTGTTGCCGATGAAAAGGTCCATGCCGGACTTGTAGGCGACGGCTTCGGGAAGCGTTCCCGTGCCGCGCTGGATGTAGTCCACGAACAGCGTGGCCTTGAGCGTGGAGCCGTCCACCACGAGCGCCACATGGTGCCAGCCGCCGTCGTAGATCGCCGGCGCGTTTCCATTGGAGCCGATCTCCGTGTTGTCGGTGCCTCCAAGATTGGCCGAGACGGTCCCCTTGTCCTTGGAGAAGCGCGCCTTGATGGTTTCCGCGCCCGTCACGCGAAGGCCCCATGACTCGTAGTTGGCGCAGTTCGCGATCTGTTGCGGCATAACGGCGATGCAGTTCCAGTCGCCTTGACCCGTGCCTTGCTGCATGCGGATGAAGCACTCGATCGTGAACGTCGAGAGGCGCAGCGCCGCGGGATTGGCGACGCGCAGCGCCCCGGCGTAGCCCGCGAGGCTTGTTTTGTGGAAGTAGAGTGCGGAGTCGGCAACGGCATTGGTGCCCGAAACGGGGTCCCAGACGCCATAGCCAACGGGAAAGGCGTTGGTGCCCAGAGGACAGTAGGCGTCGCCGGCAACCCACGACGCGCCGGAACGCGACGATGGCACGGCGTCGAGCGTGCCGCCGTCGCCCTGGTTGGCAAAGACGGTTGCTGTCGTCGTGCGGACACCGTTCTCGAAGGCAAGCGGCCAGTAGGCCACGGTTCCCGAACTGGCGGAGAATGTCGCCAGCCCCATGGCGGCGACGGATGCTAGCATGGCGTTTTTCATCCTGACAGTCCCTGATTGGTTTGATCGTGCAACGCATGTTCGGCGTTGCGGAATCAATTCTCCCACAAAGGATTGTCTTGTGCGTCTCAATTGCTGTCTAGCGCGTCCCGGCGCGCCAGGCGCTCGGAGTGCATCCGAAGCGGGCGCGGAAGGCCGCCGCAAAATGCGACTGCGAACGGTCGTGGATTGCGCCGGCCACCTGCTTGACGGAGAACGGGCTCTCGCGCAGCAGACGCGCCGCGGCGTCGAGGCGGAGATTCTGAAGATGCTTTTCCGGCGGCTCGCCGACGAGCGCGGTAAAGCGCCGGTAGAAGACACTGCGCGAGAATCCGAGGGCGCGCGCTTCGGCTGCGAAATCGACGTGCTTCAGGCAACGCGCCGGAAGCGAGGCAGAAAACGCGCGAATGCGGTCGTCGTCGGAGCGACAAGCCGCCGGATCGACCGCATCCACCGGGGAGTGCGGCTTGCCCGCCGGATGGTCGCGAAGCGCGACGAGGCGCGTCACGAGCGCCCAGCATCGCGCGTCGAGCTCGTCGGCGACGCCAGGTTCCGTCTGTCGCGGGAAAAGGGCGCGCATCTCGCGAATGGAATCGAGAATGTCCTGTGCGCCGGAAACAGACCACACCGGCCGCGCGCCAGGCCCTTCATCGACTCCGGCATCCCGGAGCATTGCCTCCGTTCCCGGCGGGTAGATGACGTAGAACGCCTCGCGCCAGCCGGGCGCGCGATATTCGTGCCGCTCGCCGGGGCGCTTCATGATCACGTGCGGAAACGAGGACTCGTGGCGGACTCCGGCCACGACATCGACCGCCGTGGCGTCCGCCGAGCGCAGGCGGACGCAGAACTCCGTCCCGTAGGAGAGGTGGGCGCCGCGGTAGTGCGCCGCGCCGGCGAGCACCCAGCCTACGACATGGACGCGATAGGGAAACTTCAGGAGACGCGGAACGTTGGCAAGAGAACACCACTCGATATCGTCGATGCGCTGCACGATCGAGTCTTCGGCTCTGGATTTCCCGGTTCTGCGTTTGCTCGGTTGCATGTCGCCCCCTTTGTCGTTTGCGGCTTCAATTCTAGCATAACGCCGGAATGAATGCAAAACCGGGCAGGGACGGCGCGGGGCTGGCGAACACCGCTATTCAGGCTGGAAACGGATTAGCGCGCCGAATGCGGTGCGCGGGAAGAAGGTGCCGCCTGGCTGGAGCGTGAACGGCGGTCCTTCGGCGCAGCGGACATCGGGATGCTGGCTGCCGTCCTCCGGGCGCATCCACAGCTTCGCGGAGACCACGCCGCTGTCGTGCGAGACAATGCCAAGGCGCGAACCGCCGGCAAGGCGCCACCAGCCTTCGACCGGCCCCTTCCAGAGATTCGGAACGGCCGTTGGCGGCGATGCGCGCGGGGCCTTCTCTACGGCAAATGGCCTAAGGAACAGGTATTCGACTCGAATCGGCGAAGCGCCGGTGTTTTCCAGCGAGACAATCTCGGCGAGGATGTCGGCGGAGCCGGGGGCGAGGGATAGGCGGTCGGTGATGGCGAAGGCCGTGGACGCGGCCGCCGAAGCGCCGGCCGCCTGCTCTTTGCCGCCAGCGGCGCGAATGGTGACGGTGCCAACCCCGGTGGCGGCGTCTTGGCCATAGGAGACATCGGTGACGCGGGAAACCTCGGTCCACTGCGTGACGCCGTCCCGATTCCATTGCAGAAGCGCGCCCCAGCGGCCGACCGGGGCACCGCCGTATGCGATTTCGTCGGCCATGCGAGCGCCCCCGACGCGCCCGGAAATACGCACGAGGCCGTTGGAGAGCGTCCAGGAGCCGTCGGCTTCCTGGCGGAAGCCGACGCTTCCCGGAGCTGCCGCTTCAGGCTTGGAACAAGCCGCGCGGGCGGCGGCGAAGAAGCGCTCGCGCTCGGAGCGACCGGACGAGGCATCCCGGCGGGTCGAAGCGAGCGCCGACACCGGCGGCTCGCCCGGAGGGCTCGCCCCGCCATTTGCGCGGTTCGCGGCACCGGCGCGGATGAGGGGAGCCTCGGCGTGGACGCGGGCGAACATCTCGGTGAGTTCGGCGTATGGTTCGTCATTGACGTTGACGAGGCCGTAGTTGCTGTTTTCGTGGAAGTGTTTGTTGAAGCCGAGGGCGGGGTCGTCCTGCCACATGAAGAAGTCGTCGCCGACAAGGAACGGAAGCGACATGACGGTCCGCAACAGCATTTCGGACGCCTGCGCGCGCTCGACCTGGGTGTGGAAGCGCTGGCCCGCGCCGTAGGTGCAGGGCAGGCCGGAGTCGAGCGCCGGGAAGCTCCACTCCGTGAGGAGCAGCGGCTTGCCGCTGGTCTTTTCGTGGAAGTCGCGGAAGGCAGCGGCGAGAGGGATGCCGCCGCGCTTTTGCAAAACGACGCCGGCGTCGAGGTCGGCCCAGGGGTAGACGTTCACGGAAACGACGTCGCAATGGCGGCCGCAAGCGGCGAGGATTTCGGGCGCGAAGTCCATGCCGGCGAAGCGGCTCCCGAGAATGAGATGGTCGGGGTCTGCCTTGCGGATGGCGGCGCAGAGCGTGGAGAAGTAGCGTTCGGCAACCAGGGCCACGAAGGCGCGCTTTACGGTAGGCGGGGGCTGCGCTCCCGCCCCCCCGAAGGAAGCCGCAGACGCGGCTTCCTGAAAAACCTGCGCCACGAAGCGTTCCAGCGCCTGGCGGGCGCTGTGTTCCGGTGGTAGGGTGCGCACGAGGTCGAAGAGGCCGGTTGCTGAGTCGCCGAGGCCCCACCAGCGCAGTTCGTTGTCGAGGAAGTAGCCGACAAGCCACGGGTCGCCGACGTTGGGCGCGCAGCGCTTGCAGGCGAGTTCGTCGCAGGTCTTCTCGAAGTCGGGGTGGAAGACGTTCGGGAAGGCGGTGCCGGGGGCGTTGCGATAGGGGGAAATCCAGCGGTCAGGATCGTCGCCAGTGCAGAGATGCGTGGAAAAATAGAGGGAATCGGCGCCGTTCGCGTGGGCGAGCGAGCGGTAGCGCATCTGCGGGCCGGTGCCGACGGCGAGGAAGTTGAAGCCCCACGCGGAAAGCCGCGCGGCCGTGGCTTCGGCCCAGTCGTCGCGCGAGGCGTATTTCTCCCGGACGGTCTTCCCGTATGGGGCGTAGCCGAGCGCCTCGCAGAACATCCCCTGCGGCATGCACCAGTCGACGCCGGCGAGATAGACGCCGCGCCCGACGGGATCGACCATCCAGTCGCGCCCGTCGATTATCTCCATGTGAAAGAAGCCCGTCGCTGCGCCGAGCACGCCGGTCTCCGGCCCGACGGGCCGGTAGTCCGGCGCGGCTGATGCGAGCAGCGCCGCCGAGAGGAGCAGGAAACAGAGTGGCGTGCGACACATGGCCTATGCGCGGACACCTTGCAATGACTACCGCACGACCATCACGAACGGCTTCTGGACGCGCCATTCGAGCTTGACGAGCGCGGGCGAGGTGCCGTCCGTGTAGGTATAGGTGTCTCCTTCCGTGAAGGTGTCCTGCACCTGCCAGCCTCCGTTGCCGTCGGGAACGGAGAGGCGGTAGCCGAGACCGGCGGGGCCGGTGGCGGTGAAGGTGTGCGACCCCTCGACGAAATACGCCTCGTCGGCTGCGGGCGTCGCCGTGATGCCGGAGCCCTCCTCGACCTCGACGACGACGTTCGTCACGCCCAGCGCGCCGAAGAAGCGGTTGGCATCGACGTTGCGATTGCGCTTGAGTTCCCATTCCGCCAGCGGACGGTCATAGAGGCGCATCGCGTGGAGCGTCCCGTGGAAGCCCTGCAGGTCGTCCACGGACTTGATGTTGTCCGCCCAGCGCCCCTGCGCGCCCACGGAGAACCATGTCATGGTGTAGGAAACGGGGTTAACGACCTGGCAGACGCTGGCGTCGGAGGCCGGAATGTCCGTCCCCTCGAAGACGCGCATGGAGGCGTCATCGACGATGACCGTGGCGTAGCGCGGGTGGGCGTTGACGAAATATGGGCGGTTGTTGTAGCCGCCGAGCCGGACATCTCCCGTCGCATAGACGGCGTTGGCCGGCGTCGTCGTGCCATTTGCCGACGAGCGGATTGCGACGGCGGAGTTCGTCCAGCCCGGGGTCGAGTGCGGCACGAACAGGTAGCCCGTTTGTCCCGCGCCGGTCTGGTCGACCGCGTTCGCGGTCATGGCGAACTGCATCGTGTATTGCTCCGTCAACGTAAAGGCGTCACGGCCATTGTTGTTGTTCCACTTCATCCAGCCAACGCGGCCGTCGAACGCAAAGCCGTTCGCGTCCCATCGCCCGTAGGTCGTGTTGTCCTTGTTCCGCTTGATGGTTGGCGCTTCGCCGGTATAGCTCACCCAGTCCATGTAAAACTGTTTGTAGCCTTCGGCGAGATTTTCCCAGATGGTGGTCGAGGTGGAATGGCCCTTGTCCCTGCCGACGTTGAGGATGCCGTCGTAGTGGAGGACGAGGCCGTCGGTCACGATGTCGTCGATGGAGTAGTCAGCGGCGGTGAATGCCCCGCCGACAGGCTGCCACTTCCACGAGATGCGGACGAGCTCCGAGGATGCGACGACGACCGAGGCGCCGTTCGCGCCGACGGCGACCGCCTCGGCCGCGCCCCAGGCGCCGGCGGTGGCGTCCCAGGTCTCCTTCGTGGCGGAAAGGAGCGCGTAGGTGTGGCCGGAGATGTTCGTCATGGCCGGGGCGGTGAAGGTGTGGCCGCCCGCATCGACCGCGTAGCAGCCGACGGGTTCGGGGCCTGAGACGAGGCGCAGGTTGGAGCGGATCACTGCGTTGGTGGCGGGAATCGGCAACTGAATCCCGAAGAAGCGTTTCTCGTCAACCACGCGGTTCCACGCAAGTTCCTCCTCCGTCAGCGCGCGGGAATATAGGCGGTAGGAGTGGAGCGTGCCGGTGAAGCCCTGGAAATTCGCCGTGCTGAAGCTCGAATCGCCGCTTTTGTTGCCGACCTTCGTGTAGATGCCGCCGAGGGCGATTACGTTCATGGAGCGCGAAGGCGAGATGCCGGTGATTTCGGCGAAGCCGGAATCTCCGGATG
Organism: Kiritimatiellia bacterium; assembly: GCA_017509565.1. Lineage (GTDB taxonomy): Bacteria > Verrucomicrobiota > Kiritimatiellia > RFP12 > JAAYLN01 > RGIG5952. The sequence goes on along the minus strand of JAFWPM010000221.1, from coordinate 23,949 downwards.
CAGGGAGGGTCGTCCCCTCGAAGACGCGGAGCGCCGTCGAATCGGACATGACGGTGGCGTAGCGCGGGTTCGCCTTGGCGAAATGCGGGCGCACGCCCGTGCCGCTGAGGCGGGAGGCGTCAACGGCGTAGAGGGCATTTGCCACGGTAACGCCAGTGTTTGCCGACGAGCGGAGAGCGACCGTTCCGTTTGTCCAGCCGAAACTGTCGTGCGGGAAGAAGATGTAGCCTGTCTGTCCATCGCCAACCTGGTCTGCGGCATTCGCGGTCATGACGAACTGCATGGTGTAATTGGCGGGGACGACAACCGGGTTCTCACCGTTGTTGTTCCATTTGATCCAGCAGGCCGCGCCGTCGAATTGAAAGCCGTTTTCGGCCCAGGAGCCGTGAGTGTCAATCCTCCTCGATGCGGCAAGCGATGCCGTGCCGCGGCTCGACCACTCCAAATTCTTGGCGGGCGAATTGGGGCCGAGGTTGGCCCAGTAGAGCGTATCGCAGGAGTGTTCCTGCCCGAGGCCGACGTTGCGGATGCCGTCGTAGTTGAGCGTTAGGTCGATGGTGACGTAGGAGTCGGCGTCGTATGCCTTGAAGTCCGGGTTGTCCCAGTATTTCACTCCGCCGAAGGCCATCGTCGCGGCTGCTGCGATGGTGAAGTGGAGCGCGATGCACATTGTTCTTGCATTCATGGTTGTTTCTCCAATTGAAAATCCTGGCCAGATAGTAGACATCCCCGCCTGGCGCCAACAATGATACCACAGGCCACACGCCATGAGTGGCGGAATTGCGAAAAATCTTTTTCAGCCCCGACTTCGCATGCGGTATTCGCGCATGGACATCTTGAAGCGGGCGCGGAAGAGGTCGCGCAGGGCGCGGCCGGAGCCGAAGCCGCAGAAGTCGGCTATGGCCTCTATGGTGGTGTCGGTCTGCGCGAGGAGTGTGCAGACCTTTTCCAGCTGGACAGTCTGGATTTCGTCGAGGATGCTGTGGCCCATCGCTTCGCGGAAGCGCTGCTCGAAGTGTCGGCGGGAACCGGGCATCCGGGCGACGAGTTTCGCAGGCGTGAGGCCATCGCACGCCTCGCGCCGGATGATTTCCACGGCATCCAGGATATAAGGCTCCCGCCGCCCGAACCCGCGCGTCGATTCGCGCCGAATTACCATCAGCGGGCCGAAGACATTGGGGGCTGATTTGTCGATGGCATTCGAAGGCATTCGACTGCAATCGGTTCGACGGCAATCGATGGCAATCGACGGCAATCGATGATTTCCCCATCCCATCTGCTCCCCCAGCATCCGCGCGGCAAGGAATCCGGCGCGCTCGTAGTCGATCAGGACGGTGGTAATAGCGGGTGTGGCTTTCGCGAGGAAGGAGTCGTTGTTGTCCACCCCGACAAGTGTGAGGTCGTATGGGATGCCGAGACCGGCGCGGCTGGCCGCCAGGGCGACGTTGGCGGCGATCTGGTCGTTCACGGCCATTACGGCGCAATGGCGTGGCAGGGTCGAAAGCCATGCGGCAAGGCGGATGGTGCGCGACCCATGGTCGTTGCGGTCAGCGGGAACATGGCGGAATACGCGAAAGGGATTCCCTGTTGTCTTGGCCTGGAGGCGGAAGGCCTTTTCGCGCGCCCGCTCCCATGGCGTGGCGTAATAGTAGCCGACAAAGGCGTATGCGGCGGGGCGACCGGCTGACAGTTCGCGCATCGCGGCGCGGACGATGGCCCCGTCGTCGGGCGCGACACGCGCGGCCCTGGGGCCATAGAGCGACGCATACGCGTCGAGATAGACGACCGGCACGGCGCCGAAGAGGCGAGGCGGCAGGTCCCGCCGGCCAATGGTGCATTCGACGACGCAGCCCACGGGCCTATGCGCCGACAAGAGAGCCTTCAGTTTGTCGGGGCGCGAATCGCGTTCCGGAATGGACACGGCCTCCCAGCCGCGCGCGGCGGCGTAGCGGCCTATTCCGGACAGTTTCGTCTCCTGGACGAACTCCCCGGGCACCATGTCGAGATAGAGGATGCGCGGACGTGACATGGGCGTCCTTGGCTTCCTACTTCCCGACAATGGTTTCCAGGAAGTCAACGATGCGTTCGGCGGCGTGGCCGTCGTCAATGCACCCCTTCTTGGCGATGAAGGAATCGCAGTCTGCGAGATATTTCCTTTCGTCGAACTCGCGTATTGTGCGGAGCAGCCCATCCCCGTCGGTGGACAGCGGGAACGGCATTTTGTCGAGCGGGTCGTAGAAGCCCCGCTCGATGTCCCCGTAGTGCGCCATGTCGGTCGCATAGAGAAAGCCCGGGCGGCGAGTGTGGATGTACTCGCAGATCCAGCTGGAGTAGTCCGTGATGCCGGCGTCGGCGCAGAACATGAGTTCATGGATGTCCGGATAGTTCGTCGCGGAGATGACGCCCGGTGGGAACGTGAGATGGGCCGTCCGCTTCTTCGTCCGGAAGTGGAATCGCGTGAGGATGGTCCACGTGCCGCCGAACCGGTCGGCGAGGGCCTTCTGGATGTCCCCGTATGGCAGGTCGTAGGGCCTCAGGTCGCCGTCGTCGCGGAAGGTCGGGGCGTAGAGGCAGATGCGGTTCCCCTCCGGGATTTCCAGCGCCGCGCGGACCTTGGCCTGGATTTTCGCGGCAAAGGCCGGATCCTTGTTGAAAAACATGTCGTTGCGGGCATGGCCAAACCGTTTTACGGGCGTTTTGGCGAAATACGTCTCCTTGTAGTACATCTCCTCGAACTCGCTGTTGGAGACAATAAGGTCGGTGGCCCGGCCAATGCGGCGCCCGGCCTGGTTGTATTGGGAGCCCTTGCCGCCATCGTCCTTCGGGAAGCGCTTGATTCCGAGCGAGCCGTGCCAGGTGTTCATGACGAACTGGCCGCGCTTCTTCGGGTAGTTGGCGCTTATGAACGAAGAGCCGTTGTCCACAATCACGCGGGCCCCGTAGAGGTGCCGGTAGAAGTCGCCCGAGTAGCGCTCGGTGAGTTCCACGCCGTCGGGGTACATGCCTGGCGCAAGGCTGTTTTTCCGGAAGCCGGAATGCGCGCCCCAGTAGACCCAGACGAGTTCCCAGGGCAGCTTCCGCCGCAGGATCTCCTCGCAGATGTATTTCGGGTTGCACTCGTAGGCCCCGCTGAAGTTGGTAAAGACGACCTTGTTCGGCCGCACCTTGGTGAAATGGCGAAGGACGCGGACGGAAAGCGATGCCAGGACGTTGTCCGCGACATCGATACAGCTCTTGAGGAAGCGGCGCTCCACGAGAGCGTCGGACATCAGACGAAACATCATTGCGCAATACCTCTAAAACTCCGAAAAGGCCCATTTGACCGAACAGGCGCCGCTCTTCTTTCGCGTCACTTTGCATGTCACAAGCCTGGCGTATCCGGCCGACGGGATGCATACGGGGATTTTCGCCGCATATACGACCGAAGTCCCCGAAGCGGCGGCGGAGCGCATCACGCACGGGGCCCAGCCGGACACGTCCGCCCCGCCGATGTTCCCGGACCATTCGATGGTGTCCGGGGAAACGAACTTCAGCGTAAGCGAATCGTTCCCCGCCAGGCCGGCGTTCGCGGCCGACGCCTTGAACGTCTTGAGCTTCCCGACAAGCGCCGACAGCTTTCCGGACGGCGACAGCAGCGACAGGCTTTGGGACATCTCCGACACGAAGTTCGCGACATTTATGGAGGCCCTGCCGATTGTCTGCGCGCCGGTCGCCGGCGCAATCGCGTATGTCGGCTTCCACGTCTTTTCGCCAATCTTCACGGCGAACTTGACCTTGAACTTCTTGCCGTCCCAGGCGGTGAGATCCGCGACCGAGAAGTCGGACGAGACGCCATTCACGGTATAGGTCCCGGAGACCGCGCCGCTGTTCGCAACGGACATCTCGACAGTTCCGGGGACGCCCTTGACGACCGCGTAGCCGGAGAACGTCCCCATCGCCCAGGACGGGAGGGCCGCCAGCGCCGGGGTCCATGCGGAATAGGCGGCGGCGCCGGTAACCTTGTCGAAGGTCCTTACGCGCACCCAATAGCGGTTTTTCTTCGCGAGTCCGGCAATCGCCTTTGACGTCGCCGACGCCTTGGAGACCGTAATGGTCTTCGCCTTGGAGAACTTCCTGTTGTCGGCGTACTGGATTTGGTAGCCGGCGGCGTAGCCCTGCTTCTTCCACTTTACGGCCATGGTCGCGTTCGCCGTCCTGACCGCCGAGGCGAGCGAGGTCCCGGCAGGGGCGTACTTGTTTCCCTTTGTGCCGGTCTTCGACACCGAATACAGGCCGTTGACAAGGCTGTTGCCGCTGACGGAGCAGCCCTGGCAGTAGTCGCCCAGCCTGATGTCGTGGTAGCCGGACTTCGCGGCGGCCGTCGCGGCGGTGTTGCCGCTGACCGCGACTTTCACCGGAATCTTCTTCGTGCCGACGACGCGGATGCCGAAGCCGCCGGCCCCCGTGACCTTGTTGCCGGAAACGGTGCCGGTGGCGCAGTTCTCAAGCAGGATGCCATCGCAAAGCTTCGCCGTCTTATTCACGGTGTTCTTGGAGACCACCACGCCCTTCGTGTTGTTGATCCTGATCCCGACAGAGCCGACCGACGTGATCTTGTTGCCGGCGACCGAGCAGGTGCCGCAACTGTCGAGAATGATTCCGTAGTTCTTAGGCGAGGCTATGGTATTGCCCTTGGCCGTGACGGCCGACTTGCCGCCCGCGGTTATGCCGTATGTCCCGGCGCCGGAAATCGTATTCGAGGTGGCCGTCACCTTCGCGCCGACGTCGGCGCGAATGCCCGCCTGGACGGGCGACTTGATGGTGTTGCCGGTCAGCGTGGCCGTTGCCGCATTGACGTAGACCCCGTGCTGCCCCGCGGCCGACACGGTGTTGCCGGAGGCCTTGAGGACGCTGCCCTCGGCGGCGCTCAGGCCCATGGTGGCCGGGCGCGTGATCGTGTTGTTCTTGGCTGTCGCAGTCGATCCACCGAGGACGCGGATGGCCGCCATTCCGGCGTTCGCAAGCACGTTTCCGGAGAGCGTCGCGGTCGAACCGTTCCCCACCTGGATTGTGTTGTGGTTGCCGCCCGTCGCGGCGTTGCCCGTCGCCGTGCAGGTGGAGTCCTCGACTATGAGAAGCCCCGCGCCGCCGGTGACGTCGTTTCCCGCTATGACGGCGTCCTCGTAGCCGAAGCAGTATACCGCAAAGGACTGTAGGTTCTCGAATGAGCAGTTCCGGACTTCAATCCCCTCGGCCCGACCTGCTGCCGGCACGGCGTCCCTGGCGATATGGTGCGTGCCGACGCCCGCGAAGACGCCCGTGAAAACGCAGTCGACGACCAGCACGTTGCGGCACGGCGTCCCGTCGCGCGGGAGGACGTTGGGCTCGCCACCCTTCGTCAGGGCGTCGAGGTGGATCGCCTCGATCGTTTTGTATCGGTCCGCGTCGCCCTGCGCGAACTTGCCCCAGAAATCCTCGTCGGTGCCCGTGTATTTGACGGCGGACGAGAATACGACGTTTGAGACGAGCACGTCCTCCGACCCGCTCAGGTTGAAATAGTGGTTGGAGCACTTCATGACCGTCATGTCGGACAGCTCGATCCCCGAGGCGTGGCGGAAGATGAACACGTTCGAGTTGACGGATTTGGGCGAATTGCGGTTCCACGTCCCGCCCCGGACCACCACGTCGTGGCACTGGCCGTAGCCGCCGTGCGGGCAGCTTCCCGACGTTTCGTAGCAGCGGTAGCCGTCCTCGTCGAAGTGGCTGCCGCGCAGGAAGGGGTCGCCGCCGGCGCCGGTGAACACCATCTCGGCGTCGTCGTCCAGGATAAGCGACGTCCCGGACCAGATGCGGAGCGGGTCCCCGATGTAATAGGTTCCCGCGGCGACGCGGATTTCGAGAGGATGCCCCGCCTGGACCGAATACAGGGCCGACCTTAGCTCCTCAACCGTGGAGACCTCGACCGTGCCGCCTTCCACGACCGTGACAGTCCAGCACTGCGACAAGCCCGCCGGAATGCCCTCCCCGCTGATCTCGCACTGCAGATCGAAGGTTCCGGCGCCGGACATCGTCATCGGATCGAACGACATTTCGGAGGAGCCTTCGAATTCGGGAAGGTCGTAAACCTCCGGGTCGCCATCATCGGGATAGGCGACAAGGCTCCAGTTGTAATACAGTTCCGCCGGAGTGTCGCTGTCGTCGTGGGCCGCAACGCCAAAGTCGAGGCTGCCATAGACAGACAGGGCGGCAAGTTCCTCGTCGTTTGGATCAGGCCAGCAGTCGTCGATGACAATTGCGCCGGAGAGAAGGGATGCAGACAATGCGGCAATGGCGAAAACGGCGGCGTTCTTTTTCATGATATTCCTCCCTGCTGTAAACTGAGACATCGAACCAACACGATTCTACTATGTTGTTTCGAGAAAATCAAGCCAAGCTACCCATTGCCGCCGGTTTCAGGATTGCGGACTGGCCGCCAGGCGCGATTCCGCTGTTTGCGAACATCGCCGCGGCCACGGCAAACGCAAGCATATCGTGCCAGCGGCTTGCGCCTGTGGCCCTGTTGCGAACAATGCCCGTCAGCCGTTGCCGCTTCCCGCATTGCCCTTCAGCAGGCATTCGGCGAGGGTGAGGTCGAACTCCGTCGTAATCTTGAAGTTCATCCTGTCGCCCTTTACGATGCCGACGCGCTTGCCGGCGGCGAGATACATCTTGCCGGCCTCGATGAGGGCCGCCGTCTCCTCGGGTGTGAGGGCGGCCTGGAGGCGCTTGAACTCGCGGAGGCGGAATGTCTGCGGCCCCTGGTCGCAGAAGACGGTGGAGCGCACCGGCACGGATGTCTCGGTCCGGCCATCCTCGGCGATAATCACGGTGTCGATTGTCGGGAGCGAGGTGGTGACCATGTCGAAGTCGGCGACCATTGTGAAGTTGTCATCAATTATGCGCGGGGTGACGAACGGGCGCGCGCAATCGTGGATGCAGACCAGGTCGTCCTCCCCAGGCGCATTCCCGCGCAGGCCGATGCAGTGGTCAACGATGTTGGCCATGGAGAGGAAGCGGCTCTCGCCGCCGGAGATGATGTCAAGCGAACCGGGGGTGATGCCGTTCTTCGCGAGCAGGTCGCGGCAGTAGTCCATCCACTGCGGGTTCATCGCCAGCACCACGCGGCCGACGCGCGGCGACGCCAGAAATGTCCTCAGCGTCCTTACGACAATTGGGATTCCCGCGATGTCCAGAAACTGTTTCGGGACGTCGCGCTCCATGCGGCTGCCAATGCCGCCGGCCAGTATTCCTGCAAAATTCATGCTTGACTATAAGTTGAAAGGTTATCGGTGTTTACATTCCCGCGCAGCGCGGGCGGCGGACCAACCCCAAAAAGCAAAAAAAAGGCCGCACTGCCGTGCGGCCTTTTTGTAGCGATTAGTTCGTCGAACCGCCGGCCGGCGTGACCTCGCGGGCGTAGACCGTCGTGCTACCGCAGACGGCCTGGAACTGCACCGAAGTCCTGCCGTTGCTGTAGGATGCGTCGATCGTGCGGTTGGAAATCGTCCCGGTGTTGGCGGTCGTGGCGCCGGACCAGTCGCCGGAAATCGAGCCGGAGAGGGTTGCGCCGCTGTTCGCCCTCGCCTCGAAGGTGAAGCGGATGTGGCCGGCCTGGACATAGCCGCCGTCGTCTGCCTTCGGGCAGCTCGCACCGGTGATCTTGCCGCTGTAGACGGTTCCGGCATTGTCCTGGAAGGTAAGCAGGTTGCCCTTCTGCGTAAGGTTCAGCCATGTGATTGGCGCGGCGACAGTCGTCGTGCGGCCGTTGGAGGTGGTTGTCGCGGTCGCCGTGTTCTTGACGGTGTAGCCGTAGCTGACCGTTCCGTTGAGCTTGCCGTGGGCTTCGCCGAAGGTGAGGGAGGCGGTGCCGGTGGCGTAGCTGATTGACCCGCCGAAGGCATCGCCCGAGCCCTGGAACACAAGGGAGCCGGCTCCGTCGTCGGTAAAGACCCAGTTGCCGCACCGGATGGTGACCGACTTGGGGACGACGGGGGTCTTGAGCCCGTTTATGGTTGCGGACTGCGCGCCGGAGGCCACGGCGAAGGTGGCGGTTGCGGAAATGGTGTTCTCGGATACTGAAGTCGTCGTGGTCCCGTCTGTCGAGGAGCTGGAGCTTTCGGCCTGGACGGCGGTGACGAGCTTGTAGGTCCCTGAAAAATTGGCCCACGAATAGGCGTCGTTCCAGGACTCGCCGGAGTGGACGCCGCCCCACTCGCAACCGACAAACGCCGCTGCGCAGACGGCAACGACAGAAACAGGAATGATTGTCTTATTCATAATGACTCCAACGAAAAGTTAGATTAAATTTTACCAAAAAACAAAAATTTAGTCATCTCCCAAACCACATGCCCCGTTTCAAAGGAATGCATGCGCCCATCGGACAAGGCTTTTTCGCGAAATGCCTGTTTGGCGCTGCAATAAGCATCGCGGCGCAGCCAAAGCCGCGCCACGATGCTTATTCGCCTACTTCACGAGGCGGACGCGGAAGAAGCGGGCGCCGGTGCCCGATTCTTCCTCGACAGCCGTGCTGCCGGTGGCGGACTTGGCCCTGACCGTGCCGACGGGCTGCCAGTTGGGTTCAATCAGCGAGTCCGTGGCCTCGATCACGTAGTTGAGCGTGGCGGCGGTGGCCGCAGCGGCGCTGCGAACAGCCGCGTCAGCGCTGGCCGCGCCGCGGCGGGCCGTCGTTGTCGTTTCCTCGGCCGGCTTGCCCGTCCAGTCCCAGGAGACGACCACGTTGCCGTCGGCGTCAAGCTCGATGCCGGAGACTCCGAGTGTCTGGTCGCTCTTGGCGGCGGAGATCTGTCCGAAGAGGTAGACATCGTCGCCGTCCTCGACGCCGTCGCTGTCGCTGTCGGCTTCGGCCGGGTTAAGGCCGTAGTTAAGCTCGATGGCGTTGGAGAGGCCGTCCTCGTCGTAGTCGCCGTCCGAAGCCGCAAGCGCGGCGGCGCGGGTTGCCTCGAATTCCGCCGGGGTCGAAAGCGCGCCGGCCAGGGTGGCCGTTGCCGCCCCAAGCGTTGCCGCGGCGGAGGAGCGCGCGGCGGAGGCCTTGAGCGTCGCGTCGGTCATGCCGGACTTGGCGAGGAAGCCGTCCGGGTCGCTGGAGCCGTAGAGCGCGTATTCCGCCGAGTCCGGAATCAGGTCGTTGTCCGTATCGGGGTCGCGGATGACGATTTCATACGCGGCCTCGTTGGCGGCGAATCCGGCCTTGACGGCAACAGGCGCGTAGGGCGTCTCGCAGTTGGCGTCGCGGTAGTAGCCCCATGGCTCCCAGACGTCGCGGACGCGGTTGCCGTTCTGGTCGACGAAGGCCATCAGGTAGTACTCGTTTCCGGGCTTGAGACCGTAGATCGTCGAGGCGCCGGCGGAGGTGCGGTTGGAACCGCCGGCCGGGATGCCGTTGAACGAGGCGGACTCGTAGGCCCGGAAGAGTATCCTGGGCGAGGCGGAGTTCGCATAGGCCCAGCCCGTCGGATAGGCTGCGGAGAGGGCGACCTTGCCGTATGCCGCCGAGAGGGACTGCTGTTCCTCGGAGGCTACAACGAAGTTGGCCGTTGCCGCCGCGCCGCCGGAGGCGTTCGCAGCGTTGTATGCCTTGACGGTCCAGCTGTAGGTCGCGCCCATCGTGAGGTTCAGACCGTTCGCCAGCGTCTGGTCGTTGACATGCTCGGGCAGGGTGAAGATCACCGGAGAGCCAACCGGGGCGGGCAGGCGCTTGGTGTAGACAACCTTCGAGCTGCCGCTGATTATGCGCGTCAGCGTGAACTGGAACTCCGTCGCCTCGGCTGGCAGCGAGAACTGGAACTCGGGGCGGCCGGCGTAGACGACCTCGTAGTCCTTCGGCGAGACAATCGTCGGGGCGGCGAGGGTCTTGGTGAACCAGTTGGTCACGGAGCCGCCGACGTTGCCGTCGACCGTCACCGCATAGGCATTGGGCAGGCTGGCGCTGACCGAGGCCGTGCCGACGCCGTACTTCTGGGTCTTTCCGGCCTGGAAGTCGCCCTCGTGCAGCCACACGCGCGGCCATTCAAGGGTCTTCGAGAAGATGATCGAACCCTGCGTCGCGACGGAGACGCTGTGCGAGCGCTTGTCGGCCGCATAGCCCTGGATCGTCGCGCTTCCGCTTACAGGCTGCTGGAAGGAGTAGCGGACATAACCCAGCGGGTCGGCGGCGAGGTGGAAGGAGACCTCGTTGCGGTCCCAGCCGATGTCTATCCCCTCCTCAACCTGGAAGTCGGCCACAGCGGCGGACTCGCCGGGGGTCCAGGTCGGCCAGTTACCACCATAAGGATTGGATGGTGTCGGCCCACCAAAGTTCACCTTGTCAAGTTTTGTATTATCCTGCTCTATCCAGGCAAAGAACCAGTTTCGACCCTGCCGTAGATGGCCATATATTACATCACTAGCAGTCAGATCCACCGTCATCGGGAACGTGTCAGTAGCGACATTTCGAGCAAGTACCGCATCTGGCCAGCCGTTCATTTCTGCATCGGAGTACGCATGGACAACAAGTCTTGCATAAGCACTGTCATCGACTTTTCCGTTCAGCCGGTCGCCAGAGTTGTTGAGCGTCACCCGCAGCGTCGGCATCGGGAACTGCTCCGCCTTGTCGTTGACGGAAGCCTCGACGATGCCGTTGGTGGCGTCGGCGCTCATGCTGTAGTCGTTGTAGTCGAGGCTTGTCCCGACAAGGGCCTCGGACCAGTTGTCCCAGCCGTCGAGGTCACGGTCAAGATGCTCGTCATAGCGGAACGGCGACGCGAAGTTGTCGTTCCACTTCGACTCGTAGGCGTCGAGGACGTGGTCGTTGTCGGAGTAGATTTCACCGTATGTCATGCCGCCATTGGGCGAATCGTCGTAGTCGCCGATGCCGTCGTTGTCGGAATCCCAGAGCAGCGGGTTGGTTCCGGCGAGGTATTCGGCGTAGTTCGACAGGCCGTCGCCGTCGTCGTCGTCCCAGGCGTCGGCGATGCCATTGGCGTTCCGGTCGGAATTGAACGGGTCAAGGCTGTACTGGAGTTCCCACCAGTCGGGCAGGCCGTCGCCGTCGGAATCGACGCGGACGCCGAGGCCCGTGCCGTTGGGGTCGTCCCAGAGCTGGACGTCCATGTCGGCCCTGGCGCCACGCAGCGGCAGCAGGTCGTTGAAGAGAACCGCGTAGTTCGGATCGTAGGAGTCGAGGTAGGTCGTGACGGGGTTGGCCTCGTCCTCGATGTCGATCGCGGTCTCGTAGCGGTAGCCGTATGGATTGGCGCTGTTCGGGAAGTTGTTGACATAGTCCTCGGCGGCGTTGAATGCGCCGGTCGTTTCGAGGCTCTTCAGCTTCGCGAGCGGGATGCCGCCCTTCGTGTAGCGGGTCCAGTACTTGGAGTCGGCGACCGAGTCGGCCTGGAAGGTGTAGAGCCGGACGCTGGAGGAGCTCTTGATTTCCTGGTAGCCGGTGTCGATGCCATTGGAGACGAGGTGCCCCATCGGGAGCCAGGTCACGAGGTTCTGGATCGACTGCGGGAAGAGATAGGGGGCCTCCACTGAGGTGTACACTGTGGAGCGCTCGTTCGCGCCGGCGAGCCATGGCACGCCGCCGTAGTCGTTCGGGCGCCCGTTCAGCGAGGCGAACTTGGCCGGCTGGACCGGCTCGTAGTTCGGGTCGGGGAGGGTGTCGAAGGAGTACACGCAGAGAAGCCTCGGCGGAATCCTGACGTTGGCGCTCTCGCCGCCGGGCGTCATCTGGATGAAGTTGACGCAGAAGTCGCAGAACTCCTCGAAGGTCTTGCCGTGGCCTTCATAGAAGTAGGAGTTGACGACCGTGGCGTTCGTGGTCGCGGTGGCCCCGGCCTCATTGTCCGCGTCGATTTCGCCCTTGCGGTAGTCGACGAGCCTGTTGAGGAACTTGACGGTGTCGTTGCGCGCTTCGAGGATTTCGTCCATGCCGTAGCGCTTGAGGCTCTTGTAGTCGTCCTTGATGGTCGGCCAGTGCCAGAAGGCGACGCGCCGGTCGGAGGCGTCCTCGCCGCCGGGGCGGGCGCCGTCCCAGATGCGGACTTCGTCGATCCAGCCCTTGAAGAAGTTCGAGAGCTGCGGCTGGCCGCCGGGGATGTCGTTGACCGCGCCGTTGTAGTACCAGAAGCCGCCATCGACCTTGCCGTTGGGGTTGGCGTCGGCGGCGCCGATCACGATCGGGGCCCAGTTGGGGATCATGTAGGCCTGGTCGCCGACCGGCGACATCGCCGAGCTGGAGAAGCCCGTGCAGGGGATTCCCTCGGTGGCCGCGTAGGCGGCGAGTTCGCCATTGATGTAGAGGCTGAGCCGCTTGGCGTAGCCGTCCATCGTCGCGGCGAGGTGGACCCACTCGTTGGCTGCGAGGGCCTTGTCCTTGGAGGCAACGGCGCGGTCGGTGACGATGTTCTTGCCGCCCTCGTTGTCGAACTCGACGAAGGGCAGGCCGGTCGCCGTCAGGCCGATGCGGAAGTTGCGGCGGACATACTCGTAGGTCGGCTCCTCGTTGGACTCGAAGCACGCGACGGGGCGCTCGACGATGACCTGCATCGAGCCAGAAGCCGGGTTCTCGGGCCTGACCCAGGCTTCGACCGTGAAGGAGCGGAGGGCGTTCGGGCCGGCCGCGAACACGGACCTGGTGCGGGCCGCGGCGTTGCCGTCGAGGTAGAGGGCCTTGCGGGCAATCGGGCGGTCGGGGTTCTGCGGGTCAGTGACATTTCCGGCGCCGCCGTTGATCTCGTAGGTGTCGGAAAGGTTGTCGTTATCGGTGTCGAAGCCCTCGTTGCATTCGAACGAGAACATGTAGGTCGGGCGCTCCTCGCCCAGCATCATCGGCGGGTAGGGGTACTGGACGTAAATCTTGTCGTCGCTCTCGTTAAGGGTAAGGGTCTCGCGGGTCCAGAAGTTGGCCGCGGTGCCCCAGTTGTAGTAGAGGTTGACGAAGGAGTTGCTGTAGGACATGTCGGTCATCCACAGCGGCGATGGGTCGGTGTTGTGGTTGGCCGGAGCGGGCTGGTTCGGGGCCAGGGACTCCTCCCAGTTGAGCTTGTCGTCGTGGTCCGGGTCGGCCTCGGCCAGGCCGGCCATCCACGGGAAGGAGATGAAGTCCATCGTCTCGCCGGCCGGGTGCCCGTTGCCGCAGTAGTCCATGAGCATCGAGAGGATCGGGTTGAGGCCGTGGAACATCTCGTAGTAGTCGTCCATGTTGTCGCCGTCGGAGTCGGCCAGACGCGGGTCGGTCGAGGCGTAGGACAGGAGGAGGGCCGGACCGCGCGGCTCGGGCGGCATGTAGCTGAACGGGAAGAGCGCGCCGCCAAGGAGGGTAAATGGCACGCGGGATCCCTCGCTCTGCCAGTCGTCGGCGTAGCGGGCCCAGTCCCAGACTGCGAGGAGCGGGTCCATCTCGTCCATCTCGGGCTCCAGCGTGAAGTTGGTCTTCGGGACCTTGACATACGGGGTCCGCGAGTTCTCGCCGAACTTGCCGGTGTCCAGGATTTCCTGGATGTCGTAGTCGCCGTATTCGCCGCCCGCGACCCACTTGTCATACTGGAAGTGGCGGACGCCGTTGATCAGGTATTCCTGGTAGTTCTGGAGGCCGTCGCCGTCGAAGTCGAACTTGCGGTAGACGAACTTGCCTTCCTTGATGTAGTTGACCTTGTTCGAGACAACGGCGTCGACGCCCTCGACTTCGTCAAGCGCGTCGCGCGAGTCGAAGTAGGTGCCGTCCATGCCGCCGCCGGCGAGGGAGATGTAGGGGACGCCGTTGCGGAAGGCGAGCGAAGTCTGGAGACCTGGCTTGTCGCAGAAGCCGCCGGCCCAGTCGGTGTCGCGGTTTGTCCCGGCGAACTGGTATTCCCAGAAGTCGGGGATGTAGTCCATGTCGGTATCGACGGAGCAGGGGTTGAGGCCGCCGCCTGGAACGTGGCCGCGCCGCATCGTGTTCTTGCCGAAGCGCGTCTGCGTCTTGGCGTCGGGGTCCTTCCAGGCGAGCTGGACTTCAACGCCCATGAACGAGCCGCCGCTGTAGGAGGCGGTGAAGTTCTCCTGGTAGCGGAAGGTCTCGTCACCCTCCTTGCCGTCGGGAAGTCCGTCGAGGTCGGTGTCGTAGTCAAAGGGGTTCGACGGCCACCACTTGTTGTACCAGTTGCCGTTGACGTTGGCGAAGCCGTTGGTGCAGATGGAGCCGTAGTAGTCGCAGAGTTCGACGGAATGGCACTCGGCAAGGTTGCTCAGTTTGTCCTCGTCGAAGTCCTTGCCGGCGTCCTCCGCGGACGGGAAGGGGTTTCCCTCGACATCCCTGTCGCTAGTGGGCCAGAAGCCGTCGCGGGACGTGCCGTCGGACGAGCAGAGGTAGAGCTCCCAGCCGTCAGGGACGCCGTCGCCGTCGGTGTCGCAGCCGTGCGTGGTGATTTCCTCGGAGTAGACGGTGAAGGATTCCTCGCCGTAGACGACGGTATAGGTGTCCTCGCCGGAACCCTGGTCCTGGCCAAGTTTGACGGCATGGCCGGGGACGTGGTTCGCGGTGCCCTTCCAGGATGGGTTGTAGTAGCGGCGGGTGCCGTACGGGACGGGCTGCGTCATGAACGAGCGCGAGGTCGGCTCCACCTTCTCGGCAAATCCGTTGTCGATTGCCCAGCGGCCGAGGTAGTGCTCGTGGAAGTTGTTGTAGGCGACGGTGTTCGGCGAGTCGAAGGCGACTGCGGAGCGGTTGCGCTCCTGGTAGGTCGCCTTCCAGGCGGTGCGCGGGTCGAACCCGTAGGTGACGAAGACCTGGGAGTGGAAGTTGCCCTGGCCGTCGGCGGCCATGAAGTCGCCGTCGGGATTCTCCTTGGCGTCGTCGGGGTTCTTCGGGTTGAGGCCCCACATGACCTCCCAGCCGTCGTTCATCTGGTCGCCGTCGGTGTCCCAGCGCACGGGGTTGGTGCCGAGCAGGAACTCCTCGAAGTTCGAGAGGCCGTCGCCGTCGGTGTCGAGGGTGATGTGGCTGTTTTCAACGCAGGGGTTGAAGGTCGCCTCGATTTCGGCGTTTTCGATTGCCGTGCCGGTGATTACGGCTGTCGGGTCGTAGCGTTCGCCGTATGGTTCGGATGAGAACTTGGCCATGCGCCAGAAGAAGTATTCGTAGCCGTCGGTCAGCAGGTCGCCGTCGGTGTCGGGACTGAGCGGGTCGGTGCCGTAGAAGGGGTAGTACTTGTTGGCCCCGCCATTGTCGGTGAAGGCGAAGGTCTCGGGGTCGTATGTGCCGCAGTGGGGTTCGTCCTGCGGTTCGGTGGCGTCGGACATCGCCGCGTTGAGCGCCCAGTGGGTGCCGCGGACCTCGTAGCGGTTGTCGAAGGCAAGCCCGTTCGGCGAGAAGTCGAAGGCGCCGTTTTTCTCGGCCAGCCTGAAGGAGCCGTCGGGATTGATGCCGGCCACGCAGGCGGGGAAGAAATCGCCGTCGACATTGCCGCGGGTGCCGTAGTCGCCGTTGGGGTTTTCGAAGGCCACTTCGCCGCTCCAGACCCTGTTCTCCCAATTGTCGGGGAGCTGGTCGTTGTCGATGTCGGCCACGTTGTCCTCGGGGTAGAACTCGCGGGCGAAGACGCCGTGGATCCGGATTGACGTCGTATCCTCTTCAAGGTCTATGCCCGCCGTGGCCAGATGGACCTCGGGATCGACGGCGCGCTCGTCGGTGAAGTTTTCGCCCATCCAGACGTGGAAGAAGGAGTTGAAGGTGGCGGACTCCTGCGTCGCGGGGTGCGTGTCGGTGAAGTCGCCGGGAATCCCCTGGAACACCACCTGCTGCTTGCCGCGCGTGAAGTAGGCGTTCCAGTTGTAGTTGGCGTCAACCACGTCCGTCGGATACTGCGTCGAGCCGTTGCCGACGCGGTAGCCGACGCGGCCCTCGCCGAGGCCCTGGAGGACGGTGCCGTGCTGCTCGGACTTGTAGGAGTTGCCGCCGGAATTGCCAACCGTCGTCTTGTGTTCGTAGATGAGGGCCGCGATAGGCGCCGAGACGATGATGCGGCCATCGACCTGCGAGAAGCCGCCGTCCTTGTCGGTGAGCTTGAGCGAGATGTTGTAGCCGCCGGTCTTCTCCTCGGCGTTGCCGTTGGCGGAGGCGTAGGTGTGCCTTGCGTTGCCGCTGCCGGAGGCGCTGCACGAGACGGTGTCGGACGAGCCGTCGCCCCAGTCGATCTCGGCGGAGATGAGCGCGGCGCGGTCGGCGTTGACGTCGGACGAGCCCCAGTTGATTTGGCCCTCGGACATCGCCGAGAAGCCGGTCATCAGCCAGTTGCCGCCCTCGTCGGTCTGGGAGACGGTGATTTCGGGGGCGAGGTTGTTGACGCGGATGCGGTGGGTCGCCTCGGTGTAGGTCTTGTTGGCCGTAGCGGTAAGGGTAATCTCGTTGAGGCCCTGCGCGTAGCCGTCGACCGGGTCGAGCGTGATGGCGTAGGGGCCGGCCTGCCCGGCGCGGAAGGTGACGACGGCGTTGTCGCCGCTCATCGTGCCGCTGTCGCAGCCGGCGATCCTGAGGCTGTCGCTGTCGGAGGAGGAGACCGTGACAGTTATGTTCTCCTTGGGCGCCTTGGAGAGGGCCAGGTTGACGGTGAAGGTGCCGGTGCCTTCGGGGACGGAGGATGCGCCGGAAATCTGGACGGACGGGGTCACGGAACTGGGCGTGACGGTGATGGTCGCGAGAAGGTCGCCGGCGCCGCTGTCGGGATAGCCGTACGGGCGGAAGCGGAGGACCTGGGTGCCCTCCTCTACGGCGGCGAAGGTGAATGTCGCGGTGGCGGAGTTCGCCGGGATGGAGAACTGCGGGGAGTAGGTGATCTTGTCGCCGCTGGCCATCGCCTCGCCGGAGGTGCTTTCGCTGGTCACACGGAAGCCCTGGGCGACGCTGGCGGAGCCGCCGCGGGTGATAACGAGGTTGTAGGTGTTGTCCTCGACGAGGCTGATGTCGGCCGTCGCGCTGGAGGTGTCGCTGAAGACGATCGTCTGGATGCGTATGTCGGCGTTGGAGGCGAGCGAGCCGGCGTCGTCACCCTTTGGCAGGGACGTGACGGTGGCGGCGGTCGCGTAGCCTTCGGCCGTGTTGATCGAGCGGGGGGCGAAGCTCAGGTTCTTGAGGTCGAGGTCTTCGACGAAGTCGCCTGGCTTGACGGTGTAGTGGAAGTATATCTTCTTGCCGCTGAAGTAGTAGACGCTGTCGCTCCTGTAGACGGCGTAGTCGGCGAGGGCGTTGTTGTTCGCGTAGGTTGAGTTGTTGTTCTGGTTCGCGACGTTGAGCTGGGCATACGGCGTCGAGGAGCTGCTGGAGTTGACGCTGTTAATGCGGCCCGAAAGGGTCATTTCAAGAATGATGGACTGGCCGACGCCGGTGTTTGCCTGGACGGCGGTGACGCTCTCGACGGTCGGGGCCTGCTCCGCGACGCCCTTCAGCACGAGTTCGAGGTCGGCGCTGGAGTCGCCGGAAGCGGAGGCCGGGCGGATGCGCAGGGTGATCTCGCTGTCGGTTTCGACCTCGGGCGTGACGGTCAGGGTCATCTGCCCGCTGGCGTCCATCGTGGCGTTGAGGATTTCGCCGCCTTCGGACGAGAGCCGCTTGCTGGCGCCGGTCTGGTCGGCGACGGTCACCTCGATGTCGTCGTCGGAGATGGCCTTGATCTGGAACTGGATTGCAGAGGAAAGGGCGCCGCCGCCGTAGATTTCGTAGGAGGACGTCTTGCCGACCTTGGCCTTGCTGGCCGGGATTTCAAGCCTGTTGACGCCGCCTTCGAAGTAGAAGGTCATGATCTTGACGACGAAGCCGTTGTCGGTGAGCGAGCCGTCGTCCTCCTCGCCGCTGGGGAGCGCGACGCCGTCGTTGACGACGCCGCCCGTGGTGTTGATCGTCGCGCCGTTGAGCTGGAGCGTGCCGGTCAGCTCAAGGCCGCCGGAGTAGTCGCCTGCCTGGATGGGGTAGGTGAAGAACATGATGGAATCGTCGCCCTGGGAGCGGCCGTCGCCCGCGAATGTCGCGATGTGGGTGGAGGAGCCGGTGGCGAAGTTCGAGATGCCCTTCAGGTTGATCGTCGGGGTGCCGCCGGTGATGTCCGAGGTGATGTCCTCGCTCAGCTGGACGCGGAACCTGATGGTGCCGGTGTTGAAGGTCACGTTGTAGTCGCCGCCGGCGTCGACTTCGACGCCCGAGACATAGACGTCGGCCCGCGACGTTGCTGCTGAAAACAGCGACAGCGCTCCAAGGAACGCTCCGGCAAAAGCCTTGCGGATGAGACCAAAGTAATCACAACGGTTGTTGTCCATTGTCGTCTCCCTTCTAGTTGTACGTGAAAAATTCATGGCAAATTCCATCTAAATAATACTAAAAGCGGCGCGGGTTTTCAAGCGGCGGGCAAAAAAAGGCGGGCAAAAACTTTGCCGTCGGCCGCGCAAGGCATCCGTTTCCGGCCCAGATTCCCCAAGTTCCGCATGGCGTCGCGCGCAGTGGCGTGGTGGTCATTCCGCAGGGGCAGGGGCCGGGACGGCGGCGGCGGCCGGGACGCCGTTCGTCCACCATCCGCTGCCCCTCGGCGAGATTTCGCGGCCACCCGCCGTGGGCCGGCGGATTGCGCCGCTGTTCGTTGCCGGGGCGAGTTCTCCGCTGGCGATGCGCCGGCGCCTTGCGGCCTCGGCCTCCGCCTGTTCGGCCTTCATGCCCTCGCCGGCCTGGCGATGGATTCTGGCGCCGATCATTTCGGCGGCGGCGGCCCGCGCCCTTTCCGCCTCTGCGTCGATTTCGGCAATCACGCCCTGGAGGCGGGCGCCCACGGCGTCGGCGTCGATGAGGGACTGGAGGCGCGCGCGCAAATCGGCAGCCTCCGCGCTGTCGGCGTCGCCAAGCGCGGCGAATTTTTTAACCAGCTCGCGCGCCTCGGCGCTGCCCTCGACGAATTTGCTTCGCCAGTCGGCGAATTCGCGCTGCGCGGCCTCCCTGCGCCTGGCGAGTTCGCCCTGCGCGGCGGCAAGCGCGTTGAGCCCGCCGACGTATTCGCCGTCGTTCATGCGTTCGTCGATTTTCCTCTGCGCCCTCTCCTCGAACGAGACGGCTTCCGGCTCCTCCTCGGCGGCCGGCGGCGGGGCGGCGTCGGCCTTCCCCCTCCCGCGCGAAAACACAACGGCCGCGGCAACGGCGGCCAGCAGGACGGCGCACAGCGCCACCCGCTTTACGCATTTGCAATTGCAGTTTCCCATTGTTTCTCCAAAAAAACCGGCCTATATTCTAGCAAAAAATCAGAAGCTTCGTGCATAGTTGTGGGCGACTTTGATGGAAGCCACCATTGCGGCAGGCGCTAGCGCGCGACCACGAAAGCCACCGTCGCGGCGGACCGCCTTTGGCGGCCCTGCGGGCCAGGGACTGCGCCGACCCATGCGAGCATCGCCGCCGCCATCCCATGCCCTTGCGATGCGCAGCATCGCCGCCGCTTCCGGCGGACACGAAACCCCGCTTCGCGGGACACGAAATCGGCCTTCGTCCTAACACGAAAAGAAATGGTTGGTTGTGCCGGAAACCGCCATTGCGAGAGGCGCTCGCGCTATTCGATCAGCATGCAGTCGCCGTAGCTAAAGAAGCGGTAGCCGAGCCGCACCGCCTCGCGGTAGCTGTCCAGCACGAAGCCGCGTCCGGCGAGCGCGGAGACCATCATCAGCAGCGTTGACTTCGGGAGGTGGAAGTTCGTGATCATCGCGTCCGTGAAGACAAAGCGGTACGGCTCGCGTATAAAGAGCGCGCTGCGGCCGGAGCAGGCCACGGCGCGGCCGCCGTGCTCGGCGGCCATCGTCTCCAGCGTCCTGACGGTCGTCGAGCCGACGCACACGATGCGCCCGCCGCGTGCGCGGCACCGCGCGATTGCGTCGGCCGCCTCCTCCGAGACCTCGTAGCGTTCGGAGTGCATTGGGTGGTCGTCGGGGTTCTCGACCGTCACCGGCCTGAACGTGCCCGGGCCGACATGGAGGGTGATTTTCGCGATCTCGACGCCGCCGGCGGCGATTTCGCCGAGGAGCTCCCTCGTGAAGTGCAGGCCGGCGGTTGGCGCCGCGACGGCGCCAGTGCGCTCTGCGTAGACGGTCTGGTAGCGCTCGGCGTCCTCGCGGCGCTCCTCCTCGGTCATGGCCCTTGGCGTCCGCGCAATGTACGGCGGCAGCGGCGTCTCGCCGCTGCGTTCAAGCAGCGCGTAGAGGTCGCCGGCGAAGTCCAGGCGCACGACGATGTGGCCGGAGAGGGTGGGGCCCGGCCCCACACCCCTTTGACGGGGCACCGCCCCACCAACAGAAGTTAAAGGGGGTTGGGACGGGAGGGAGCCACCGCCGGCAGGAGATAAGTGGCACGGGCCAGGCTCCGAGGTATGGCGCAGGAGCTCTGCCTTCAGCGCCCCGTCGGCGAAAACGGCAACGTTGCCGGCGCGGAATGGCCGACCGCTTCGCATCAGCGCCTCCCATTCGCCGCCGGCGAGCGGCTCAAGCAGCAGCAGTTCGACCTTGCCGGGCGTGTCGGCCCAGTGGCCCTCGACCCGCGCCGGGAAGACGCGGGTGTCGTTGAGCACGAGGAGGTCGCCCCTGCGCAGGCGCCGCGGAAGCGTCGAGAACACGGAGTCCTCGCGCGTCCCGGCGGCGCGGTTGAGCACCATCATCCGGCACCCCTCGCGCTTTTCGGATGGGTGCTGCGCGATAAGCCCGCGCGGCAGTTCGTAGTCAAAGTCGGAAGTTTTCATTTTTGTCGATTGCGGGCGGCGGGCCTATGGCGCGAGCAGCGCCATGTACCGGCCCCAGAGCCACGGCCCGGCGAAGAGCCACAGAATCGCCGCCGCCGCGATGAACGGCCCGTAGGGGATGCGGCCCTTGAGCCCGCGCCGCCCCAGCGCCATCAGCGCGATGCCGGCGACCGAGCCCGAGAGCGCCGACAGGAAAAGGACGCCGACGACCGCCTGCCAGCCGAACACCGCGCCGACGGCGCCCATGAGCTTGACGTCGCCGAAGCCAAGGGCCTCGCGCCCGTACACCGCGCGGCCTATGACGGAGACAAGCCACAGCGTCCCGAATCCGATGGCGAGGCCGCAGGCCGAGACCAGCAGGCCGTCCGCCCAGTAGTACGCCCCGTGGATGCGCGGCATGAGCGCGGAGGCGCACAGCCCCAGCGCCATGCCGCCGACGGTGACGCGGTCGGGGAGTATGTACCAGTCGAGATCGACGAAGGCGCCGAGTTCGAGGCCGAAAATGACGACCCACGCCAGCAGCATGATCGCCGGGTCGGCGGAGAAGCGGGCTGCGGCGAGGGCGAAGAGCGTCCCGGTGAGGACCTCAAGCAGCAGGTATCGCGGCGAAATGCGGGCCTTGCAGTCGGCGCAGCGCCCGCGCAGGACAAGCCAGCTTACAACGGGGAAGTTGCGGTACCACGGGATGAGGCGGCCGCACGACGGGCAGTGCGAGCGCGGCCGCACGACGGACTCCCCGCGCGGTATGCGCCAGATGCAAACGCTCAGGAAGCTGCCGAAGCAGGCGCCGACAAGCGCCGCCCACGCGACAAGCGCCGGAAGGGGCAGCGCCTGGAAAAGACTCTGGACGCCCGCCGTCATTTCCGCTCCATCGGCATGGCCGCGCCCCACGGGGCGGCGCCGCCCTGCTGGCGCCGCCGCATCCGCGCCACCATGTGGCGGTAGGCGGCCGTGAGCGTGGCGTTGCCCTCCACCATGGGGACCACCCTCTCGCCGCCGCCCTGGATCGCGCGTTCAAGCGCATCCGCCGCGGCATCCATCCTGCCCCTCAGGCCATTGATGTTGGCGAAGGCCAGCCAGCCCTGCCAGTCGCCCGGGGTGCGCTCAAGGTGGAGCGGCAGCAGGACGGCGAGCTTCTCGACGTCGGCCGTCCCCTCGTAGATGCGCGCCGCGAGCCGCAGGGCCTCCGGGCTGCGCCGCACGGCATCCTTGCGCCAGATGCGGTCCATCGCCTTGGCCGCCTCGGAAACCTCGCCGGCCTCGTCGAGCAGCAGCGCTATGCGCAGGCATTCCGGAACTGACAGCCCGGGCGCGGAGGCGAGCCCCTCAAGGCTCCTGCGCGCCGCCGCGACGTCGCCGCTCTTAAGCTGGATTTCGGCCATCTCGACCCTGTCGGCGACGCCCAGCGAGCCGTCGGGCCCGCGCCGCGCCATTATCTCCGCCAGGCGCCTGTCCGCCGCCACGATGTCCCCGATGACGCTAAGCACGTATGGCCCGCGCTCGTTGTTCGGGTCCTTCTCGCAGAAGTAGCCGATCGCCTCCATGGCCTCGGCGTAGCGCCGCTGCCGCATCAGGATGTCCTGCACGTAGCGGAAGGTCGCCTCCGGGCTGACCGGGTAGAGGACGCGCGCGTCGTTGTAGGCGCGCTCCGCCTCGCGAATCCGCCCGCGGTTCATGTAGAGCCCGGCGATCGCGCTCCTGAGCTTGGAGAAGGACTTCTGCGCCACGATGTCGCGGCGGTATTTGCCGTCCTTCGTCATCCGCCGCACGTACCAGTCCCAGAAGTCCATGTCGTCCTCGGTGTTCGCGGCGGAGAGCGGCGTCCGGTCGGAGTTGATCTTCATGATCAGGCCGTGCGGCGTGAGGTACGGGTACATCCACGGGATCACGTAGCTCTCCTCGACGTAGAAGTCGTGCCACCGCTTGTTGCGCTCGAATATCTGGCGGCACAGGATGCCGTTGATCTCCATCACCCCGAGCGCGCCCACAATCTGGACGCGGCCGTTCTCGACGACGATGTCGGAGTTCGCCTGGCGGCGGCCGGCGTTGACGTCGGCGACGAACTCGGAGAAGGCGTTCTCGCTGTCGGCCGGCGTCGGAATCCAGAGCTGGTCGCCGTAGAGGTCGCGCGTGACGGACATGAAGGTGTTGTCGGCGAGGGCGTTCTGGGTGATCAGGAAGACGTCGGGGCGCACGTCGGCCGAGTATATCATGTAGGTCGGGACGAAGCGCCCGGGGTCGGTTCCGCCGAAGAAGACGGCGCCCCGCCCCATTTCGGGCGGATACAGCGGGTTGGGGAGCGGCTCCTCGTCGTCCTCCAGCTCCTCACGGATGGCGTTTGCGCCGCGCAGCTGGTAGTTGCCGAACTGCCAGCCGTAGTCGTGGCCGTTCTGTTCGGCGCCGCTAAGCTCGAAGACAAGGCGGTCGTTGCAGTAGTTCTGCTCGATCGGGATCAGCGGCGCGAGGAAGACCAGCGCCGCCGCGACGGCCATCGCCGGGCGCGCCGCGCCGCCGGGCAGGACGCGGCGCACGATGCCGTCCACGACCTGGAGGGCGATGACAAGCCCATAGCCGATCCACAGCGCGAAGAGGCCGTGGGACGCGATGAACTTGACCTTCTGGATGAAGGTGTCCTGGAGGTCGCCCTTCGGGTTCGCGAGCATGATCAGGACGACGGACATGACCAGGAAGTTGCAGACGGTGCCGATGAGCCACTGCTGGGAGACATTGTCGAAAAGCGACACGGCGGGCAGGCGCACACGCGGTCCCGCCCCCGCGTCGGGCCCCTCCGCCGGGAGGCCTTCGCCGCCTTCATCGGCACCGTCCGCGCGGCCCCGCCACCCAACCGCCCGGAGAGCGCTCGCGACGAGGCCGGCCGCCTGCTCGACCACGAAGCACAGTCCGCCGACTACCCCAAGCGTCAGGAGCCCGCCGATGAAAAGCTTGTCGATGCGCGATGCGTCGAAGTTGCGCTCTATCGCCGGGATGTTGCCGAGGACGACGAACACGACGGTTGCGGCAATCGACACCAGCGCGAGCAGCAGCGGCCTGACCCCGGCCGCCATCGACACCGCCGCGCCGGCGACGAGCGCGACAATGCCGAGGACGCGGAGAGCCCAGGAGAGCCTGTCGGGGATGGCGGAGTCGGCCACGAAGGAGTCCAGGCCCCACAGCACGGCCGCCAGCGCGACCAGCGCCAGCG